>DASTDH010000151.1:0-7350 GCA_035710445.1 Chthoniobacterales bacterium
TCGTACTACCTCCGGGGTAACAAAGATATCCTGCGGCGACTGCACATAGTTACGTTTGGGGTCACGGAGAAAGCCAAAGCCTTTTCCCGACACCTCGATCAGCCCTTCGCCATAAACCGGCTCAGGCCTCGGTTGTTCGACCACTACTTCGCCCGCGGCGCGATGTCGGCCGTTTTCGTCCGGAGTCATTTCCCGGGCTTCATTTGACTCCGAGGCCGAGTTTGTTCGATGGCTCGCAGCCGGCTTTTGTTCAAACCGAGTATTCTCGTCTGCGGCCGGGGCACGACCGGTGTCATCTCGAACCGAACCATCAACCGCCGTCTGTTCCGAATCTCTTTCATTGGAAGGTGCTTCCAGGAGCATGCCTTGCGACGGAGCACCTAATTCCCGGTCATTCGATTTAGTTGGCCTTTTTCCGCCGCTCTTTCGGGTGGGGGGCCGCTTTGCACTGGGACCGGACGCAGAGCGACTCCGTTTCGGCTTCTTTTCGCTCGCACCGCCCAACAAAGCAGACTGTTCGTTTCCTTCTGCCATATCTTCCTCCAAAAATCTTCGTTCTGTTACCGCAATAGTGTCCCGCACCGATTAGTGAGCCAGCTTCGCCAATAGTTCTTCCGCAATCTCGAAATTGCCGTGCACATTTTGAACATCATCGTTCTCTTCCAGTTCATCAAAAAGCCGCAACACCTGGTCAGCGAGGGAAGAATCCTGAACTGGCACCAGGTTCTCCGGGATAAAGGTCAGTTTCTGTAGCTCAATCGGGATTCCCGCACACCGAATCGCTTCGCCCACGTGATAGAGTTGATCGTGCGGAGTCGTCACCAGATAGGACTCTTCGTCGGCGATAAGGTCTTCGGCGCCCGCTTCCAGTGCAATCTCTAATAGTCGATCTTCTTCTACCGTCGTTCGAGGAACCGCTATCTGTCCCTTTCTTTTAAACAGATAAGAGACGGCTCCAGTTGCGGCCAGGTGACCATTATTCTTGCTAAAGGTCCTTCGAATGTCCGCGGCCGTACGGTTCTTATTATCCGTCGCCGCTTCTACGATCAAAGCGACACCGCCCGGACCATACCCCTCATAAATCAGCTCTTCAACGATTCCTCCTGCGATTTCACCGGTTCCCTTCTTTATCGCACGCTCAATGGTGTCGTTCGGCATATTCTGCGCCCGGGCCGCAAGCACTGCCGAACGTAAGCGAGGATTCAAATCTATGTCGCCTCCACCCATACGGGCGGCGACCATGATTTCCTTCGAGAACCGGCTAAACAGTTTGCCACGCTTCGCGTCTATAGCGCCCTTAAAGCGCTTTACTTTGGACCACTTACTATGACCCGCCATAATTCGGGTTCAAAAAAATAGATTGAGAACAGAGGTTAAAGGTTATGCAATGAGCCGCTCGCGACCGAGAGAAGACAGGAAGTCTGTAGAACCGCCGGTTAGCGAATCACCTTGCGATAGGCTATCAAAACCTATCAGGAGTCTTTTGTCAAGCCGTCGCCAGCTTTGCCGCCGCCCGCTTGCGAGCAGTCGAGTCCAAAATTTTCTTGCGCAGTCGCAGATTTTTGGGGGTTACCTCGACATACTCGTCCGGAGCAATGTACTCGAGGGCCCGTTCCAGGCTCATTTTGAGAGGCGGGGCGAGTTGAACTCCTTTGCCATCTCCTTGGCTCCGCATGTTGGTCAGGTGCTTGGTCTTGCACGGGTTGACCGTTAGATCGTCCGGTCGAGAGTTTTCGCCTACGATCATACCGGTGTATACGTCTTCTTGGGGTCCGAGAAAGAGCCGGCCTCGCTCTTGAACGTTGTTCAGAGCATAAGAAGTGGAAACGCCGCTCTCCATCGCGACGAGCACTCCATTGCCGCGACTTGAGATTTCACCTTTGTGGGGGCCGTATTCCTTGAACAAGTGGCTCATCGAACCAAGTCCGCGCGTAAGATTAACCAAGTCGCTTTCAAAACCAATCAAGCCACGGGTCGGAATCACTACTTCCACTAAAACGTTTTTGGTTTGATGTTCCATCTTCACGATATCGGCCTTACGACCAGCCAGCGACTGTAAAATGTCGCCTAGATTTTCGTTGAGAACATCTACATAGAGTGTTTCATACGGCTCCAGCAGTTCGCCCAACTCATCTTTTTTGAAGATGACTTCCGGCCGCGACACCAGTAACTCAAACCCCTCTCGGCGCATCTGTTCCACCAGGATTGCGATTTGCATTTCTCCACGGGCACTTACCGTGAAAACACCGGCTAGATCGGTCTCCGCAAACCCCAAAGAGACATTGGTGCGTGTTTCCCGAACCAAACGCTCCTTGATATGGCGAGCGGTCAAAAATTTCCCTTCTCGACCGGCCAGCGGCGAATCGTTGACCACAAAATTCATCTGGATAGTAGGCGGATCGATATGAACGAATTCGAGAGCGGCCCGATCCTCAGTGTCAGTGATCGTTTCTCCGATTGCCACCTCCTCGAAGCCCGCCAGCCCAATGATATCCCCGGCTCCGGCGTGCTTGATTTCCGTACGCTCTAAACCTTCATGTCCGAACAAGGCAGTCACATTGGTCCGCTCGCGACGACCGTCAAGATGAATCAAAACCATGGAATCGCCGACCGAGACCCGTCCGCTCACGACCCGACCGAAGGCCAGCCGCCCGAGATAATCGCTGTAATCCAGATTTGAGACCAGAAACTGAAAGTAAGACTGCTCAGACTTTGGTGGCGACGGGATATGTTTAATAATCGCCTGGAATAGAGGCTCCATATTGTCGTTGGTCTCATGAATCTCGCGGACTGCATAGCCCTCCTTCGCGCTCGCATAAATGACGGGAAAATCGAGTTGCTCATCGGTGGCATTCAGCTCAACAAACAGATCGAAAACCATGTCCAAAACCTTATGCGGACGCGCGTTCTCCCGATCTATTTTGTTAATGACAACAATCGGGCGAGTATGATTTTCGAGCGCTTTGCGCAGCACAAATTTGGTCTGTGCTTGTGGTCCATCGTGCGAGTCCACCACCAGGAGCACGCCATCTACCATTTTCATGATGCGCTCGACCTCTCCGCCAAAATCGGCGTGCCCCGGCGTATCCACAATATTCACGTGGTAATCCTTGTATCTGAACGCCGCGTTTTTCGCTTTGATAGTGATTCCTTTTTCGCGCTCGAGATCCATCGAGTCCATCACGCGTTCCTCCACCTTCTGGTTGGTACGAAACGTGCCGGACTGCCTCAGCAACTGATCGACTAACGTCGTCTTACCGTGATCGACGTGCGCGATAATCGCGATGTTACGAATCTTCTCCATATCCCCTCCGAGAGCCGGCAAGATGACTTTGGAGGCAGATGACGTCAACGAGTTTGTCAGGCTGATAAGATTCCTTTCTCCGTCACTTTGAGGGACGAGTCGTTTGGACCGGAAACCTTGGTCAAGCGGCTGGTTTTTGTTTCAAATAGATAAGCCGCCGGCTCCCCATAGTCAGACCCTATATTCAATCCGAAAAAGTCCCCCAAGTTCATGGGTGCCACTTCCCGATGCGTATGACCGCAGACAACTCCGATAATTCGCTTCTTTTCTTGTCGGAGCAATCCACCCATCTGCTCGTTTCCAAGGTAAGCTCGAAAAAAGGCATACACGCTCGGCGCCTCAATACTCACCGTTGAAATATCGGGGATACCGAGCAACGCGGCAAATGGCGGAGTGTGCAGGACGACAAAAGCGTGTTTCTTTGGAATCATTCTTAACTTGGTCTCGAGAGCGCGGACCTGTTCTTGAGCCACTGACGCAGGATCCAGATCGCGCGGCATATGGGAAAAATCTCGCCAGCGCAGCCGGGTCAGAGTTGGTGGCCGTCCGGCCAGATAATGTTCTCTGGTTACCAATATACCATCGTACTGAAGGCTGGGATAACGAAACCCGAGATCGTAATGCCCATAGGCGCCGACCAAAGTGATTTCGGTCAGGGGCAAGTTTTCCAGATCCAAAAGATGGATAGCAAATTGGTTGGCTGCGGGCACCCAATGGCGATCGATTACCTCCGACAAGGAACCGTATCCTGTGTGCCAGTCGGACCAGAAGTCGTGATTCCCAAGCGTGAGTGCGATCGGACCATTAGGGAAGATGTCACGCAAATGCCTGCACGCATTGGCCGCTTCGGGTGCGACCGCCAAGTCGCCGGCGATGACCAAACCCTCCGGTCGATAGGTTTTGATCCACTGGCGCAGCCTCGCGAGAACGGCTTCGCGCCATCGAGGAAGCAAGTGGAGGTCCGATGTAAGCAATAATTTCACCGCAGCAAAGCTCACATGAAGGGAGCAATAACGCCAGGACGCCCGAACGGTAGGGAGGCGTTTGGCGCGTGGCCGTGGTAGCGGCGACCGTCCCATTGGGCTCCTTGATGCTGCAAAACCACAAGACTGACCGGAGCTGCTTGTGTAAAACGACCATGAATCGCAGTCGCCATAGTGTAGCAGCACTCGGCCTTCGGAGTCTTGCGTCCGGTATCTTCGATCACCCGCATCTAGCTGGCATTCGCGAACCCGACTAAGGCGACTGCGCTCCATGGTCGGGCACACTTAGTCCCTTTCGTTTGAGCGCACTCGCTCGGCACGCGTTTGGCTTCCGATTGGACAGTCGCCGAAGACCGCTACCCCGTACCATATCCTCCTCCACCGGGCGTTTCTACAACTACGGAATCGCCTGGTTCAACCTCGGCGGTCGCGCAACTACCGAGGAGGTCCCGGCAACCACTGGCCCGCTCGATATAGGTCTGACCGGTCGCGCCCGCCGCTCCTCCGGCCAAACCGAACGGCGGGACCTTCCGGCTACCCGAAAGGATCGCAACCGTCATCGCTTCACGAAAAGTGATCCGCCTGACCACACCGTCCCCTCCATTCCAGCGCCCTTTGCCACCTGAACCGACCCGAATTCGAAACTCTGAAACGACCACAGGGTATCGCAGCTCGAGGATCTCGGGATCAGTCATTCGGGAATTAGTCATGTGTGTATGAATCGCGGAAGCACCGTGAAACCCCTGGCCCGCGCCCGCGCCGCCGCAAATCGTCTCGTAGTACTGATACCGGGCGTTACCAAACGTCAGATTGTTCATGGTTCCCTGTGCCGCCGAAAGCACTCCCAACGCGCCGTACAATGCATTGACCACGGCCTGAGAAGTTTCGACGTTACCGGCTACCACTGCGGCCGGCGGCTTTGGATCGAGCATCGAACCGGCCGGAATTTTGATCACAATCGGCTCCAGGCATCCGTCGTTCAATGGAATCGGTTCACGAATCAGAGTTCGAAAAACATAGAGCACGGCGGCCCGAACAATCGCGGAGGGGGCATTAAAATTGTTGGCGACTTGAGCGGAGGTACCGGCGAAATCGATTTGGGCTGAGCGGGTTTCAGGGTCGACCGTGATCGCAACCTCAATCTGCGCCCCGCAATCCATCGGCAACCGAAATGATCCCGGCGTCAGATGATCAATGGTTCGGCGTGTTTCTCCGGCCGCGTTCTGCCGGATGTAATCCATGTACACAGACACAACTTCACTTCCATAACGCTCCATGATTTCACGCATCAGAGTTATCCCTTTTTGATTGGCCGCGAGCTGAGCGTGAATGTCGCCAAGATTCTGCACCAGGTTGCGAACCGGAAACGGTTCTTTGGTCAATGTTTCGACCAACTTTTTTTCCTGCAGCTGCCCGGATCGCACCAAAAGCAAGTCATCGATCAAGATCCCCTCCTCGTCGATCGTCCGGCTGGCGGGCGGCATCGAGCCGGGAGTCAATCCACCGACATCAGCGTGATGACCGCGGCTGGCTACCCAAAAAAACGGCCGATCCTCATTCCCAAATACGGGCGAAACAACCGTGATATCTGGAAGGTGAGTCCCACCGTGAAATGGGTCATTCAGTGCGAAGCTATCCCCTCTGCGCACATCATTTTTTCGTCGTTCTATGATCGATCGGACGGCTGTACCCATCGAACCGAGATGAACTGGCATGTGCGGCGCATTGGCAACCAGCTGGCCTTTCGCGTCAAAGATCGCACAGGAATAGTCGAGCCTTTCTTTAATGTTGACGGAATAAGCGGTGTTCCGAATGATCGCACCCATCTGCTCAGCGACCGAGAAAAACAGATTGTGAAAAAGCTCGAGCTGAACCGGATCCGCGTTCCTACCTGCCTCGATCCACCTTGATCGCGAAGCTGCCCGGGTAAGGATTAGGTTGCGTTCACCCGCAACTTCTGCACGCCAGCCGATCTCGACCACGGTTGTCGCGTGTGATTCCACGATCAGAGCCGGTCCTTCCAGACTTGTGCCCAAAGCAATTTTATCTCGTTCCCAAACCGGGATGTTTCTCCACTCACCGGAAAGGAATACCGAAACCTCGGCCGCCGGCCGTTCGGATACCACAACCGGCGAACCGTCAAGAGAGATTGAAGCGCTTCGGCTGATCGCCTCGACCTGAACGGCTTCGATCGTCAGTGCTCGATCCGGCATCGTGAATCCAAAAACCTTGTGGTACGCGACCGCGAACTCGCTGGGGAGTTGTTCCAGAGGAGCATCATCCAGCAGTAACGCCGTATCTGTACCCTGATAACGCACCTGGAGCCGCCGGATGATTCGATCCGGCACGGCACCCTGTTTTTCGATCCCTTCCTTGGCCTCTGCTTCCAACGCATCGAGTCGATTTTGCGCAAATCGGAAACCGTTCAGATCGAGATTTGCTTCGATCGAGCTCTCGCGAAGGACGCGCAGGTCAGCCACACCAATCCCGTAGGCGGAAAGCAGTCCGGCCAACGGATGGATCAAGATTCGGCTCATCGATAGTGCATCGGCAATAGCGCAGGCATGTTGGCCGCCAGCTCCACCAAAGCTAACCAGCACGTGATCGCTCAGGTCGTAGCCGCGAGCGACAGAAATTTCTTTGATGGCATTGGCCATGTTTTCTACGGCGATGCGAATAAAGCCTTCAGCGACTTGCTCGTGGGACCAGCCCGTTATCCTGGCCAAAGAATCCAATCGCGATTCTGTGGCCAGCCGATCGAGTGGCTGATCACGGGTCGTACCAAAGATCGCTGGAAAGAATCTAGGTTGGATCCGTCCCAGGGACAGATTGCAATCGGTGACGGTGAGCGGACCCCCCTTGCGATAACAGGCCGGACCCGGATTCGCTCCGGCACTCTCTGGACCTACTTGGAATCGTTGGCCGACAAATCGGCAGATTGAGCCGCCGCCGGCAGCTACTGTGTGAATGTGCAGCATCGGAACTCGAAGGTGTACACCAGCTATCTCCGATTCGGAACGGCGCTCGTACTGACCGGCGAAATGAGTTACATCCGTCGATGTG
>DASTDH010000152.1:0-2367 GCA_035710445.1 Chthoniobacterales bacterium
TAAATCGTTGAACGATCGAGCGTACCCGATAGCTCCAAAATTCATTGCCTATCGTCCCTCCGGGACGGACGCGTAAAACAACGCTGGCCCCACCACTAAAGTGGCGGGCTACTTTCACCGAGTCCCTCCGGGACCGATCTATCGGCGAGCAGCAAACGTGGTTCCCTCTACCCTCCAACCAACGCCGCTATTTTGAGGTACTAATCACTTCTCACGGCGCGATTTTGGTTGCGGCTACGCCGCGCTGTGATCTTTGAGGTCTTCTGTTCAAACCTCTCTGTTCTTCTGTTTACCTCAGACTTGAAGATCATCGCGGAACTCACTTAACGTCGGCCACTACACGCATGAAGCAGCGCGTCTTTCTGCACAACCAGGCGTCTTTACAAACCAACTGACCATCAAGATTGATTTCGCCGGTGTTCTCATTTTCAATCATATGCATTATTAGTAAATATCTAATTATAGATTCCATTATTCGTATTGGTAGAATGCCTAATCGGGCTTACGATGGCCAATCGAAGGATTGATATGAGTTTATTAGCTATCCTGCTATTTGTCGGAACCATGGCCTTGTCTCTGTGGGCAACCATCCGAGTCCGACAAGTCTACGGCCAGTTCAGTCGATTGCCCGCAAGCTCGGGATCCACTGGTGCTGAAACTGCGGCGAGAATCTTTCGTGAGGAAGGGATTTACGATGTGGAGATCGTGGAACACGATCAGTCGCTCGGAGATCACTATGACCCGGCGCACAAGCGCCTAGTGCTATCCAGCGACAATTTCCACGGCACGTCGGCCGCAGCCCTTGGCGTTGCGGCCCACGAGTGCGGTCATGCCATCCAGCATCAGCAAGGTTATGCGCCGTTACAATGGCGGATGGCCTCAGTGGGGCTGACCATGTTTGCCAGTCAGATCGTTCTTTGGCTGCCGTTACTGGGGATGTTCACCGGTTTCCTTAACACCGGTATGGCACTGATTCTTATCGCGAGCGCTTGGGGCATTTTGATGCTGTTTAACCTAATCACACTTCCCGTCGAATTCGACGCCTCGGCACGGGCGCGACTGGTGCTCAGGCAGACCGGCCTGATCCAAACGATAGAAGAAGAGAGGGCGGTGGCAAAGGTATTGCGGGCAGCCGCTTGGACCTATGTGGCTGCGTTCATCACTTCGCTCGCTTACTTCCTTTTGCACTTGCTGCCTCTCTTGGGCGGTCGCAGGGACTAAGACATATACCACACCTAACGGAAGCGAACCACGTGCGTATGAAACCCAAATCAACCCAACCGCTTAACAGTTCGAGTAAGCCGGACACGTCTCAGTTCGGGCAAGTATCATCCAGCGCTTGGAGAGTATCAGGAAAGACAATGACCATCGACGAGTTTATTCTAGATCAAGCCCAGGAAGTGAACTCAACCGATCTTCGTGTACTGGAAAACTTTAGAGGTCGCCTATTGGACAAACTGAAGGAAGCCAAAAACGATGAGTATCCCGGATTGCGTGAGGCGGTCCACCTAATCATCGGGGTGTTGGAATCACCGGTGGCTCAGCAGGCGAAAGACCCTTTGCCGCGATGGTTGACCGAGATCGGCTTTGCCGCGGGTTACTTGCTCAAAAGATTTGATCTAATACCCGATCATCTTCCGGAGATTGGGCTTGCGGATGACGCTCTGATACTTGAACGCGTTATCGAGCGGAACCGATCGGAAATATCCGCAGTTTGGCCGAATGTATCAATCCTGACGGGCGGCGATAGCCGTTAAAAGGATTTCGCGGTCTGGTTAGCAAGACCGGGCTAATAGAACTAACTCAACAACGCCTCAAGATTATCCGGGGCGGACCAATCGAGGAACCATGACTGCCAAATATATTGACTTTAGGGAATCGATGACCAAAGAATTGATCGACTTTATTCAAAGCCAAGCCGGTGCACTGTCGGTGGCGGATCTCGACCAGCTGATTAGCGATTTGCCAGCGTTGCGTGAGCGGTTCGCCCGGCTTCCATTGCAGACATACACACACCTCCCAGACCAGCTCGAATTCCTCTCCCTTTTCGTCGAGGAGCAGATCTCCGGGCGGAGCTGCGATCTGGCCGAGGAACCGGTGGCTGAAGCGGCTTTCGCGCTGCTCTATTTTCAGCGCGCGACCGATCTCATTCCCGACTCTATCCCTGATATGGGTCTGCTGGACGACGCGATGATCGTCAGCATGGTACTACGGCGCCAGGAACGCGCGTTTAAGCGAAGTTCGCACGCTTACATGCTTCGCTGGCCGGAGACCAAGTTCGAGGTCGACCAACTGCTATCGGTTATTTCACCGCTCCGAGTGACTTCATTCTGTTCGTCGTCATCGATCCAGCCGCCGGCCTAAAAA
>DASTDH010000153.1:0-11786 GCA_035710445.1 Chthoniobacterales bacterium
GATTTTATCGGTTATCTCCTTTGTGGGCCGTCACATTGCCGATCATCGCGACGCTTTACCTGCTGATGACTTGGTCTTCGGCGATCGAATACTGGAAGGGGCGCCGTTCGGTCTGGAAAGGCCGTGTGTACGCGCGTTGAGTTTGAGGAAATTGCCGCAAAAGAACGCAAGGAACACAAAGAGATAACTATAAATTTAGATGTTGCTTTATTTGCTGCTTCACCATAAGAGTGAACGCCGATGAAAGGCATTCGCGAACTCTGTGATCTTGTCCGCAAGACCTCGTATGCGATCCATGTTTATCATGGACACGGCCATCTGGAAAAAGTGTATGAGAATGCGCTGGCCCATCGTTTGGGAAAAGCGGGTTTGGACGTGCGACAGCAGCACCCGATTATGGTTTTCGACGAAGATGGGACGACAATTGGAGAGTACTTCGCCGATTTGATCGTTGAGGAGACCTTAATTGTCGAACTCTAGGCATGCCGAGCTTTAGCCGATGAACACACCGCTCAGATACTGGGCTACCTCAAATCATCCAGAAAAGAGCATGGCCTTCTAATCAACTTCGGCAGCTACAAGTTTCAGAAGTACGCAATGACTCCTACAGTGCATATCTAGCCTTTGTTTCTTTGCGATCCTTGCGTTCTTTTGCGGCTCATAAGATTTAGCTTGCTAACCTCAGCTAGGCGCATACCTTCCCGGCTCTTTATGCCAAAGGCGATTGCAAGACGCAAAACGAAGAAAGCTGTAGCGAAGCGCTTTAAAGTCACTGGGACGGGTAAGGTTCTCCGGAGCCAGGCTGGAAAGCGTCATCTTCTTGAGTCAAAAAGCGGTAAGCGTAAACGACTATTGGCAAAGACCGCGGTGCTGGATAAGACCGACGAGGCACGGATCAAAGACAATTTGCCGTTTGCTTAGATAACAAACTGCTACCCACCTGCTCCGAGAAATTTGGGGCTAACGCGACAGGTGAGGTCGGGGAGCGGAAAATAGAGAACAGCCTGTCCATGAGGATGCCGTTAAAGCGGCACAAGACCAATGCCAAGAGCAACCAATGCTCCTGCCAGCAGAGAACGTCGTAAGCGAGTCTTAGATCAAGCGAAAGGGTACCGGGGGCGTCGATCCAAGCTTTTCCGGTACGCCAAGGATGCGACGATGAAGGCCAAGTATTGGGCCTATCGGGATCGAAAGACGCGCAAACGCAATTTTCGCAATCTCTGGATCCAGCGGATCAATGCAATCTGCCGGGAAAACGGAACTACCTATAGCCGATTCATGGAAGGATTGGCGGCAGCGCAAATCGAGATCGATCGGAAAGTGTTAGCTGATCTCGCCGTGACCGACCCGGCGGCCTTCAAGGCCATTTTTCAAAAGTCGACCGAGGCTTTGGAGAAGAAGCGAGCTGCCTAGCGTCAAATTAACGCGTTAGGGCGCGTCCCGCGTCCGCGGGAGCGCCGGAGCGTGTTCGTTTTTCTAGTAGAGCTTGTCATGACGTGGTTCGGCCAATGTGCTATGACGCGCTGAATTTGGTGGTCCGGGACGGACGCGCCCTACCGTGTTAATCTGATGCTATGGATGATGAGTTGGCCACTCTGCAACGCGAGGCGCTAACCGAAATTGCTGATGCCCATAACGTCATCGGACTCGATCAGGTGCGCGTAAAGTATTTGGGGCGAAGCGGATTGATCTCGAAGCTGAGCGAAAGCATGCGCTTGTTGCCGAAAGAGGATCGTCCTCGCATTGGCAAATTGCTGAACGAAGTGCGATCGGCGCTCGACCATGCCTTCGCGGAAAAGTCCGAAGCATTTGCCGCGCAACAGGATTCGGCCGCGCTCGATGATTTGGACGAAACGTTGCCGGCAACCCCGGTTCGAGTTGGAGCGTTACATCCGCTTACCCAACTGCAAGATCAAGCGATCCGAATCTTCCGGCGCTTGGGCTTCACCATGGCGGCCGGGCCGGACATTGAAACCGAATGGCATTGCTTCGATGCCCTCAATACCCCGCCTAATCATCCGGCCCGGAACGAGTCGGACACATTCTATTTCCCGGATGGCCGGCTTCTGCGTACCCATACTTCGACCGTACAGATCCGTACAATGGTTGCGGAGGTGCCTCCGATCAGAGTGATCGCTCCTGGCGGAGCCTATCGACGGGACGAAATGGATGCGACTCATCTCAGCCAGTTTAACCAGCTGGAGGGGCTGTATGTTGATAAGAAGGTTACCGTTGCCGATTTGAAAGGTACCCTCGAGTATTTCGTTCGGGAATTGCTCGGTCCAAAAGTGGAGACCCGGATGCGGCCTCATTTCTTTCCTTTCACCGAACCGAGCCTGGAAATGGATGTGCGTCTGCCCGGGGTTAATGCCGGCAAGTGGATGGAGCTTCTCGGCTGCGGCATGGTCGATCCTGCGGTCTTTGAGCAGGTAAACCGGCGTCGAGGCGATCAAGCTTATGATCCCGAGGCCTGGACCGGCTACGCATTTGGAATGGGGTTGGATCGATTGGCAATGGCGCTCTTCGGACTACCTGACATCCGCCTCTTGATCGAAAACGACCAAAGATTTTTGGCTCAGTTCAACTCATGAAAGTCTCGTTACGTTGGTTGGCTGAGTACTTGCCGGAGTTGAATCGTTCGCTCGACGAGATCGTCGAAGCACTGACTTTCACCGGCGTCGAAGTGGAATGTGTTGAGACGCGGGGCGGCGACTACCGAGACATAGTGGTGGCCCAGATTACGTCTTTCCAACCCCATCCGAATGCTGATCGGCTAAGCGTCTGTCAGGTGTCCGATGGAAGTTCCAGCGATCGGCAGATCGTTTGCGGTGCCAAGAATTTCAAGGTTCTCGACAAGGTCGCGCTTGCCTTGCCGGGTGCGGTCTTGCCCGATGGCTTGAAGATCAAAACCAGCAAACTCCGCGGAGTCGAATCTGAGGGAATGCTCTGTAGTGCCAAAGAGCTGGGTTTAGCCGAGGACGCATCTGGCCTGATGATTCTTCCGCCTGATGCCCCGGTTGGTCGGCCTCTCTCGGAACTTTATCCGAGTGACACGATCCTCGATCTTGAAATTACGCCTGATCGTCCCGACCTGCTTAGCTATCGGGGGATCGCGCGCGAGCTGGCGGTAATTTTTCATCTTGCTCTTCCGGAGACGCCAAAAAAGGGCGATCCAGACGTAATCGTCGATCCTTCCCGGGTTCGTATCACTGCGACTGACGGATGTCCTTTCGTCGGTTTCCAGGAAATTCACGGGGTTAAAATCGGGCCGAGTCCGGCTTGGCTGAGTTCGAGATTGTCCGCTGCCGGGATACGCCCGATCAACAATATCGTTGATATCACGAATTATGTGATGCTGGAAACCGGTAAGCCGCTTCACGCCTACGATCTGGCCAAGTTGCATGGCGGTATCGAGGTGCGCATGGCTCAAAGCGGAGAAGAGCTCATCGCGTTGGACGGCAAATCTTACACGTTGAATCCATCGCATCTGGTGATTGCTGATCAACACAGAGTAGTCGGGCTGGCCGGCGTCATGGGCGGTGAAATGACCGGTGTGACCGATCGCACGACCGACATTCTTTTGGAGAGCGCCTACTTTGCGCCGGCCGTCGTGCGGAGTATGAGTCGGGGCCTCGGACTGATCTCCGACGCCAGCTTCCGATTTGAGCGCGGGGTCGATCCAGCCTCGGTTTTGCCTTCGGCGTTGCGCGCCAGGGAGCTGATCCTTGAGATCGCCGGCGGAAAGGTGGCTGGTCCGATTGCTGTCGCTGGTGAGTTACCGGCCGCCCCGCCATCGATCTTATTCCGGCAGGAAAGGTGCGACGCAGTGCTTGGTGTCGCGGTTGCAAACGCGCCCGACTTACTCAAACGAATCGGCCTTACACCGATTGGCGATCAGCGATGGCAAGCGCCGAGCTATCGCCCGGATTTGCAACGGGAAATCGATTTGATCGAGGAGGTGTGCCGTTACTATGGTATCGAGAGAATTCCGGGTACCCTGTCGGGACGAGCAACCCCGAGTTCCGGCGTTGATCATGAGCACGATCAAGAAATGCAATTGCGCCGGCGATTGGCCGGGCTCGGTCTGCTCGAAGCGCGCAGTCTTGTGCTCGTTGATGACGCCGCGTTGGAAGAATCGTTGTCTCCCGCCAAAGCGGTCTTTCGCCTGAAGAATCCGTTGGCCGATGATCAAAAAATATTGCGGCCTACGTTACTGTCTGGACTGCTACGTTCCGCCGAACGAAACTTCAATCGCGGGCAAACCACTGTCGCGCTTTTTGAGATTGGTCATGTGTTTCATCCGGACGGAAACGAGGAGCCAACCCGGATTGGCATTCTTTTGGCCGGCGAAAATTCAGCACAGTCCTGGAATCAGCATCCTCGGCCGTTCGACCTCTTTGACCTGAAAGCGTTTGTCCAACAGGTCATAGGCGGCCCGATTCAGCTTCGGCGAACCGAACCGAATCGGTTGGCAGCATTGATCTGCCAAGTCTTTGGAACAGATGGAGAAGCAGTAGGGAATCTCGGACAGCTGCGTCCGACCAGAGCGCGCGATTTCGGCTCGCGCTATCCAGTCTTGGTTGCCGAGTTGGAGGTAAACACTCGTCGAAGCTCCCAACCATTCCAACTGCGTCCCCTCGATCGGTTTCCTTCGGTCACGCGTGACGTCGCGTTTCTAGCCGATCGAAATCTCAAATTTGCCAAGGTGCTGGAGACTCTGGGCTCCGGCAAGGAACCGCTACTGGTTGATATTCAAATCTTCGATCTTTTTATCGATCCAACCGGTGAAAGAATCCCAAAAGATCGCAAATCGATGGCCTGCAGTTTGACATATCGAGCGACTGATCGGACGCTCACCCAAGACGAAGTGAACGCCGTGCACCAACGACTAAAAGGGTTGCTTGTCGAGCGTCTCGGAGTGACACTACGCGAATAGTTCTTTCAATTTTTGGGACCTTTCCACGGAAGGTACATATATTTTGCCCTGCGGTGTTCGGGATTCCTGGCCAATGCCCCAAACCCGATATGATTATCCCATGGAGGCTGGGTTGAGCGCGATTTAATGACAGGCCTTGATTGGAAGTCAGCAGCGCGCCGACGGTTATCCACCCTTGTTTGGAGGGGAATGGGAGCTTCGCCAAAACGGCATCGGCGGGGCAAACAATTGCCAAGAGCGCCTCTTTTCTAAGAGGCGCTCTTTTTTTTTTGAACTAGGGCGGTCCCGGACCGTCGACGCAATCTGGTAGCGGCGACTGTCCCTTTGGGCCACCGCGCGTTCCTGGCTTAAAGGGGTGTACCGAAGCGATTGGCGTGGCGGACCCGAAAGCGCAGTCGCCATCGCTTACCATCACCCTGTGGCACCACTCTTGGGGCGAACACCGCCAAGGCGACTGCGTTTTCTGGCCGGGGTGAAGGAGTCGCTCTGTTTCGGATCTCCAAGTCCAATGACACCGGGTGCTTCGACGGACAGTTCGCCGCTACCGAAGAATCCGGCCCGCCCGACGCACAATCCGAGTGCCCAAGCTGGAGGCATCGCCGACCTGAACATCGACCGCTATCGACAATAAAAACCATAATTTCACTAAAGCTGGAAGCGTCGCCACCGAACTAGAGGAGAAGAAATTTGTGCGGCCAGTAGCTCTCCTCTCAACCATCAACTCGTTTTCCTCGCTTACGGCATTGCCCTTCAAAGCTCGGGTTCAAGCTGCCGTCCCCACCTGACAAACCGAACGGAATCCTCATGGACACGGCACATTTGACGCTATCCGCTCTTTGTTTCGTCGCTCTTTCCAGCTTGGCACCCGCCGTCAAAGCCGATGATCCAAAACGACCAGCTGAACTGAATCGGCTGCTCACGGCTACGGCGAGTAAAATTCCGATTCCCCAGCCAGTCTCCTCGCCGAGCCCGGAGCCGGCTGAAACTCAAGGATTGGTCCGTTTGTATCAAATTCGAAGCGAAGTCCAACTGACCGATTCAAAAGTCGCTCATTCGAATTCTGCCGCTTTCTTGATTCGGCTTAGTGTCGATGGGGATTTCGTGGTGTTGCACAATGGCCATACCGATGTGCGCTATAAAATCACGGGACGACGGTTCATTTATCAGTCGGAGGAAGGACAGGAGAGTATGGAAACGTCGGCGCCTGCCATTGTCGCTGCTCGTTTGGAACAGGGTCGCGTCGAGATCCTGACCGTCACCCCTAAGCGGTTGACAATCCTCCAGTCGCTTTATGCAGAGGAAGGTTATCGACTTACGACCGCTCAATTCGTCGGCGAAAAGCCGTTGGCGGGAAGCGATGAATCCACGCCCCTTGACCTGAAAGACTCTTCTTCGAACCACCCATGATGGAAACAAGAACATTGCCGAATGCCGATTGCGAATTGCGGGGTACGACATCCGCGATCGCGCGACTGTGGGCTATGAATCTCTTTGCGACGTTCCCGGCGATGGCGACGTTCTCGTCGTTATTTCTGGTAACGATACTGCTGTGTTGCCAGGCACGGGCCCAAACGCGTCCGGATGGACCGTCAAACGATCAGAAATCGCAGGGACGCCTTGTTCCGGATTCAGAAGAGCTACTGAAGAAAGCGATGAAAAACGCTAAAGCGGTCGCTCCGGATGATGCTCGCCCGCGTGTCCCAGTGCAAGTGGTGGAGACGAAGCTGCCGCAGAATCCCGGTCAGCAAAAGCTGCTACCCGATAATAGTTCTTTGCCCGATACCACTCGCTCAAATGCCCAGAAACAGCCATCCGGCTCCAAGGAGCCTGCTTCCAAGCCGGAATTGACAGACCCGGGTGCAGACCGCGATACCCCATCCGGGAATTCCGAGAAAGCGGGCGATCAAGTCGATGGCTCCGTGTGGGAACCGACCGCCATCAGCGTCAACCGGGTGTTTCTTGCCACCGATGGAGCAAACGGAGAAGCGCGCAAGATTCCCATGAGTGTTCCCGTTTTATATGAAAGCCGGCTAATGGGGCTGGATAAAGACAAACAGCGCGCGATCGCTCGATTGTTGGACAAACTCGTGAATTATCGGGCCCGGCTGGCAGCAATGCGAAAAGAGGGGACCGATCTTCTGGCTGAATGGAACCAGATTCTCGGCTCCAGTACGCCGCAGGACCTTTTGTTGTCTGATAGCCCAAGCCTGATCGAGAAGGAAAGCTCTGATACGGCCGCCGCGCCAGGCTTTGAGCCTGGAAAGGGTGTCTCGGTCCTAGTGAAGTCAACTACGCCTCGCCAATGAATAAGAAGTTTTGTTTGACCGCTCTGACCGTGGCGCTGATCAGTTCCGCGTACGCCGCAGGGGACGCCGAGAAGAAGTCCGATACGGAAGCGGATCGCGGCGCAGCGATCAAAGGTACCGGGCCCAACGGCGAATCGGTACTGGTGATTGAACGGTCGGCTCCTAAGATCGTTGGAATCGTGCCGCCTGGTTGGAAAATTGTCCCTCTCGAAGGTGCCAAGATAGAGAGCGAACCGATCAAGATTCGCCCCGGCCTCTCTTCCGTAATTACGTTGAGCCCCTACAAGCTCGTACCGGATCCGAAACAAGCTCCATACGCTATCAAAGAACCTGGCTTCGATCCATCGCTGGGAAGTCGCCAGACCAACACAGTGGGAGCGATTCTATCCAGTTACACTCGCGAAGAGCAGAAACTGGACGAGAAACTTGGCTCAGTCATCGACCAGATTCGAATCGCGCTGAATCAGCCAGCGGCAACTCCCAATGAAACAGCTCGGCAGCAGCAGCCTCAGGGTCAAAGAGTCCAACCACACCAACTGCAGAATCGCCAGTGAGCTGCTTCTGTTCTCGTTGGTGCTGACGTTGTTGGCCGGACTTTCCGGCTGCAGATCCTCGACGGCAACTCCACTTGCCTCTTCCAAAAGCACCGATCCGGTTCAGGCGGAAATTGCCGCACTGGCAGCTGCGGTCGCCGATCTCCGGAACCAAAATGACGATCTGCGCAGCCAAGACGTGGGTTTGCACGATCAAAATAGCGATCTCTGGAATCAGAACGCCCAGCTTCGCAAGGCGCTAGAGACTGCTCTCGATGCTCAGGAACAACTCACCAACCAGCTGCACCAGCTCAACGACGAGCTGCGCAGTACACGCGACGATCTGACCTTGGTTCGCGAACAGTTACACGATCTGGAATTAGAACGTGAAACCAAACCAGTCGCGCCTTCATCTTCCGGCACAATGACGGCCCAAAAACCGCAGTGAGCAAAGCGGTCCGCCGGCTCTTATTCCAGGGTGCCGAACGATAGATCCGCAGATTACTCAGATTACGCAGATTTTTCTTAGATAGGATTAATTGTGGTTGGCAGGTTACTAGACCGGGAATCTCGGAACAGAGGCGTTTGCATGTGATCACATGAGCACCCGAAAACTGACGAAAAATAATCTGCGAAATCTGCGCAATCGGTGGATCGTTCGTCCTGGGATTTTGCGGATTCTTGATCGGCCCTGGTTATTTGTCGTCGCCGTTTCCCTTGGCCCGATTATTTGTGCGGTCGGGCAAGTGATTCCCGCTCCTTTCGGGCTACAATGGGGGGAACCGCCCGCAGCGATTTTGTCGTTTGCCGACCGTGCGGGTTCCGGCATTCAACTGCGATCTGGATCTTCGGGGCGCGAGACGATCGAGGTTCGAGGTCCCTTCTTGAACCAGCGTTATCAACGCCTGGGATTCACCTTTCAGGGCGATCATCTGGTTCAGGTCGCAGTGTACTATCGGGTCCCGGACGATGGCAATGAGGCGAGGGAACTTCTCGCGGCTTTGCGCTGTGAGATCGAGCAATCATTTGGTCCCGGACAATTGCTTGAGACCGGAAGCGAGAAAAATGCGGACGGCTACCTGGAAAACCGAAGAGTATTCCGCTGGGAACGGGAAGGTTGTGCGATTTGGCTCATCTCGATGCAGGTCCGAAACGCCGAAGATCTAAGTCCGCCAGTAGGCGAAATCAGTGTCGTCTACTCAAACCTCGCTTTAAGTCGACAAATCGAGATCGATAGCCAGGTGGACCGTAAGCAGTAAGTAATGTCGCGATTTGCGGCTGTCTTTTGGTAGCGGCGACTGTCCCTTCGGGTCCTTCTGTGTTCCCGACCAAAACGATAGAACGAAGCGGTTCGTATGGCTGGCCTGAGAGCGCAGTCGCCATCGTTTGCCATAACCGTGCAGCGCAATTTTCCGGGCCAGCAACGTCAAGATGACTGCGCCTTCTAACTGGCGACTAATGTAGTAATTTGCGGCTGCCTTTTGGTAGCGGCGACTAGCCTGTCCGACATAGTCAGGTTTTCTCAGGTTGTCGGTGGGTTCGCTGGGACGACGTCGGATCCCTTTTGGTTCTCTCAAGCCTTCGCGACCAAAACCATCGAACCAAGCAGTTCGTCTATCTGACTTGAGAGCACAGTCGCCATCGCTTGCTATGACCCGGTAACGCAATTTTCGGGCCAGCAAGGCCAAGGTGCGCGTACCTAACTGCAGCCGAAGATCGGTATGGTTTACCAACCTGCATGATTGCTATGGTTTCTGCTGAAATTAATGGTGGCACGACTCGGTTGTGGCGGGAAGTCTTGGCCGGAAGCAACCGGTTCGCTAGGATCAATCCGCAAATTCTGTCCTGAATCCGTCATGAAAAACTCCTTTGTCCGACCATGGTCTAGTAGCAACACTCTATTATCGTGTTGGTTGCTGACCGCCGCATCCTTGACAATCTGTAGCCGGGCAGGGGCTCAAGCGCAGCCAGACGGGTCGCCGATCGCGCAGACGCAGACCGTCTCTGAGGCAGAACAGCTTCAGCGAAACGCACAGGAAAACGCTAAAGTCGTCGCTCCTAATGGAACACCGCCGCCCATCGGAAAACGACATGAACCGAAGGCGCTACAAAACGCGATCCAACCGAAACAACAGCCCGATACAAGCTCGTCGCCCAGTAACTCAAGCCCAAATTCCCCAAAGCAAACCGCGCTGACCGACGCGAAGGAACCCGTTGCTAGGTCCGAAGCGATAAAGCAGGATCGCACACGTAGCCCGCAATCTGAGGAATCGGGTGCGGCGGTCAATGCATCCGATGGCTCTATTTGGGAGCCCACCGGTATCACCGTCAGCCGGCTGTTTCTGGCCAGCGATGCCGCTAGCGGAGAAGGACAAAAGGTTCCCATGAGTGTGCCGGTCTTCTACGAAAGCCGCCTGCTTGCACTGGACAAAGACAAACAACGCTCGATCGCTCGATTGTTGGAAAAACTAACGAGCTATCGGACTCGGCTCGCCGCTATAAGAAAGGAGGGCACCGACCTCTTGGCCGAATGGAATCAGATCATAAGCTCCAGTACGCCGCAGGATCTTCTTCTTTCCGATAGTCCCACTCTGGTCGAAAAAGGGAGCAACGATGCAACCGCCCGTGGGGCCAACATTCCGGGCTTTGAGCCTGGAAAAGGTGTGTCTATTCAAGTGAAGTCAACCGGTCAAAAACGATGAAAAAACTGTTCTGGTTAGTTGTTCTCACGGTTACGTTAATGACGCGCGGCTTCGCTGCAGATGCGGAGAAGAAAGTGGACACGACCAAGTCGGAGTCTCCGACCATTACAGCGCGTGCACCCACTGGGGAATCTGTTCTGTTGATTGAACGAACCAGTCCGAAAGTAGTTGGTATTATACCGCCTGGTTGGAAAGTCGTTCCATTGGAAGAGGCTAAGATCAATAGCGATCCAATCGAGATTCACACCGGCCTTTCTTCGGTCATTTCGTTGAGCCCTTACAAGCTCGTTCCCGATCCCAAACTGGCCCCTTTCGCCTTCAAAGAACCAGGCTTTGATCCCACACTCGGAATCCATCAAACCAACACCGTCGGAGCGATTCTTTCGAATTACATTCGCGAGGAGCAGAAGCTTGACGAGAAACTCGGCTCGGTGATTGATCAGATTCGGACTGTGCTGAACCAGCCGGCGGGAACTCCGAGTGAAACCGCTCGGCAGATTATCCAGCTTCAACGAAATTAGCGATCCTGATGGCAGAGTCGCCCGTGAGGTTCGTTCCTTCAGCGCGACCTCTGGCGCCGGTGCTTTGGGGTGATCGCGGCCGGTTCACGGGTGCCGACCCCAGGCAGGTTCCGGGCGAGCGAGAATCCCAACTTACGGCAAGCAGTGAGCAGTGAGAGGTGAGAGGCCAACTGCTAACTGTTAACCGTTCACTGTTTACTACTTACCGCCCAGACCGCTTCCTGCGGTTTCGCTCTTCGGTTCAAATCATTCACCACCATTTGCACATCCAGCTTCATTCCGTCGCGGCCGAAGTAGAGCCAAGGCCCGGGCGGCACTTCTTCCTTCTTCGCAAATCGCCAATCCACAATATCAAGGCTGCGAAGACCAAGGTAATCGCGGACTGCCGGACTGAGGTCGATTCCGGCGCCGCCGTTGCGATTCGGATGAGGGCGCTCATTACCAAAGACGTATTCCCAGTGATCGACTTCGAACGGGCCAACGTCCTCCCATTGAGCGTAGCAGATGCGACCGTCAGCATTTCGCACCGCGATCCATGCGCCCTCACAAAGGCTTGATGAACCGGGACGCGGCGGACCTTGCCTCGACCATGGAATCAACCGTTCCAATGAAGGACGCCCCGGGTTAATGATCAGATCGTTGAAGGGAAGCGCAACATAGAACGGGTTTCGTTTGGGCAGAAAATGTGCCGGAAAAAAACCGGTCCTTCGGTTCGGATCATCGATCCCGCCGAAATTGGCCTGCCAGGCGTGATCCCAGGCGCTGGTATCGTTAGGCACAGGATTGTG
>DASTDH010000154.1:0-4363 GCA_035710445.1 Chthoniobacterales bacterium
CGTATCGCGGGGATCGACGAAGCAGGTCGCGGACCTTTAGCCGGGCCGGTGGTCGCCGCCGCCGTTATGTTGCCACCAAACTTTCGGCTTTGTGGACTCAACGATTCCAAGCAGCTCTCGTGCGCGGCCCGCGAGTCCTACTATGATGCATTGGTTTCGAACCCGGCGGTCGCATTCGGGATCGGGATGGCTTCGGTCACAGAGATCGATCGCATCAACATCCTTCGTGCGACCCATCTGGCCATGCAACGGGCTCTGGCTGGCCTAACGTTGCTTCCAGAACACCTGCTAATCGACGGCTTGCCGGTACCGGCTTTGACTCTTCCTCAGACCGCAATCGTCGACGGAGATGCCAGATCATTTAGCATCGCCGCCGCCAGTGTGATTGCGAAAGTTACGCGCGATCGTATGATGGTAAGCTGGCATGAGGAGTTTCCGGTTTACGAATTTGCTCGCAACAAAGGATACGGCACGCCAGAACACCTTGAAAAGCTGCGCTCTCACGGACCTTGTCTCCTTCACCGGCGCACTTTCAGCCCGGTGGCTCAAACCTATCTCCCGCTTTAGCCGTCGTTTTCACCTTCTGTCCCCGAGCGCGCCGCACATCCGCGTGGGCAAACGCGGAGAAAAGATCGCCGTGCATTTTCTGCAGCGATCCGGCTACAAACTCCTTTTCCGCAATTTCCGCGCTAAATGTGGAGGCGAGATCGATCTGGTTTGCCGAGATCGACGGGCCAACACCCTGGTGTTCGTGGAAGTAAAGACGAGAACAACCAATCTTTTTGGCGATCCCCACGAAGCAGTTACTCTTCGGCAACAGGAAAGAATTATCCGTGCGGCCAAGGAATGGCTGCGGATGCTCGATGATGCCGATATCCCTTATCGATTCGACATTGTCGAGGTGGTTATGGAGCCGCAGAGACAGGTACGTCTGATTCGCAATGCGTTTCAGATCCGCGAAGATATTTACTGCTGAGCACGATGGAGTTCGTTGACTATCTCGTTGTCGGCCAAGGACTGGCCGGCAGTCTCATCACGCTCTTGCTAGAGGAAAGAGACCGTTCAGTGATCGTTGTCGATAACGATCACCGTCACGCGGCGTCAAAGGCGGCGGGCGGAATTATCAACCCGATTACGGGCAGACGGCTAAACCGGCGCGCCTTGATCGATACGCTGCTAAAACGCGCGTTTGCAGTCTATCCAAGAATCGAAGCCCAACTCGCAGTGCCGCTCTTTCGAGAGCGAACGGTCCTTCGACTGCTCCAGAATGATGAGGAAGCTCAACGCTGGAGACGGCAATCCCAGTCTTCGGAATACCGCGAATACCTTTCCAACTCTCGTCCTCGCCCGTTCCCGCTGTTCCGAAACGGCTTTGGCGTATTTGAGGTGGTTAAGGCGGCGCAGCTGGATATCCGTGGTCTGGTGCTGCGCGCAAGAGAGCACCTGCTTCGTCGACAATGCCTCATCAATGAGCCGTTCGGCTACGACGACTTGAAAATTTTGCCGGACCGCATTCGCTGGAGGCGATTTACCGCCCGATGTGCGATCTTTTGCGAGGGATATCGAATGGCGAGCAATCCTTACTTTAGCGAGCTGGCACTCAATCCGGCCAAAGGCGAGACGTTGACCATCGCAACTTCGAATTTCGCCGAAGAGAGAATCGTCCAACGTGGAAAATGGATTTTTCGGAACGTGGCAGGAGAAATTCTGGCCGGAACGAATTATCAGTGGGATCGTCTCGACGAAGAGCCGACCACAGCCGCCAGAGAAGAAATCGAAAGTGCGCTTCGCGAATTCTTCGTTCCTGACTTTGATATAACCGATCATCGAGCCGGGATCCGCCCAGTAACTCGCGTGGACAATCGCCCTCTGGTTGGAGTCCATCCACGATGGCCGCGGCTGGCGATTTTGAACGGGCTAGGATCGAAAGGCGCACTGCAGGCACCCTTCGCCGCGCAAGAACTCGTGTCCGCCCTGGAAGACGGAAAGCCAATCCTGAAAGAAATCGATGTATGTCGTCCATCCCTTTGGAATTCAGTGAGACGAAATTGACCCGCCTGGCAGCGGACTGGATTGTCGGAGCGATCGGCCAGGGCGCCATTGCCATCGACGCTACGGTAGGCAATGGCTATGATACCCTGTTCCTCGCCCATGCGGTCGGTCCATCTGGACACGTAATCGGTTTCGATGTCCAAAAAGCCGCTCTGAAGAATGCCTCCGAACTCTTACGCTTCACCGGCATGAGTGATCGCGTCCGCCTTGTTTTGGGCTGCCACTCGGGAATCGAAGATTATCTGCGGAACGGACGACCAGTCCAGGTTGCAATGTTCAACCTGGGATATCTGCCGAGAGGTGATCGCTCCATCGTGACCAGAGCTCCCACGACACTGGCGGCCATTGATGGCCTGCTTCGACATCTCAGTACCTCTGGACGGGCGACGATTCTCTCATATCGCGGTCACGCCGGAGGGCCAGAAGAGTACGAGGCAGTAAGGCGCTATTTGGATTCTCCGAGAAACGATCTGCTGGTCCAGGAGGTCGCCAGCCAGTTCGATTCCGAAACTACGCCCCGGCTTTTTCTCCTGGAAAAGAAAAACATCGGGAACGCTGTCAACGACGTCAACGATGTCTAGCGATCGGTGACCAGTGGTTGGTGATCGGGTGCTCTCTACCGCGAAGCGGTTACCGGCCTCGGCCAATCATTACTTACTGCTTTCCTCATTCTCGACGCTCTCGGCGTTCTCGGCGCCAACTGCGCTCCACTACATGTCATCAACGCTGTTTTTTTAGTGTAGAGTTTGACATTTGCGCCGATCTGACGGAATACTGTCGACGTTGTTACTGATGAGGGTTTCACCCCGAGCGAAAGCTTCAGGGTGAGCACAAGTGAAAGGTGAAACCCTTATGGAACACGAAACAGCAAGAAAAGAAGTCGCAGGGACTAAGCGCACACTCACGGTACTGGCGGGTTCCAGTGCCTTGATCGGAGTGATAGCAGCTATCGTCCGAGCTGTCGCTGGATCACAAATCCACGACTATACACATCCCTTGATCGGCCTTTTGGGCATCGGGATGATTCTAAGTCTGTTCGTCGCGCTACTCGCACTCAACACGAGATTGCAGGTCGCGTTTGACGAGTCAGCCTATGAGCCGGCGACCGAAAATGAACACAACTAAAAGCGGAACAACCACATGTTCCCCCCTCCCCTGGAACTAAACGAAAAAGCAAAACAAACGGAGGGAAAATGGATCTATACACGTTACTTATCGCACAAAGCTTGAGTGAACCGAAAGTTCGGGCTTCAATCAACAAAGAAGGCCGTACCGGGCAAGCGGAAGAATCTTTACCCGCGATCGACTTCGGCTTGTTGGCCGACGTACGTCGGGAACAGCATGAAGAAGCTCGTCGCGACGGACGATTTGTGCCGGGCACCGCTATTCGAGCGACCGCGTAATCGTCAGGCTATGAAAACCTGGTTCGCTGGAACTGCATGCCAGCTCCTGGCATGCAGTTCTTCTGGTGATGGATCTCACCGGCAATGATCAATAGCAAATAGCAGACCCGCCCGCAGCGCTACGCGTAGCGTTGCCGGCGGATACTGGCTATCGACAATTTGCTATTGGCTATTCTTTGGTTCGAGGTATAGCCGGCTTCAATTTCGGATTGCGGATTACGAATTGCAGAATTAGAAGTCCGCAATTCAGTATGAAGCGTTTTGTCCCTTGGCTAGTTCTGCTGGCGAACATTCTCACGAGTCGGGCAGAACAAGTCGACGAGGGATATGCAGTTCTAAGGGGGAAGGATTATGCCTTCCAATTGAAGGCACCCAGAAATTGGGTACTCGATAACGAAGCTGGACGCGATCAAGGCCTGAACGTGGTCTTCTATCCAAAGAACTCTAGCTGGGTATCGAGCTCGGCGATTTGTTACGCACGAGTCCGGACGATGGACGAGACGGTGAAAACAATTGAGGACCAAGTCAAAGACACCTTAAAGGTGTTTCGTGAGAATGGAAGCATTGGCGTGCAGGCGAAGTTCGTTAAGACCTTGACTGCTCGAGATGCGAGCAAGGCTAAAATCTATTACTTCACTGAGGACAAATTCGGAAACTACGAAGCGACCGCTTACTTTCAGTCGAAAGATTCGATTCACTGTGTGACTTTGTCTTGTCCCAGTCGGCAAAGTTTCGAGTATTCGTTGGCTGCTTTTGATGCCTTAGTCACTTCGTACGAAGATTTAACCAAACCTTCGACGACTAGCGGGTCGGAATTCCAGAATTAGGTGCGCGTCATTATTGGAGATTCCGACCGTAGCCCAACGGAATAGCGATCGGCTGTTTGCTGTCTCCACCCGCAATTTTTG
>DASTDH010000155.1:0-3619 GCA_035710445.1 Chthoniobacterales bacterium
AGTATCTTTGATGGGACTTCTGCTAAGAAATCTCTTAAGGGTCCAGAAGGTCCTGAAACCTCCTGGGAGGTGGACTTCCGACATCCCTGAAACGGCGTCCTCCTGAACCACCTGAACGATAACCCCTCGGATGAGATAGTAGGCCCGGAGGTCTGAGACCATTTTGACCTCCAACTGGTCGGTACGGTGTCTAGCGATCTCCTGTAGGTCATCTTTCGATGGACACGCATAGGGGCCGTCAACGATCACCCACCGGTACCCTTGTGCCGCGAGGTCCTTGTAGGGGTCTGCCGACGCCGTGGAACCCAACCCAACAGCGGCAACTGCCAAGACTATGGTTGGTACTCTTATAAATCGTCTTCCGGCCTTGCGCATGGCTTACTGCATCACCACAATTTTAAGGAAAAGCCATTGCCTGACTCCGCTGCGAGGGCCAGTCACAGCTGCTTTGTTGAGGCTTTCCTAAGAGCAGGGGTTTCTTGGAAAGTCCTTCGAGCAGCGCATGAAGTGGCTCGAACACGCTACCACACCGAGCACCCCTTTTGCACACGCACCTTTGCGACTGATGGGAAGCACATTATTGAAGAGCTAAAGACCTCTGCAGACCGGATTGAGTACGAGGAGATCGCCAAGACTCAAAAGGTTTTCGCATGCTGCCAAACATTCGCGATCGGCTATCCGACCAGTTTCCAAAGAGGAAAGCTTTTCTGGAAGAAGCTTTCAGGCTTCACGACGAAGGAAGGTACGTTTCAGCAATCCCATTATTTTTGATACAGAGCGACGGGATTGGCCAAGGCATTTTCGGAGCTTCTCCCATCTCCAAGGCGAAGAAGAATCGTGCGGATCTGGAAAAGTGGATCAACGAAAGAGTACTTGAGGATGGGCCTTGGACCGGATTTTGGCGCTGCATTCTTCAGACCTTACCGATCAATGCCGATACAGATAAGCTCGACGCCTACACTGATCCGCTCAACCGGCATGGCGTTTTGCATGGACTCGATCTAACCTATCCAAGTCGCCGTAATTCATTGAAGGCTATTGCTTGGCTGCAGTACGTTGGCAGCTTTGCCATGTGGGCTCGCAGAAGGGCGAATTGAGCTACACTAAAGCGCATTCGCGCACAGCCTGACCGGTCGCCAAAAGCAGAAGCGCGACTTAGCCCAAGGCAAGGCCAAGCCGCGCTCCGATGTTACTGCTAAAGCGAACGCCAGGTTAAAATCGGAAGGGCCGGAAGCTCCAAGAAGCGGCCTTCATGGCGCGGTGAACCTCCGGGGATTTGATGACGGGGAAGTATAGATGGAAAGAACCGCGGTTTGATTCAACCCGCGCTTCATTGGTCAAGAGCCGGCCGGTCCGCTCAGCTTCATCTCTGGCAAAAGCGTTGTAATTGTTGGCAAGTTTTTCGGCCTGCGCTTTTGGATACCGGCCCCGACCATTGCCGCGATCGTAGATGTACTGCCGGAGGGTTTCCATGTAGTGATCGGGCCCGAACTGTACGTCGAGAATATCGTTGACCATCTTGTCGGGAGTGACTCCCGCGACGAGCGCAAATTCCTCGATCCGCGTGGCTAGGGTCTTTGAAACATTGAGAGCAGTGGATTTGGAAGCAGATTTCATAATTGAAAATACTGTATTGGTATACAAATACAGTTGCAAGAGAGAATTGCTTGTATTTTGTATTGGGGTTAGAGTACAGTTCCGAAAAAGAACGTATGTCGCAGGAAGAAACGGAAAAGCTAATGGCCGATCTCAAAGCGTGGGTAGATGCCGAGTATGGAAGGCGCGCCGAGGTTGCGCGAATGCTTGGCGTACCGCGGCAATATGTCACCGACTGGCTCTCTGGCCGCTATACTCCCTCTCTTGAGCACGGTCTACGGTTGCAAGCCTTCCTCAAGAGGCAACGAAAGTCTCGCCGCTAGCCCGCAAAACGGTTTTTATTCCGGTGCTAATATATCAGCGCCGTTGTCTCTTGGCTGTGCCAGTAGCGCTGAAGTTCGCTCAGCAAGATCCGTCGCGATTTCTCGCCCATCACCACCACGGCCAGCCGCCGGTCATGGATCAGTTGTTCGATCTTCTTGATACTGACATTAGAAAGCTTGGCCGCTTCCTCCAGCTTAAGTAGCTTGTCGTCGGGGTTGATCTGGGTGAGTCGTCGATTGTCGATTTTCAGGTGCATGGTGCCAAAGGGGGAATATTGAAAGAGCGATGGGGTGGTCGATTACGGGCCTACAACTACGTTCGCACCCTAGGGCCAGGAGTCATTCAGTCAAGAATAAAATAACACACAAGAATCATGTATCATCATGGTGATGATTTAGCGTGAGGCGAAGCAAGAAGAAGGTCAGGCTGCCTTAACATGGTCAACTCGCCGGCTTCCACGGCGGCCTTGAATTAGGAGGGCGCAACTAGATTTTCCGCCCGCTCCAGTTCTCGATATAGATTCTGAAGGGCGCCACCAAAGTCCTCCTTCTTCTCATCCACTAGGGCGGCGTCTCGGAACCTGTAAACGGCTCGGTTGAGGCTGCGCATCACCGCGTCTGCTCGGCACGGTTGCGGGCGGAGAGTTTGATTTCCTTTGCGTTCCAAAATTGAAGCCCGGCAATCGCGATCCAGGGCCACGATCTCGAGGTCGGCGGGTACTCTCACCGGGGGGCGCTCTTTGACCAAGGAAGGCGAAGCGGCCAGTTCGAGGGTGATCTTTCCGGCCGGCCGGGCGATCACGCTTTCGTCCGTGATCTTTCCGGGGAGGATTGCGACGTCGCAACCCTCCTGAATCAGGTGCAAGGGGCGGCTGCTAAGGCCGAGCTCCGCGGTGACCTTCGGATTGGCCTGCAAGAAACGGCTGACCAGGCGAGTGATGATGGACTGTCCCAAGTCAATAGTCGCAAACAAGCGCAAGTGGCCGCTCAGCGTCGTTTGACCCTCTCGCAAGCGCTGGTCCGCCTCTTGCGCGTGAGCCAGCATGGTCTGCGCATCCGTTAGCAAACGCTGTCCCGCCTCCGTAAGGCTCATCCGGTGGGTATCGCGCCGCAAGAGCGCCACGCCACACTGTTCCTCCAATAGGCGAAGATGACGGCTTAAAGTCGGCTGAGGATTCTTCAAGCGGCGCGCCGGGGCGGGAGCTCGGGTGGAAACGCCGGAGCCGGGAACAGAATGGGGGTATCGCGTCTGCGCACGACTACGCTAAAATAGCGGTCGCTTTGCGCGGATGGCACCCTTGATCCTTGCGAGTATTCGCCAAGGTATCTACGGGTGTTCTCTTCCCATTGCTACTCACTCGATAGAGGTGGAGCATATGCAAAATCCGGAGGCTGAGATCGACGGAGCGCTGGTGTACGCCTTCGAGAGACTGGTAGATACTCAATCCCGTTCTGGATCTCTCCGGCATGGCAGGATTCGTTGCCAAGCCGTTTACTTCCAACGTTCGATGGAGAATCCGAGGTTTCCGGGCGCGAGAGCGATAGTAACGAGGGATCCAATTTAGCGCCGTGATTTTGACCACAGGGTCTCGTCGACCAATTGCCGTAGGCCATGCAGACCTTCCGGGGTTTTCGCCTCACTCAATGAGCTCGATTTCGCTCAGCCGCCACTCTTTGGTGAAGAACGACTCCTTCGGGCT
>DASTDH010000156.1:0-4210 GCA_035710445.1 Chthoniobacterales bacterium
AAAACATCGAAGGCGCACATGTATTTCACGATTTGCCGCTGGTCGGCCCACGGCACCCATCGGACCCTCGCCGAGACGCCCAAATCTTTGGCCAGCGATTTGAATTTTTTAGCATCAGGGCCCGCTCCGATAAGCACGAGAGCGCACTCACGCGTCAGCATCGCAAAGGCGCGGATCAGAGCATCAATTCCCTTACGATGAGCGATCTGGCCGACAAACCCAATCACAAATGCATCTTGCAGTTGCATCTTGCGGCGAAGGTCGTCAGAGTTCATTTTACGGAAGACAGATGGGTCAACGCCGTGCTGCGGGACACAGGCAACCGGTTTTTCGAATCCTCTCCGGCGCAGGATTACCTCAGCCTCGCGATTGCCGGCGAGACATCCCGCGGCGTCTTGAAATACGCGTCTTTCAAAGAACTCGAAGGGCGGCGGATACGTTTTCATGAGATTCTGCCAGGTTGTAAAAACCGCACGCGGATTGCCCGTCCGGCATTTCCGCAGCGCGTGGTATGTGGCCAAGTTCATCGGCTCTTCGTCAACATGGACGATGTCCCATCTCCCGCTTCGCAGGTCGTTTGACAATGCCGGATAGAAGTGCAGATGAAATCGGATGCGGCGGGATTGCCAGTCGGCGAACCAACAGTCGCGCAGAAGAAGCTCGTAGCTGCTGGATGCAAGCCGCCCAGACTCGACGGGTGTTCCTCTCCACTGCGCAGGGACCACGAGTGAAACGTTGACGCCCAGTTTCGAAATCTCGCGGACTTTCGCGGCTTCCTCTGGGAAATCGGCCAGAGTTCGAGTGACGAGGAGAAGATTCATCGGGAACTGGGGCTAGCCATTTTGAAGAGGCAAAGGCCGAATGGCCACATGCCGCCCCGATCCTCTTGTCCTCGGCTCGGAATACTGGCGCGGCTCCTTAATCGCACGTTGTGCGGTCTCGACAGGTGGTTCGAATTTGGCAGCGACCGCGGCGCCGGCCCCAAGCCCAAGAGCAAGCCAGAAGAAACCCGCGACATAAGTTGGGCTTGTCGCCTCGGCCAGAAAGATCGCCAAGAGGAAAACCGGTAGAAAAACCACTGCAGCCGCCTTGCGATTCCTGGCGGCGAGCCAAAGACTGCGGAGAACAGGAAACACGAATGATGCAAAAGCAATCAGTCCTATTAAGCCAGTATTAGCCAAGATGAGGAACAGCAGATCGTAAGAGTTGACGTTGTGCCAGCCCATGCCCAGAAGGGGGTGACTGAGAAAAGCATTTATTGCAATGGCGACAGAATGCATTCTTATCGCGCCGGAGCCTGTCTCGTACTTGTTAAGGACAAATAACGTAAGCACCGAGTTCACCAGAGGAACAAGCTTCGCGACCAGCACACCCGCGGCGACAATCCCGACGGTGATTACCGCGTACACCTTAACTGGCTGGCCCATCCTGTACAGAGCTAGAATGGCAACAAGTAATGCTATAACGATGCCAAAGTAGGCCGTACTGGACGTGCTTGCCAACAGAGTTGTCGCCAGCAATAGAGCGGCGGCCAAATCCCACTTTCGGTGAAACACTGGCTTGCGAAGCGCCGCGCATACGATAAGGGCTACAAACGCATAGAGCAGAAGCCTGGCCAGCACCGAAGGTTCCTGGGAAACTGACGAAAGCCGGCCGATGTTGCCAAAGCTTCCAACAACGTCCGTTTCTTCATAGCCGCCAGCCGCGATGTTGGTGCTCGTGTTGAAAATGCCGGCGGGATAGGCGTGGCTGGTCAATTCGCACCAAAGCTCCAGGAGACCCCACGCCGCGGCGAATGTGCAGGATGCGATGTATATACGAAGCGTCTGGTAAAGCCTACGAGGAGTGCTATTCTCCGCAGCGATGAGGGCGGCAAAAATAAGTCCAAACGCTAAGTAGCCGAGTTGAGTGAAGTCATATGAAGTCAACCGCAAAGGAATCATTTCATCGGTGATAGGCCGGGGACTAAGTACCCATGTCGTTCCGTTCATGACCAATGGAACCGAAAGGGACAGAAATGCCACCCCCAGGAATGCGCACAGGCCTTTCCGCGCACTGCGGGTAGTGAACCATTCCGCACGATGCCACGGTGGCCGACCTGACAACGCCTCGCGGCTAACCCACAGCACAAAGAAAAACTGCCAGGCTTCCAGGCTCCTGCCCCAGCTTCCCGCGGCATTGGCCCATCCGAAGTTCACGATCGCTGTCGCCGTGAAGGGGATGGCGATAATCGTTGCGGGATAAAGCAGCCTGGGGCGAAAAAGGAATAGACCTATTCCGAGGATCAGCGCCAATGCGCCCGTTATAGGAATTGACATTGTCTTATTTCACCGTGCAAGGGCCGAAATCGCCGCAGCCACACCAAAGAGCGCGTCCAGCGCAAGCCTGGGCATCAGTCCGTGTGATGCTCCGACACATCCAAGAGGCGAGGAGGGGGTTGCGCAGCGCGCGAGTGGAGAGTACGCCGCAAATTTCTGTGCTTGAATAAATTCGCCAAATGGCTTGGGGCGTTTTGCAGTCGCCAATAGGAAAGATCGAGAAAATCTCGAACGGACGACCGAGGCAAAGCGCTTCGGCGCAGCTTTTTCTCTACCGCCATCTCTGCGGCGAAGCGTACGCTCAGTTCACGCTCGTGAAGCCGGAAGGCGGCTACGGCGGGGCCGCATACCTTGGCAACGGGACGACCGGACAAAACCAAGCGGGAAAAGAAATCGGCATCGGCAACGAGCCGGTACTTCTCGTCGAAGCCGCCGAGATCATCAAACACGCGCTTCCGGAAGACGGCTGCCATGGGCTGGAAGCTAAAACGGCCGCAGCGGAAGATTCCATTCGACCGTGACCGCGGGGCCGATCTGTCGGTAAAGAGAAACCTGCCCTCGCCATCCACGAAATCGCAATCGCCATAGACCAAGTCCGCGCGCTGTTGCTCGCCGCGAGCCACCAACCTTGAATACGAATGCGGGTAAACAAAGTCGTCGGAATTGAGCTCGGCCACCCATTCCGTCTGCAGCCGTCGGATACCAAGATTTATCGCACGATAGATATTGCCGGGCGGAACGTAAGTGGTGGGCACGCTCCATTTCTTGCAGATCTCCAGCGTGCCATCTTCAGAGCCACTATCCGCAACGATTATTTCCGTACAAATTCCTCGCTGGTTCTTCAGAGCACATAGCGTCCAATCAAGTGTCGCGGCGCTATTCAGCGTCGGAACGACCACGCCTATGCTCATATTTCGCATTCTATTCAGGGCACCAGAGGCTGCGAATAGCGAATTTCCCGGCTGGGAGAACAAGGACCAGTCTTCGCGTCAAAATAATGTCGACTGATCGCACGCTGAGGAACTCAGTCTTGCGCCAGCCGCTGCAGACTTGGCCTTAGCCACGCAAATCCATTGTGTTCGCGGATAAACCAAAACGCGAGCGAGCAGCCCGCCGCCGCGACGAATGCGGCACGCCACCAGAAATGATCTTTGAGAACCAAGCCTACGAGGATAGCCGTGGCCAAGGTCAGGAGCGGAAATGTGATCCACCCAAGGTATCGCCGAAACGAAAGGTGGATTTTATGCAGCCCCATTGGAATCAGGAGAAGTGTTCCGAGATATGCTGCGTTACCCTCGATGGCTCCGAGAAGGCCAAATCGCCAGCCGCCAAGGAAAATCAGACCCAGCGCGACAATAGCGCTCGACAGGACCACGATGAAATTCGTCCGCGCGTCCCCCGCAGAGAACAAAATGAAGTAACCGGGGGCTTCAATCGAATAGAGAGCGAATATGATGGCGGCGATCTGCAGCGCTATGACATCTTGAGTTCCGCTCGCCCCGACAACCATTACCCGCATGACCCAATCGGCCAGAACAAAAAAGAAAATTCCACCGCCGACGGCAATGAGTGCATTGAGATGCGCTGCCTGGCGAACCCGGCTCTCCGCAGAAGCATTCTTAACGGCTTCGCGGCTGAGGGATGGGGCAAGCGGCTGAGTGGCCATGCCGGAGAACGAATTGATCTTCAACGTCATGTTTGTAATGGCCGAATAGACGCCGAGAACAGGCGCGCCGAGGACCGCGCCAACAATCCAGCGGCTGCCTTGAGAAAAAAGGTCGCTTCCCAGAATAGAGGCCCAAGTGGCAAGGCTGAATTTCAATATCTTTCTTGCTCTCGCTGCATTCCATCTGATCCTCAGATGCCTTGCTCGAACCAAGCTGGAAATGAAC
>DASTDH010000157.1:0-3041 GCA_035710445.1 Chthoniobacterales bacterium
GCCGATTGTTGTAATAAGGCCGAGCAGCGTAGCAACCCCGCCGCCGGATGGACCGTACGGCGACAGCACCAGGGCTCCGCACACAGAAGCCAGCGCATATATCGATCCAATAGACAGGTCGATCCCGCCGGTGATGATCACGATGGTCATTCCTACCGCCATGATCGCGAAGAAGCTGGTGTCTTTGGCTATCTGTACGATCGTCGCCGGATTAAAGAATTTGTTGGCCGATTCAAATGCAGGAACTTGCTGACCCGCAGCATTCGTAACCATAGCTCTTTGGCGTTTACCGTCGGGAGCCGTTTCGAACCTGGGCATTTGCACCGAACCGCCAAATATGGCCAGGATCAACCCAAGGACGAGGATTACAATTAGTAGCCCGCTCTCGGGAAATTTCGAAAAATCAAACGTCAATTTACCGGGGGTGGGCATGGCTTAGAAGTCTTCAGTTCTGCTCTCTGGTTCTCCCCCTGACTGATTGTGTAACCGGAGCTAATTAACTTCCTCGGCGAACAACAGTATCACATGCAAACTCTCATCACGCGACCTGATTTTGCTGTTGTCGCTGTCGCGCCGAGCTGTAGATCCTAACAACAGCTCGCACCGCCCATATGCCCCGCTCGACTAGCGCAACCGGAAAAGTTTCGCGATACAGTAATCGAGGAGCTCGGTCGGAAGCCGGCGAGGTATGCTCCATTCGACCAGTCGATGAGGCACGATCGCGTAACGAGCCCGCGGCCTTGGAGTGGTCAAGGCTCGCCAAATAAGTTCACCAACTTTTTCGGGCGCAAAGCCAGTTTTCGCTTCGCTCCTCGCTTGTTCAGCGAAGCGGCGAAGAGAACGGTCGTAGGGTGTATTGGGAAATTGCTGGACTACTACTTTTTCCGCCTGGTCCCAGATTGATGTGACCACGGCCCGGGGCTCGATCAGGATCACTTTAATCCCAAAAAGCATCAACTCGCGCCGCAGGCTATCCGAATATCCCTCCAATCCAAATTTGGAAGCGGCATAAGCGCCAGCAAATGGCATTGCCAGCCGCCCGCTAACCGAACTGATATTAACGACTCGGCCCGCTCTGCCGAGACCACTCGACTCTGTTCCGAGCAAAGGTAAAAAGGCCTGCGTGACGGTGTGAACGCCCAAAAGGTTAATTTCAATTTGCAGCCGAAAACGCTCTAACGGGAGATATGCCAGGGGACCTAGCACTGCTATTCCAGCATTGTTGACCAACCCGAAAAGCCGCTGCTCTCCCACCTTCTTTTTGACGGTTGCTGCGGCTCGGTGCACCGAATCTGGATCGGTCACATCAAGAATGAGTGGAACATAGCCCGTACCAAGCCGCTCCCCTACGCGATCCGCATCGGCCTGCGTGCGGACGCTGCCAACTACGCGAAACCCGTGCCGAATGAGTACTTGGCAAGTTGCAAATCCGATTCCAGTGGACGCGCCGGTAATGACTACATCTCGCATTAGCAGATAACAAATTGCCGACAGCAGATAACTCAACCGAGTTTCAGCGCAACCGGAATCCGAAGCGAATCGGTCCACTAGAGATCACACTGAATGCTCGGATACGGCACCGCGTCTAATCGATCAACTCAGAACTCATTCGTGCCTTGATCAAGGATATGCCGATTCTGCGATGTTTTTTCGCGCTCCTGTTTATTTCCAGCGTGCTATCGGCCGAACCAGTAGCCGTTCGCTACCGCGAGGGCACGCTCCATGGGTTTCTAGTGCTGCGCACATTGGGAGGAACCGTCATCGGTAGTGCTGATCTGGTTCAGGCCTCTCATGGAGATCAGATCACCTCCCGTTTGGTGTACCACTTCAAGGATGGCTCAATCGACGATGAAACTGCGGTTTATTCTCAACGGGACGTCTTTCGATTGATCAATGACCATCACATCCAGAAGGGACCATCATTCCCCCAACCTGTCGATATGTCGCTTGAGACTTCCTCCGGACAAGTCACCGTGCATTTCACCGACAATGAGGGCAAAGACCGCGTCACGACAGATCACTTCGACTTTCCGCCGGATCTGGCTAATGGCCTTGTTCCAACGTTACTGAAAAACATGCGGCCGGATGTATCACAGACCACGGTTTCGTATCTCACGGCCGAGCCCAAACCGCTGCTGGTAAAGCTGCAGATCTCGCCAGGAGGCAAGGAGCGATTCTCGATCGGAGGCTCCTATCGCAAAGCGATACGCTTTGTTATAAAGGTGGAAATCGGAGGCGTCCTCGGTTTACTGGCACCGGTGACGGGGCAACAGCCGCCGGATATACAGGTTTGGATTCTCGGTGGAGAAGCTCCAGCCTTTCTGAAAATGCAGGGGCCGGCCTATGGAGGCGGTCCAATTTGGAGAACGGAGTTGGCCAGCCCAGTCTGGCCGGCAGCATCAGGTCCTTAGTGCCACGCATCGAGGGACCGACGAGGCGATAGGGCGATGGCCCGCGTCGAGCTAGTGAAGCTTCGCTAAAAGTTCTCTGGCCTGACGTTTAACCGCAGGATCGTCCTTCTCCGTATTCTGCATCGCCAAACCCTTGGCGATGAATTGCTTTGCCGCGTCACTCTGCCCCATCTCAGCATAGACTTGTCCGAGTTCGATGTAGTGAATGAGGCGGTTAGGATTAAGTTCGATCGCTTTCTCGAAGCATACCACTGCCTCTCCATAGGTGGACTGCGGAAGAATCGCGCCATAAATTGTTTGCGCCATCGTTCGCTGAAAGGCGCTGATATCGGCCAGCTCCTTATGCCAGCGACCCAACACGTGCCAACCCAAATCGTTGTTCGGGTCCAGCTTGATTGTTTTGTCGGCCGCAGCCTTGATAACGCGAGAAGCCTCGATCCTTTCTCGGTTACCCTCCAGGGGCTGCAGTAATCCGTAGCTGATCGCAACAGCGAGCTGAGCCTCCGGGTCATTCGGTCCCAAAGCTACGGCGCGATTTGCGTAATCCACCGCGATTCCTCCGAGTCTCCGCTTTTCCACCGGCGTCGAAGCATCACTCATGAGGTGTCGGTACTCGCGTGAGATATGTAC
>DASTDH010000158.1:0-6583 GCA_035710445.1 Chthoniobacterales bacterium
GTGCAGGGACTCTGCCTGCGCAATGACGTCGCCATCGGCTTTCGTCATTCGTTCTTGCTGCAACATATATTGAGTCCAAGATGGAACCATCATTTCGATACGAAACGTGTTGAGCCGGCTCGGATCCTCGAACAATTGCCAACTGTATGCGCCGTTGCGCAAGTGGATCAGCCGGACTTCACGGATTAAATCAACAAATTTGGAACCCCGTGAGCGATCAACTTGAAACTCTACCGTCACCAAGACCGGCCCGTCTTTTGGTTCGGGCCTATATAGCAGGTTGTGGACAATGTTCATCACCGCCACTGGCACAGAATCGAGGTCAGCAGTCATAGTAAAATCAATGGACCAAGGATGGCGGAGCAAGTGAGTCAAGGTGAGCACCGCAAGTACCAGGATAGCGGCTACTATCAGCGCTGTATTTACTCCAGCCATCGCTGCGATCATACCCCAAAGGATCCCACCGAGCGCCATCGCGCCCTGGGAAACCATGATTACGGTCGCATTCATGCGTCCCCTTGCCCATCCGGGCATCGCGCGCTGAGCAGCCACCCAGAGTTCAGCAGCGGACACGGTCCATACGACCCCGGCAAGCGCGGCGACCAAGAGAAACGCCGGCGCTTCACGGATCAATGCCATCAGAACATAAACGATAGATAACAACAACGCTGCCAATCGAGTTAAGGTATTTGGCGAAAAATGCGCACGCGCCCATGGAAGAATGAGGACAGCAGCAAGCACCGAGCCGATGCCCATGCTGGCAAATAGCAGGCCGAGATTGGACGGGCTCAGATGCAGTTCTTTCAGACCGACCACCGGGAGCAACGCAGGAATGATTGCAATAAAGAAGGAAAAAATTGCGTTGCGGATCAAAATGATCCGTATGCCGTGAGAAAAGCGAACATAACGAATCGCGCTGATCACTGATTCGAAGAAGCTCTCCAGCGGAAGTTTCGAGACCTTGGGTTTCCACGGTGCAATACTTATAAGCACCGTAAGTAAACAGAGGGCGTTGAGCGCGAAAACGGTGTTGGCTCCCACGAAAACCAAAAGCAGTCCTCCCAGAGCTGGACCGATAATCCCCGAGATGTTCAGCTGTAGTCCGCTCAAGATTGACGCCGAAGGAAGTTCTTCGTTGGACACAATCTCAGGCACCACGGCAGAAAAGACTGGCGCGTTGAACGCGAACCCCGTCCCGATTAGAAATATTGAGCCGAGAATGACGTACGGAGTCAGGAGATTCAACCAGCCCAGGATCGCAAGTCCGCCAGCACATACGGCTAGCCAAATGTATGCCACGTACAACATCTTCTTGCGATCCGTCATGTCAGCAAGAGCTCCTGCCGGCAGAATAAATAGGAAAAACGGAAGCGTGGCCGCTGTCGACATCAGGGAGATGAGCACCGTCGAATGACTGAGACTGTTCATTACCCAGATGGCAGCCGTATCCTGCGCGGATACGCAAATCCCGGAAACGACGGTAGCAACCCAGAGTTTGCCGAAGGTTGGGTTTCGTAAGGCGATCCAGCTTGAAGTTCTAGTCATTGAGATCGAGGCAAAGTGCTGCTCCAAATACAGCAACACCACTATCGCGTTAGGCAGGTTATAAATTCGAGGAAGAGGGTAGCTGCTAACCGCAAATTTTGTTGCTCGCTCATCGGCCGCTCCCTTCTTGTTTGCAGAGGTTTTTGGGCCCTCACTTACGACAGCGTACGCTTGCCTGCGCTCGATACGTTAAGAGCGCGACGCCCACGCTCACTCTCAGTCGTTGTGCGGCGGCCCTAGGTAGGGGAACTCGGCGAGGAGATCGCCATGGGGCCCTACCTTATCCCGGGTCACCTTGCCATTTGTGAGAATAGAAAGAAAGGCATCGACGGCGTCGTCGGTGAGAGCCCGGCCATTCTCCGGGAAAGACGCTGGGCGCGTGGGATCATAAGGGAGGATCTCCGGCAGCATTGTCCCTGCCACCCGCCTCGCTTCCTGCGGGATATACCCACCCGTATGCTCCAGCGCGTGCGCGAAGGCGGCAACGAAACCGATGTCGTTCGCTGGCTCCCCTCCGAGGTAGACATCTCTCTCCGCGCCGGAGAGACCGAGCACAAGGAAAAGTTGCAGGGGCCGCGCACCGCGCTCCGCCTGGATCCAACCCCCGTCTGTGCCGTCCGCCCGAACCAGCGTGCGGTGCCACAGGCCAACTGCTTTGCCCCCCAAGGCAAAGTTGGGCACTTCGAGCACGATGCTGCACACATCCTTGTCGGCGAAGAAATCGTCACCGGTGAACTGCAAGTTGTTCACTGCACCCCTTCTGTCGAAGAAAAAGGGATCGCTGCGACGCCCCGCGAAGAATCGGTAGTCGCCAGCATCCGTCACCCGTGCCTCTAGGCCCGTCGAGACCGGTGCCCCCTCGACGATAGGTTGGCCACTGTCGTTCGCCCCGGCGGCCTGCGCGCCCTCAACGCGACGCAGCGTCGCGGTCTGCACCCCGCCCGCGGAGGACGAGAAACGCATCCGGTACGCGATGTCGGCCACGGCATCGCCGTTCGCGTCAATCTTGATCTCGTAAAGCGCCTCGGGCGCGAAAGCCTCGGCGGTAGTGGGTCCCAGCGGGTTCTCGCGGTCCAGGTAATCATGAGCGGACGGATGTACGTTCATGACCAGGATGGACTTGCCAGCGTCTCCCGGCTTGGGGAAGGCATACAGATCGGTAAGGTCCAGGCGGGGGTCCCCACGGGGGAACCCCCAGTCGGGACCGGAGTAATGGTGCGACATCTGCTCTAGATAATGGGTAATCGAATTGCTGCGGGCGCCATCGGCTGCACCTTGATCGCTCGCAGATCTGCCGGTGTTGTCTTGTTGGACTGTGCTCTCGCAGAACCGGTCACGCCGAACCGGGCGGCAGCGATGGTGATAGCCGTAATGGCAAGAAAGCGGCGACGATTGCGGCGATCATGGTTGATTTCTTTCCGGTTCTCTCCGTCATGCACTTCTTTGCTAGCGTGCTTTGCTTCCAGGTTATCGCGGTTGATTTGCAATGATCGGGTTTGTTCACGGAGAACCCAGAAAAATGGAGGTCTTCGTGTAACTTTCTAATTTATTTTTAACAGATTACATTGGCGTTGAGGTTGGTAACTTGTCAATTGATATTTAATCGGTGACATTGCTTTACATGCCGCCCGCCTCTGAAAACGCCCGAACCAATCGGCCGGAATTTTTCTTTGTGGGCACGCATCCGGCCATCGACTTTGCCAACACTCTTGTCCCGCCCCCAGGGCCGGGAATCGAGTTTCTGCATGCCTGGCCGGATGTGATCGACTGGCTCGCCCAGATGAAGCTGTCAAAGGACTCACGTTTGGATCTGCCCGAGACACGCAGGTCCGAGGCGCTCAAGACTGTGGTGGAGCTTCGCCAAGCCTGGAGAGACGTACTGGCATCGCTTATCGCTGGAGGCAAGCTCAGCGATGATTTTTTAATGCGGCTTAACGGTCTCTTGGCGATGGACAGCTTTCACGAGACGTTACACCGGGTCGGAAAGAAGCGATTTCAACTTGTCCACTCAACGACCCAGTTGCACGGGCACAAACTTGCGCTCGCCATTCTCGCTCGCCAGATTGCTCTCTTCCTCGCCGAGGCAAACCTTAACTACCTCCGGCGTTGCGCCAACACCAACTCGTGCGTGCTCTACTTCTACGACACCACAAAAAATCATCGTCGGCAGTGGTGCAGCGTAGCGATGTGCGGTAACCGCCACAAAGTGGCAGAATTCCGGCGCCGGCAGCGTGAAGTCAGGGAAGCGGCCTCTCCTGGCGCATAGTCACGAGCGGAGCATTTCTTTGGACGGCAGTCCGGAAACTTTTCCTTCGTCCTGGTAACTGCGACATCCAAATCCGTAGTCAGTCCGCGGCCAAGCGTCGGCGTCGACGTCGCAGCCATCCACGCGGATGCTGGGCGATCCGACGAACTTGTGTCGATAAGAGTTCGCTTGATCGCGGATCTTGATAACTTCTGCCCGCCAAGGAAGCCCCTCCTCGACTACCACCTCCTGCAGGCGGGCAAACGCCGGTTGCCACATCGGGCAACCATCAGGGTCGACAGGTTGCTGATGCGCTTGGCTCCATCGATATGACCGAGCACGAATTGCTCTTCCTCGCGAACATCGACAACCACCGGGAACGGTCTCCTAACCCCTAGTTGATAGGGCTCGATCTGGCGGATTTGTCCCACAGTACCCGCTTCCGGTCTCGGAAATACGTTGTCACGGTTCATCGAAAGGCCTCCAGGTCTACGATGGAACATGATTCGCCTATAAGTGCCCAGACCCGGTCCGAATCTATATCAATTAAATAGGCTTTACAATCCCCTTGCGATACTCTTTGCTGGTCCTCACCGGTTGCGATGGATTCGAGAACTCGAGGATTTGCGCAAGCGAGGTACAAGGAGAGAATCAATGATCCGAAAGGCCCAACATGCTTTGGCGCTGGCTGGCATTCTTGCCTTAACCACTAGCGCCTCGTTTGGAGACGACCATGCGCTCATCGATGCTTTGGTTCGCAAAGGCATTCTGACGCAAAAAGACGCCGAACAAATTGAAGCGGAGGTATCCAAGAATCCGGTGCCGGTTGAGACACCGGCCAGTCCGCTCAAGCTGGCGCCCTGGATTAAAGAATTGAAATTGAGTGGCGACTTGCGCCTCCGGTATCAATTCGATGAGGAACAGCGGCAGGAACCTTCAGGACCGAACTCGAGCGGCACCAATCACGTCGCCCAGAGAAGTCGGTGGCAGTTCCGCCTGCGCTTAAACGCGGAAATGAAATTTGATGCTGGCTTCTTCGCCGGATTTAGTCTGACCACTAGCAATGCGCCCGATAGCGGCAACCAGACTTTCACCGGCGGTTTCCAGAACTACAACATCTTCATCAATAAAGCCTTCTTAGGCTGGAACGGCTATCCAGGCTTAGCGATCATTGCCGGCAAGCAGGATAACCCGTTCTATACGACCGATATGTTCTATGACCCGGATATCTATCCACAGGGCTTGGTTGAACGGATCGACTTTGATAAACTGTTCGGCTGGAACTCAGGTGGCGAACCAGTGACCTATAGCAAAGACGGCAAAACGCCACCACCTCCGCCAGCCAAGAAGAACTCTGCGTTTGAGCTAAGCCTGATCGCAGGACAGTTCATTTTTTACGACAACAACGAGTCTCAATTCGACAGCGATCTGAAGACCGATTCGTACTTGTTCGAGGAGCAACTCCTCGCCCGGTATAAGACTGATTTATTCTCGATTGCGTTCGGTCCGTCACTGTTCATCGCCAATGCTGGCGCCTACGGTCATGACACGAGCTTGCCTCCAGCGAAGACCGATCCTCTCGTGTTCACAAACGGGGCCGGTGAGGAACGTGATCTATTTATCGTGTTGGCTCCGGGAGACATAACCATTAAACCAGGCGGTATTCCGGTGAGGTTCTACTGGGATTTCGCTTATAATTTCGACGGAGGAGCACGGTACTCCAACATTCTGGCTCAGGCCGCTCAGGCGGGGCAACGGCTGCCTCCTCCTGTACCGCCCCCTGCAGGCAACGGGTTATTTGGCGGATATGTGCCCAATGCCAGCGGAGCGATTGGCCTGTTCACGAATCCCGCGCAAGTATCGACCCGGGATAAAATGGCCTGGCTGGTCGGTTTGAAGATCGGCGACAACAAAAAAGCGGGCGATCTCTCTGGTTACGTTGACTATCGCCAGGTCGGTGTCGCGGCGGTCGATCCGAACCTCGACAACAACGATATGATGAACGGCCGTCTGAACTTTCAGGGCTTCAGTTTCGGAGTGGCCTACAACATCACCGACTTCTTTATTCTCGGTGTGACCAGCGTCATCGACTGGAATCTTAAGAATCTCTATGGTGGACAAGTCACCCGAGGTTCAGGTATCGCCGACGACAACAGTTGGCATTATATTCGGGTGGACGCATTGTTGAAGTTCTAGATTACGGAAACAGCCCAGCCAGCTCTATCTCAAAGACGCGTACCCTGAACCCCCGCCGCTCTTTTCTGTCCCGGGCGAAGTCTGTCTGACGTCCATGTCCGACGAAGCTCCTCGAGTACGTATTTAGGCAACGCTCGCTGACTACGGACGTCAAAAGATGGTCCATCTGATGGCGTCGCGTCTAAGATTCAAGGACTGTGATATTGCAAAATCATATTTCTTGATTCCTGTCTACCCAGAGCGCAGTTCCGCAGCCATCGGTTCCAGATTCTTGATTCTGATTCTTTAGACTCGACCCCTATGGCCCTATGTCCTTTTGTACCGGCATTCGCCCGAGCGGCCGATACCCCAACCGCGTCACTGCTAATCAGTGAGCCGCAGCCGCTCCGGTTGCTTTTGTTTTCTTACAAAGCCAGATGGTGGCGGACCCGATTAAGAGGATGACGCCAAGCGCCAGAAAGCATTCGCTATACGCCATGACAAACGAGTTCGTTTGAACCGACGCTTGGAGCATTCGGTAGGCTTGTCGCAACGCCGCTGCTGGATCTCCCGAATGTTGCAGGTTCCGTACCGATTGGTTCGACAGAAACGCTTGCA
>DASTDH010000159.1:0-4032 GCA_035710445.1 Chthoniobacterales bacterium
GAAACGGGTTCATTAGGCGATTGATCAATTTCGTATTCATCTTCAAGATCACGGTACATCCGAAGAGCTGTTTCATCGATTTCAGCTGCGGCGGACTGCTCACGCATCCGGCGTAGACGCGCGGCCACGTTCTCCAGACTCGCTGCCAGTGCGGCGATTGATGACGCCATTCGGCGATGGAACCCAATCAGCAAAAGTCGCCTTTGCCTGCCTGAGAATGCGTATAACGTGGGTTGAAGGAGATATTCGGTCACGTCGTCATATAGTGAACGCTCATCGTCGCTCATTGCATATTCATACAGCCTGCAGCGGCGCTGCGTGAACGGACGGTCAAGAAACTCCTGGGCTTGTCTACGAAGGGTTCGTTGAAGGACGACACTAAGCCTTCGCTGAAGTTCATGCTCTTGGCCAGGCACCAGCGTCCGGTCGTCGTCCTCACAAAAAACCTTGCGGAACGTAGCAATATCTCCAAGCAGAGTACCTGTTGGCTCGACGTATTGGACGAGGCCCCACAGCTCGGCAAGCGAGTTTTGCATCGGGGTCGCCGTGAGCAGCAACACAGGTGATGAACGCAGGAAACTGCGTACTCGGTGGGCCATCAATGCCTGATCTGAGCTCTCATCATATTCACCCTCGCGACTGTACCTCTTGTGCAATCCAGCGAAGATTTCGTGAGCCTCGTCAATCACAACAAGATCAAACGGGGGAGCTGCGCTGAGAGCTGAGGCACCGCGGTCGTTGCCTGCGAATTCCCGGCCGACAAGATACACACCAGGGGCGATAAAGCTCCGTTGATCATCCTGTGCCTGAATGGCAAAGAGGTTCGCTAGCTCGTTCTGCCACTGGCCAATCAGTGATTTCGGAACGATCAAGAGAATCCGTTGTGCTCCCTCCGAACGGCTCTGCGCGATAACCAAACCGGCTTCTATGGTCTTGCCCAGCCCCACTTCATCGGCGAGAATGCAGCCGCCCTCACGAAGACGGCGCAAGGCGAAAATTACCGCATCAATTTGGTGCGGATTTGGATCAATTCGAGCTTGGCGTTGCGATGCCGCGTAACGCTCCAGGTCATCCGGTCGTCGTACGCGCACGAGATCCTCCGCCAGTATGCGCTGATTAAATGGATGGAGAGTCAAGATCTAGGCCTCTCTGAAATCCCAAGACCTATGCGGTTCTCGGACGGTTCGATCAGGGCTCGAAGAAGATCCGGCTTTTGAAGAGCTAGGTCTGCCCGGCTGATGCGATCACTGTCGCGCTGTGTGTAACGCGCCAATCGATGCTTTTGACTGATGCTGAAGTCTATGAATTCGTCAATTGTGCCCTCTGCAGTCAATAAAAGGATTTCGCATGGTCTGCTTTGGGATAACCGATGAATACGATCCTGCGACTGTAGGAAATCCACTAAGTTGAACGTCCGGTCTACATATATTGCGATGCGGGCCTGCGTGAGGGTTAAGCCCTCTCGGGCCGCGGCCGGGTTTGCGATGAGCAATCTGACAGTCGGATCTTGTTTAAATGCTGCAACGGAAAAATCCCGCGACTTGCCATCCATTTCACCGTGGAGGCATACGGGCCTGAATCTCGCAAATCGATCCTGCAGCGCTCCGATGTTGCCGACGAAAGACGTCCAAATGATGACTTTCTCGGAATCCGCCTGTAAATACGTGGGAACTAATTCGTCGAGCGCACAGAACTTTGCGGGAGTTTCCTCATATTGAGCATCAATCAGACCCGGGTTGGAAGCGAGCTGTGCCAAACGGACCAGCCGAGTCAAAATATTGTCTGCCCGCGCCAGAATCTCCTCGCCTGAGAGATCCCGAATCCAGAGAACCAGTTGGTTCCGCATTTCGTTGTACATGCGAAGTTGCTCTTCACCTAGAGCGACTGCGACTCTGGTGAACGTTTTTGGCGGAAGCTGTACGGTCCCTTCTTTTTCTCGGCGCAGGGACAGCCCTGCGATGCTTTGTCGCAATTCCCCGACTCTTTTGTAGCCTCCGTTTGAGGTGCAGAACCGATTCCTGAATGCCTCAAAGTTTTCACCCAAGGTCGCCCCATCGTCCAAGAAGAAATACTGGGCCCAGAGGTCCTCCGGCTTGTTGGCGACTGGTGTGCCACTCATGATGTAACGTTTGGTGGCATCATGGCGCAGAGCGTGAACCATCCGAGTCACTCGCGCCGTCGGCGTCTTGATGCGGTGGCTCTCATCTAGAACCAACGCCATCTTCTTAAACCGCAGAAGGGCGCGTAGCGAAGGCATTTCAGCGGCAACAGCTTCGTAATTGATCACGTAAAAAACTGCTCTTAAGCTTCGAAAAGCAGTGCGGCGAGCCTTCCGGCCGGCGCCAAAGACCGCATACCTTAAATTTGAATAACGCTCTATTTCTTCTCCCCAGGTCGATTTGATTATGTTTGGACAAATAATCAGAGCGCCATCGAGGGCTCCATCGTCGATACTCTGGGTGATTGCTTCGATAAGCTGTCTGCTTTTTCCGAGACCTTGCTCGTCAAAGAGTGCAGCCGCGTCACGGTCCCGCAAGAACTGAACCCCTTCCTCCTGGTGGGGCAGAGGCGCAGGAGTTTCCCTACGCACAGGCATCTCGTCCCTCCGCAACAAAGCAATCTGGAATATGTAAGCGGATGACATGCTTAGCACCAAGCAATCCGACGCGTGCAAGCACTCGGTCCAGAGCCGGCGCAGCCGAGCGCGGTACAGCAACGTATAGGCGACAAGCCAGGTTTCCAGGTGCAGTCCGAACCCTTCCGAAGACATAGAGTTGCTTTCGGGTGTGGTCGCTATCGAGATCAGCCGCAGTCTTCGCCTCTCCGATCGCAAATTCCCCAGTGGTCAGCATAGTCGCGCAAGTATCTGGTCGTAGCCCAGCGAATTCGAAAGAACGCGGTAAACGGTTCCATAGTCCTCCCTGGGGGACAGACCCGTCGCAGCCAGCCACCACGAAGCCGTCCGCAACCATCTTGCGAGCTATCCAGAGCACCAGCGATTGGTGAGAAGAGGAGGGCATACTCAATCGAGCGCTAACCCACCCTTTCCATTGCGTCCATAACGCCGTTCAGTTCTTTCTGCAGCATGGCAATAATTGCTTGCCGTTCGTTGCTTCGGCCCAATTCCACGAGCTCCGCTACAGTTATGGCCGAGAGACGAGCGCGCGTCCTTTCAATCAGCGCATACAGCTCCTGCTCGCCGGGATTCTGTTTCGCGAGGTACTCGTCGGCTGCATCGAAACCGACGACGTCAAGCAATCGCGTCGCTTCTTCTGAATCCAAGATTTTGGGAAGTCGCCGTACACGCGCACCGGTATCGATATGACCATCCCTAACCCACTGGGCGAAACGCTCCGGCAACCCCGGAGTCGAATCACTATGCTCCTGGATCCGCCCGTTCTTATAAAACTCAAGGAAGTACGAGAACTTTGTCCTGTGCTCGGGATCAGTCGGATCAGAGGTGATCGGAAAATACATACGATCCATGAATTCAACGGCCGCAAGGTGCTGTCGAACTTCGCGGGTCGTCATACGATAGCGTTCCGCAATCTCATCTTCGATAAGGCCATTCTCTAGCAATCCGCGCATCTGGAGCGCCCGTTCGTATGGTGCCCAACCGCGCACTGAGCCCAAATGGATCTCGTTCAGAAGATCTTGGATGACATGTTCCGGGGTAGACTGCGGGATCAGCCACGCCGGCATTGTTAAGAAGCGAGAGTCTTCAGGAAACTCTTCCTGGGCTGCTCTCAGGGCGACGACTCGACGATTTCCTTCCGCGACGCGCCGATCACTTCGGAGATAGATAGGCTCTTGAACCCCATTCGAAGCGATAATCGAGCGTTTAAGAGCTTCAGTGTCCTCTTGGCTCGTCAGTAAAAGCACGCAAGCACCCTCATTGCGCTGGGCTTCTTCGAGTTGGCGCATCGAGAACCCAATCCGGGGATTCGTAGGATCCAGCTTTATGTCGTTCGGGTCGACTTCAACCAGCGTCAGCTCAACTGGGTGCCCTTGGATGTTCCGCACATAAGTTGC
>DASTDH010000160.1:0-40176 GCA_035710445.1 Chthoniobacterales bacterium
CACCCCATGAATGTCTTCTGGTGGTCGATGCTACCACCGGCAGCAACGCTTTGGTACAGGCCAAAGAGTTTCGGGAAGCGATTGGCTTGAGTGGCTTGGTGGTGACCAAACTGGATGGCTCCGGCAAAGGAGGGATAGTCATCGCGATCCAGAACGAACTTGGGATACCGCCGCGATTTGTCGGAACTGGAGAAAGACTTGAGGATTTCGCCTATTTCAACAAGGAGGATTTTGTCCAAAATCTGCTCTAGCCGGTCGATTCTTTCAATTCGTCTTTGGTTTCATTCTCGGGCAAAGGGTGCTCCCGTTTGAAGTGGAGCTGAAGAATTCGTCGTCCGTCAGTCTGCGTGATTGTGACGAGGTAACCTTCAACCCGCACTTGCTCTCCCTGCCGTGGCAGGTGCCCAAGCAGTTGCACGACGTAACCACCGATAGTGCTGACGTCCGAGGTCTCTAGCTCCAGATCAGCTAACTCCTGAAGTTCATACAGGTTTAGCTGTCCTTGAACGACAAATTCCTCGTCGCTGAGCCGGACGAATTCGCGCGCCTGCTCCTGGTCAAATTCATCTTTGATCTCACCGACTAGCTCGCCCAATACATCGTCCAAAGTAACGATGCCGACGGCCCCGCCGTATTCGTCTACCACCACGGCAAAATGCGCCCGTTTGGTCAGAAAAGCTTTGAGCAGTTTTTCTAGCGGCATGAATTCCGGCACCGGCATTAAGTCGCGCTTCACGCTGAGCAGATCCGGTTTCGGCTTTTTCATTTCTTGCATCAGATCTTTGACGTGAATCAGCCCGATGGTGTTATCCAAATGGCCTTGCACTAAAGGAAACCGAGTGTGTCCAGATTCGAAGGCGACCTGCAAATTCGTCTCGAAGGAATCTTGAACGTCCAAGTAAATGACATCGCCGCGCGGGGTCATGATGTCCCGCACGACGCGTCGTCGAAAATCAAGCGCATTGATCAGCAACTCCTTGCTTAACGGTGTGACCGCGGCTTCCGAGTCACTTTCGGTCAGGATGACTCTCAACTCTTCCTCGCTGTGGCTGAGCTCATGCTGAGCCACCGGATTGACGCGAAAAATCACTTTCAGCACAAACCGGGCGGAGACCTGCAAAAACCAGATCGCCGGGCGGAAAATTGTATAGAAAAGATGCAAAGGTGCGACCAACAGCAAACTCGCACCCAAAGATTTGCGGATCGCCAAAGTCTTGGGCGTCAACTCGCCCAAAACGATATGGAGATACGTGATCAGTGAGAAGCCGATTGCAAACGAGATGCCGCTAATGACGGCCGGTGAACTCACACCGACGCGGAGCAATAACGGTTGCAGCAGCTGAGCTACATACGGTTCGCCGATCCAGCCTAGTCCCAAGCTGGATAAAGTAATGCCCAGTTGGGTGGCCGAGAGATAAGCATCGAGATTGGAAATGACATGTCGAACGAACCCGGCCCGCTTGTTACCTTCCTCTTCCAGAGCATCAAGCTGACTCGAACGTACCTTGACCAAGGCAAATTCCGAGGCGACAAAAAAACCGTTCAAAAGAACCAGCGCCAGGATGACTAAGGCGTTCAGAATCACGACGCTGGGGGACGCAAATTCCACCTGGACATCAAGCAAGTCTGACCCTGTACTGACCAGAGAACCAATTGTCATCAAAACTGTCTGCACCCTCCTCAGCACGACCCTGAGACCGCGATCCCAGCGTAATCCCAGCAAATCGACAGAGTCTTGAAGTAACAGATCCGAACCAGATCCGATAGTTCAAAAACCTGGGCTGGCTAACCTGGTATGTTTTATCCGGCCAATAGGAGACGATGCACCAAGCATCATATTTGTCGACTCGCCGATCGAGAAAGCTTGCTCAAAGAAGCGACCGCTCCGAGCCAGAATCTGCTCCGGTGCCCGAGAAACGCGAGATCACCAACTCGACTTCGTAACCCCGGGAATCAGCCCCTGGGACGCATATTCGCGAAACGCGATTCGTGACAGACGAAAGCGCCGGATGAAACTACGCCGACGACCGCTCTGCTCACAACGGTTAACCAGGCGAGTGGGGCTGGCATCGCGCGGAAGCTGGGCAAGGCCCTCGTAGTCGCCCTTGGCCTTCAACTCGGCCCGAAGTGCGGCATACTTCTGTACGGTCTTCTGCTTGCGCTTATTCCTTTCGATCCAAGCTTTCTTCGCCATAAAAGAGCAAGGAAAGTAACGGGAATTCACCGGCTTGCAACGGAAAAGTTACGGCCGTCCGGAAAACCAGGAAGAGAGATCCTGAGGGAAATAGGGTGCGGCCTCATATTGAGGCCCTGTTGTGGAAATGTGATAACGCGTCTGTCCAACCAGGTAAATAAACCCAACCAGGTTCATAATCCCAAAGGCGAGATAGGCGATTACTCGGATTTTGCATGCTTTCATGTTCCGATCCTAGCCTTGGATTACACCGAAGAATAATCGATAAATAAGCCGTGGACATTGATATGATCGATACTTACCCTTCGCAAAGGCCTATAACGGCACGGCGAAAACCCGAGTTCGCCAAACGCGTGTCGCCCTAGGCTTTGAAAAGGCGGGTTTTCGCCCTGGCCGAATCGGCGGTGACCGCCACCACTCACCCTTCACCGACCGCCTCACAGCGTCTCATTCCAGAATTGGCGAAAGGCGTGACTCCAGTTCCGGTCCTGCACGCGTTCGCGGGCTCGTTGCGCCATCTTTTGCCGGAGATCCTGGTCAAGAACGAGCCGGCGCACCGCCCTGGCAAAATCTTCGGCGTCATGAGAGCGAGTCACGAGCCCGTCCACTCCATCCTCTACCAGCTCGTGCGGTCCGCCTTGATCGGAAACAACGCAAGGCAGACCTGCCGCCTGCGCCTCGATGACCACATTTCCAAAAGTATCAGTCGTACTGGGGAAGACAAAGATATCGCTTGAGGCGTACGCGGTCGCTAGTTCCCTCCCTTTCAAGTAGCCGGTGTAGCATGCCTCTGGAGCGATCTCCATCAGCTCCTTGAGATAGGGACCGTCGCCTACTACTAATAGTCGCACCGCCAATCCTTCCTGGCGAAGGAGCCGAAGCGCTTCCACCGCAACGTTGAGATTCTTTTCCTTGGAAATCCGGCCAACGTAAAGCAACCCAATATCTTCCGCCTCCTTGCCAAATTGAGTCCAGAACTTCGTACTGCGTAGTTCAGGGTTGAACTGGAGTTGATCCAATCCGCGCGGAAAGATTTTGAGTTTTTCCGGAGCGATTCCGCGATCGATCCAACGCTGGCGATAGTGCTCCGAATTGACGTAAACGAGATCGAGCTGGGAGTAGAACCAGTGCATAAAGTTCCAAGCCAGCGTCTCCATGTAATTGTCCTGGGTCAGGATCCGAACGTATTGGGGAAAGTCGGTATGGTAAATGCCGGTGGTCTTGAGATCGAGCATCTTCCCGGCCAATAGCGCGGTCAATCCAACGGGTCCGGGGGTGCTAATGATTAACTCGGTAAACCGCTCGCGCTGAATATAGTCGATCATATGCAGGACCGGCGGGAAACTGAGTTTCTGCAGCTCGTACTCCGGAAGTTCGAATTCGCCGATCGGGGCAAAGTTCTTGATCGGGATATCGGCCAGACTGATCTGCTGACGTGAGGTCACAACGATCAGGTCGGCCCCGCATTCCAAACCAGCTGCCGTCATCTTGCGAATCGTGGTGGTTACTCCATTGACATCCTCGAGAGTATCCGTGAACCACGCGCGTCTGGTATTTTGGAGGACGTCCGGTACGAAATTTACGGTGCCGACGCAGATATCAGTCAATCGACGACGAGAAGGGGCTTGGCTATGAAAGCCGTAAAAATATGGACCGAGCAACATCCCCATCGGCAGAAGGGCGCTGAGCGTTTGCATGGCCTCCACCACGTTACCGCCGGTTATCTGTTGAACAAATTTGTCGAAGAAACGAAACCCGAGCTGGTTGAAGATTAAGGCAACCAGCAGGAACGCTCGCCTTTCCGGCTCCTTCACTCCTTCGGTTTCCCGAGCCAATTGTGCCTGGACGTTGGCGTTGCCAAAATAATTCGCCAGCTCCGGCCAAATGGAAAGATTAGAGGGCCTCGCCAGCTCGAAGATCTTACCGGAGAGGATGCCGCTGAACATGAGGCCAATCTTTTCCCCGAGGCTGAATTGAGTCGGATTCTTTCCCTCCATGAAGCGGGAAAACACTACTTCGAGGAAATCGAGGTTGGGACTGACCGCGGAAAACTTAGCTTTGGCAAATTGGTAGGTCGTATTGTACAGGCCGTGTGCTATCGCGAGCGGGGTACCGCCAGGGCCACGGACTACGCAATCGCCGTGCTCGATGTATCGAAAGAATTCCGCCACGTTCTCGCTGGTGGGTGCTTCGGTGTAAGCCGATGCAGGAAAAATGCCGGCGTGATCGTCTGAGCCACCAATCAGGATCTTGCGCCATGGTTCTTTGTGGGTCGGGGTTAATTTCTGTCGATCCGAGAATTTCTCGATCAGTTCGGGAGTAAGCGATCGAAAAACAAACCGCGCGACTTCGCTGAGCAGAGAGTCACGGAGCCCGTTTACTCCTTCGAAGTGCCTGAAAAGCAAAACCAACTTTTGAACATGGTCAGCCGTTAATCGTCGGTCTTTGTCGTAAAACGGATGAGCGACGGCGTGAACGATTCCTCGATCGGCCAGATAGGCCCGCAACTCGTAAATATTCCGTCGTACTTGTTGGATCTCCCGGTGCTCGACTTCCGTAATATTCCAGACCAGCACATGGACGCCGACCTGGTCCTCGGGAAACTCCGCCGCAACCTCACAGCTAACGAAAGTCTCTGGCTGATCGGCTATCTCCAGGCAACCATCGATTCGGTTGTGATCGGTGAATGTAACAAAAGACATCCCCTTTTCCCGCAATCGCTTGTACAGGCTGCGCGGATCGGAATAACTATCGGGAAATTCGAAACGCCGAAACAGCCACTCGACAGAGCGATCACTGAAACGTGAGTGCAGATGCAAATCAACTTTCGCAGCCATGCCTGAATTCGCCCGCAGCGACGCCTAAGATTCGGTTGAATCGAGATGGTTAGCAATGAACTTCTCGTAGGTCAACGGCCGGCGATCTTCTAACGCGGAGCCGAGCAGACTTTTCACCTGAGCCCAAACCATTGGGATCTCTCGATCGGTTGGATGGATCGCAATCCGGAGCAGGGGCCGCTCCCGCAAGCGAGAGCTTAGGCCATGGTTCCAAGCCAAACTGACTACCCGACGCCAGGAAGACCGGGTACTCCAAACTAATGAGCGAGAGACATAACGATGCAGGCCCTCAAAAACATCGACCGAGCTGACCGTCGTTATATAGCGAAAGCCGACATGTCGCACGGCCGCTTCTGCCTCAAAACCGAGTAGCCAGGCCGGCGCCACAAATCCGGAAATTGGTCTCTGCAAAAACTCCAGATCGGTCAGACCGCGGCGCAATCGCCGAGACGCTTCGGATCGATCCAGATCGTAGAATTCTCCTTCTCCAGCAGTGTAAACCTGGTTGGTGAACTTTACGATCCCGGCATCGGTGTCCTTGGGACTTCGAGCGTGAAAATAACCATGCAAAATTGGCTCATGACCTTCATTCACCTTCGCTTTCAGCCATCCCCGAAAATCTTCAGATTCCGTGACCGGAGCTCGCTCATGGTGATTGGGAATTATCAGAAGCGACGTTATTGGAACGCCGAGCTCCCGCAAATCGTCCAAAATTCGAGCGCAACTTGCTTGGGTTAGCGGGGAGACATCATGGATGGAAACGACGAGGTTCCGCATAAAACTTCTTCAAGCCTTCACTCAAAGCTAAAAACAGCGCTAACATACCCATGGCAATCGGGAACCAATCGCCATGGGCAGCGTAATAGGAAGAATCAACCCCAACCGGTGGATCGATTTCCCCTACGTTCGCTCCTTCGATCTCCGGATCTGCTGAAGCGGTCAACCGTCCGGAGCTAGCCATGAGGATCGCTCCCGCTCGACGCGAGTTGAACACAATTGGTCGACCGAGCGCAACCGCCCAGGCGCGGACATTTTGTTTTAGTTGCTCTTCCTCAGCAGCGACCGCAGCCGGTTGATCAACGAGTACCACGAAACATTGAATTTGTTTCTGGACGGCGGCCCGCAATCTCTCCAGCGAGCCGGCATCATTCGCCAAAAAAGGAAGAATGGAGGCGTCCTTACAGGTGATGGGCTGATCGTTGCGTAAACGCTGATCGGCAATCAGCTGAAAAAGCGGATGCGATGCGAAAGCAAATACGCTTCGGACCGATCCAGGGGCGAAGATATTGTATCCAGTGAGAGGCGCTTCGGGCGAAGCAGCTGTCCCGGCAATCAGCGTGATGCTCTGTCCGAGCGAGGCCTTGCTCAAAACTTGGTAATCACCGCTGTGCAATTGGGTTCGGCGCCACACAACCAAATCGCAGTGGGTAGCTGGAGCAACGAGTGACAGATCGGTCAAATGGTTGAGATCGGTCTCCGAAGAAGAAACGATACAAACCTTGAGCCCCTTCGGCTCTGACGCAGATCGCAAGGACCAAAAGCCGGCCACTGCGACCAGGAGCAGCACGGCTAAGGTTGCGGTGACATCGAAGCGTCCCGCCCAATTCATGCGTCCAGGTTGGAGAATCAAACGCCTGATGTTGGCTAGAATGATCGTATTCGCGAACACCACGATAAAGGTTAGCCCGCTGAGACCGACAACTTTGGTGAGTTGAAGCAACGCCAGATTGCCGGCGACCGGCAATCCCGCTTGATTCCAAATTGGCAAAATAAAACCTCGCAGCCACTCCAGACCGATCCAGGCGGAGGCAACCAGGGCCGCGAGACGGAGGTGTGCTCCCGAACCAATCCACGCGTCGGTTGAGCGCCCTGGAGCAACCAGGATTGGTTCAAGCGAACCCTTCTTTCCGGTTTTTCCCTTAGAAAACTCTGGAAGGACAGCAAATCGCCCAATCAGCCAGGCCCAAACCGCTCCTGCGACGGCCAAGGATCCGACATTTTGGGCTAACTCATTCCACCGGGTCTCCACTCCCAGCCAGCTAAACGCGATGAAGCCAAAGGTCGCACAAAACAGCGCCCCTTGAACCAGTAAGACCAACGCGGACCCTCTCAGAATGAGCAAACCGCCCAGTACTGGAACGAAAGCAATCCAAACGAGCCAAGACACGTTCCACGGTGGAAACGCTAAGCCCAAGAGCACACCGCTTAGCAAGCTCAAGCCGATCTGCCAAATCAGGTGTATTTTCATCGAGCGCTTGGTCTCACGGGAGTTCTTCGATAAATCTCAATGGCGCAACGCCAGCCGAGCAAAATTGCGAGGGGATAGATGGCATGATGAAACTGCTGCGGCAACCAGGGCGACGCGATTGAGAAGAGCGCGATCTCCGCTAAAGCAATCGCGAAGTAGGCGCGCATCCAGTATCGCCCTGATCGCTGGAGGAAAATTAACCCGATGCCGGCCAGGAGATGAGTTGGCACCAACCAGCCAAGATTCCAATTGTCATAAGCCTCCCAATGTAATGTGTTCGCCGAAAAGAGGACCAGGAATGTTCCAACCCCGCCCAAAATAAGAAAGACGATTCCGGAGAGGGCAGCCGAAGCCGAGTAGCCTCTGATCATCCAGCAGGCGACCCAAAAAAGTAATAGAACCCAAAGGACGAATTCGGGCCGAAAATACCATGGTACCGAAGGCAATGGTTGTGGCCGGTAAATCGTCGTCGGTTTGCGACCCAAGGGACCGCTTTCGTTGGAACTTCCCTGAACCGCTCGTTCAAGATTGAAGGGCAAGAAACAGGCTTCGCGCGGGGTAACCAAACGATCAACCCGCGAACCCAAAAGAAGATAGATACCAAAACGTATCCAGGGGATTCGGAGAAAGTATGGATCCAGCATTTGGCGGAAGGTAATTTTTCCGATCGACGAATCGGCTACCGGATGGCCCCAAACTTTCTCAAATATGTCTCGTACTCGAGTTGAGCAGTTATCCAGTATGAAATCGTAACGATAGAAGCGATTTTCCGGCAGCAGATTGGTCTCCAACTCGGAGAACATCGCCTGGCGCTGATCAGCCTTGAAGTTCAAGATCGATTCAGTAACACCCTGGCCCAAAGTACCCCGCTCATTGATCTCCGCGGTCGATAGTCCCACCGACAACTGGTAAAGCAGATCTCCGCGAGCAAACTTGAGATAAAAGGCCTCCGTTTCGAAATCAAAAGTCCCAAAATTGTACAGCCGGTCAATCTCTTGGGCGTCATCTCGCACCCGGATCGAGCTGTGACCAAACGCTGTATAGAGCTCGTCGCCGGGAGAATAGGTAACCAATGAGATCGTCGCGTGATCACTCAAGCGCGGTAGATCGATACGCGGTGTCGCGAAGCTGACGATGGGAGCAAATACGGCCCAGAATAAAATGAGTGCAGAGTTCAGACGGTTGGCGCAGTTGCAAATGTTCCAGCGACCAGGAAGGACGCCGGAAGCATCGAGAAGGCCGACAACGCCGGGAACTGGATCTGAGTGCTCTGGTGTCGTGCTTTGGCAACTCCTTGCTGTCTCCATCAACTAGCACCGGCCATTGTTTTGGTGGTCATTCATCAACGATTCAAAGGAAAGAACCGACACTCTGCCAAGCCTGCAGTGTCCCGCAAGCAAAAGAGACAGTGTCCTGACGTGCGGCGAAGGGACGCTTTAATTTTGGTTTTCCTCCCCTACCCTACCCTGGCTTTCGCATCGGCTTGCAACCAATCCCATAAGCGATTCAGCGATCCGCGCAGTTCGCTCTTTGCTTCGGCAAGCGTTGGTCGAGTTAACCTTTCCCTTTTGCCGAACAAATAGAACTTGATCTTTGGCTCGGTACCGGAAGGACGAACCGCGATCCTGCGACCGTCCGCTAACGTGAAGATCGTCATCTTCTCGCTCGGAAGCAAATCGCCTTCGCTATCACGGATCGTGCCGGAGGTGAAGTCCTGGATCTGTGAAACTCCTACTTCGTCGATTTGTTCGGGAGGCGTTCGGTTGTACGAATCGGCTAGCCGCCGGATTTTATCCGCGCCTTCCGCCCCTTCGAACACCAATGAGCCGCTCTGTTCAAAATAGTAGCCGTACTCCAAGTAAATCTCGTCTAACAATTCATCCAAAGTGAGACCTTGCGACTTCGCGTACGCCGCGACCTCAGCGAACATGAGAGCGGCGCCATTGGCGTCTTTGTCTCGAACAAAATCGGCACCGCTGTAGCCGTAGCTCTCTTCTCCGCCGAACACGAAGAAATAGGAATGTTCCAACCGAGCTTTGCGCGATTCATCCTCGCTCAACATGCGATACGAATTGCGAATCGATGCCGGCAACGCTTTCTCATATTTCAAAAGTTTGGCGCCAATATATTTGAACCCAGTGAGCGTTTCTACACAATGGAGTCCGTGGCTTTGCGCGATCGCTTTTTGCAGGTCAGTGGTTACCAGCGTCTTGATGACGACAACGTGGTGTTGGTTTTGATCGTTTAGAATTCCAAGCTGCCTTAACGTTCGAGAACGGTAGTAGGTCAACAAAGAGCCAATTTGGTTTCCGGTCAGCAAAACTAACTTTCCGGCACGGTTGCGCACTGCTACACCCATTCGGTCACAGTCCGGATCGGTGCCGATAACCAGGTCGGCGGTTTCTTTGCGGGCGAGGTCCATCGCCATTAAAAGCGCTTCGGGGTTCTCCGGATTCGGTGACTTGACCGTGGGAAACAAACCATCCTGACGATCCTGTTCCGGTACCGTCAACACGTTAACCCCGATGTCGCGCAACAGCGGCACCGAGATTACACCGCCGGTCCCGTGGATGGGCGAAAAAACCACCTTGAGATCTCTCTGCTGCGCCACTACCGCCGGTTGCAAGATCAGCGAACGTAATCTCGCTTTGTAGATCTCATCGAAGTCCGAGCCAAGGACCACGAGCTTGCCTCTCTGCTCGGTGGCAGTCGGCTTATAGTCTTCGCTCGTGATCGCATTCACCTGCTCGATAATGGCGCCAGCATGGGGTTCAACCACCTGAGCGCCATCCTCAAAATAAACCTTGTAGCCGTTGTCGTGCGGAGGATTGTGGCTCGCCGTTATGACGATTCCGGCAGTCGCATTGTTATAACGAACCGCAAAAGAAAGCTCCGGTGTCGATCGCGCCGACTCAAAGAGGAAAACGTCACAGCCCAACTCGATTGCGACCGTGGCAGCGAGCTCGGCAAATTGGCGGGAAAAAAGCCGGGTATCGTGAGCGATCGCCAGGCTCGGCCTCCGATCTGAGTGAATAGAAGCCAGGTAGTCTTTCAGGTAATTAACCAGCCCTTGCGTCGCTCGACTCACACTATAAAAGTTCATCGCGTTAGTCCCGACACAGGGATGCTCAGGCGGCTCAGACTCCAGGTGCGATCCCCGTTCGGCCTGGGTGACTCGATTGCCGATCGACCGGCCACGCAGCCCACCAGTGCCGAACGCAAGCGCCTTGAAGAAGCGATCGTTCAACTCGGACCAGGCTTTTGCTTCCACCAGCTGGGAAATAGCGAGCGGATAGAGCGGATTGTTCCCGCCAGCTAGCAACAGTGCGATGTTGCCAGCGCTGGTTGCTAACAAATGTCCGTCCTCGGCAGCTTGCTCCAAAGTTTCTCGCAAGGCGCTCATATTCTTTGCATTTATCCTCGGCTGCGAGGATACGCAAATCAGGATGTACCCCACTGAACAGATCATGAGCGCCATCGCCCAAAGGTCGGGTCTCCGCCAGAGCGGAACGACCGCTTATCGCATTGTTGATGGCATCGGTGACGGTCTGCCGGATTGGGTGATTGACGATTTCAATGGAAACTGGCTGATCGGTCTCCAACCAGGACGTCAGGTTCCGAACCTGGGCGCCACCCTCGGCTACCATTCTCTCTATGCAAAAGTACTGACTAACGAAAAAAGGAAACCTCCATTCTTTCTCGCCGGTGATCCGGTCATCATGAAATTCCTGGTTCAAGAGCGCAGCTTGAATTTTTGGATCGATTTCCAAGCTGGGTACTCGCAAGGGATCTTTCTCGACCAACGCCTTAACCGACAGCGCGTCAGAGAGATCAGTTACGGGAAGAGCGTACTTAATACATTTGCCTACACCTGCGCTTTCGGTGTTGCTGCAGCAGTGGGCGGCGGTTCTACCGTCAATGTCGACCTTTCACGAGCATACCTGAATTGGGGTCGCGAAAATTATTCAGCCAACGGTATCGACGATCAAAAGCACGAGTTTATCTATGGAGATGTATTCGACTGGCTCAAGCGGTTCGCAAAAAAGGGACAACATTTCGATCTGATCATTTTAGATCCGCCCACATTTTCACGGGATCGGAATGGACGGGTTTTTCGAGCCGAAACTGACTATGGCGAGCTGCTCCAATTGACACTCTCTGTTAGCTCGAAAGACAGCCAACTGCTTTGCTGCACGAATTCTCACCGCCTTCCCCGCGCCGGCTTCGAAAAGATTCTGCGAGCCTGCCTGCCTAAGTCTGCCGCGATGGTTGACCTGGGGATGCCGGAAGATTTTCCCGGCAGCGATCATTTGAAGTCCTTCTGGATACAACGAAGTGGCTGAAGTTTCGGTTGAACTCCGCCACCGGACTGCGTTAGATCTAACGCGGTTTAAGACCCCACTCATGATCCGCTTCGTTTGCTCTTGCCTCGCTCTTACCATCTTAGGCCTCACCGGTTGCGATAATCGTACCCAAGAAAACCGGCGCTGGGAAACGATCGCCAAGAATCAGCAGTCAGGGCGGGCAACCCAACGTTGGCAAGAGGCGGCGGATCCCTGGAGCAACGACGAGCACCACAGCGGCGTCGCCTGGTGATGAGAGGGGTTACAGGTTGCGTGTCGGGGCGTGATCGGTGATGCCCGTCGCAACCGTTTTTCTAGCCGCATCTACTCAGCCAAAATAGCAAGCCGCTAGCCATTTTGGGGCTTGGCGGTCGTTCCGCCGGCAGGCCCTCGATCGAGCCTGACTATTTCCGTTCGGGCTGGCGCCTGGCGGGGCGATTCGTTTTTGCCAAGCCTTAAGGAAAGGCAGCTACTCAAAAAGAGCGATCCAGCTAACAATAAAGCGCATCTTGCGAATCGACTTCTGATAGCAAATGTTGGAATGGCGGTCAGCGAAGGCACAAGTAGAGAGAGAGTATTCATAATACTTAAGCCAGAATGTCTATTGGACTGTAAATCCTTCGATCGTATTCGGATATAACGGTCCAGAAGGATGTAAAGCAGACGAATGGCAGGCGAAAAAGTTCGGCACCGCCCGGGTGGTTGCTTCTCTTCACGCTACTGAACCCGCCGAGCATACCGAAAAATCCGGTAGTCGGATGTCTCCCGGATCTGTTCCACAGCCACGAACTTTGATTGGTATTCCGGAAAATAGATGTCGCCTGGATACTCCACCTTCAGCTCCGTAATCAACAGCTCGTCGCATCGGTCGAGTAGTTGTCGATAGATTTCGGCACCACCGATCACATAGACCTCTTCCCGATAGTCGGTGGGATCAAACTGGGAGAGATCGCGAATCATTTCTGCTCCCTCCCAGGTCTGACTTCGACTTACAATCAAATTTCGCCTACCTGGAAGCAGTCTTCCGATCGAGAGATGGGTCTTGCTTCCCATCAAAACACAATGTCCCATCGTGACTTCTCTGAACCACTTTTGTTCTCCAGGGATCTTCCAAGGAATCGAATTTCCGCGGCCAATCACACGGCTCGGAGTCATCGCGGCGATGGCCTTCACCCGGTTCTCGCCCTCCGGCTCAAACGGAATAGCCAATAGCCGATACTCGATAGCCAACTGTTTCGCCGGATCACCGCCATAACAACGACCGCGTTGAGCCCTCTCGACCTCTTGGCTCCTAAATTCTAGATTCGGGTTTCTGATCCACTCACACCGCAATCGGCGCCTTGATCGCTGGATAAGGATCGTATTTCAGCAATTCAATATCCTCGTATCGAAAGTCTTCAAGGCGCTCGGGAATCCGTTGAAACAGCACCCGGGGAAGCGGTCTCGGTGACCGGCTGAGTTGCTCCCGGACCTGGTCGAGGTGGTTCTTATAGATGTGCAGGTCGCCAAAGGTGTGGACAAAATCGCCCGGTTCTAGACCGCACACTGCTGCCACCATGTGTGTCAGCAGCGCGTAAGATGCGATATTGAAAGGCACCCCAAGAAAAAGATCGGCGCTGCGCTGATAGAGCTGACAGCTCAATTGGCCCTCCAGCACGTAGAACTGAAAGAGGGCATGGCATGGCGGTAATGCCATCTCGCTTAGCTCACCCGGATTCCAGGCCGAAACGATCAAGCGACGACTCGCCGGATTAGTTCGAATCATTTCGACGACCTGAGCGATTTGGTCGACTGATTTCCCGCCGGCGATCCGCCAATCTCGCCATTGCGCGCCGTAAACCCGACCGAGATCTCCTTTTTCGTCCGCCCACTCGTTCCAAATTGTTACGTCGTTATCGGTAAGGAATCGAATATTCGTCTCTCCTCGCAAGAACCAAAGGAGTTCGTAAACGATCGATTTAAAATGGACTTTTTTGGTCGTGATCAGGGGAAATCCCCGACGCAAATCGAGCCGCACTTGCGCGCCAAAGTATGATATAGTCCCAGTTCCAGTACGGTCATCCTTGGAGCGCCCTTTTTCTAAGACAAGACGGAGCAACTGATGATATTCCTGCACAGTCTGTAAAGTATAATGAAGGGGAAAAATTTCGTCCCGCGTCTTCATGACAACACGAAATCTATGGAACAGCAAACTACTTTGATCGATACGCAGAATCTTCCTGATCACCGAGAAGTAGCCATCGACCGGGTGGGGGTAAAGAAGCTGCGTTTTCCGATCCTGGTCCGGGACAAAGCGCACACCTCTCAGCATACCGTGGCAACGGTGAGTTTGACCGTCGATCTGCCTCACCATTTCAAGGGCACTCACATGAGTCGCTTCATCGAAGTGCTCAATCATCATGGAACCGTTATTCACGTCGACAATATCAAGGTGATCCTGCGGGAACTGCAGTCGCGACTGGACGCCGAGGCGGCTCATGTCGAATTCGAATTCCCCTACTTCATTGAGAAAAAAGCTCCAGTAACCGGCGCATCAGGATTACTGGAATATGCAGTGCGATTTAATGCCAGCGCGCACCAGAGCGATTCCGAATTCGAAGTGACGGTCATGGTTCCAGTTACCACCCTCTGCCCGTGCTCTAAGGCGATCAGCAAGCACGGTGCACACAATCAACGGAGCCTGGTGACCTTTGCGGTGCGGTTCAGTAGCCCAATCTGGATCGAGGACCTGGTGCGCATGGTTGAGACATCGGCCAGTGCGGAACTTTTCAGCTTATTGAAGCGTCCTGACGAAAAGGCCGTCACCGAGCGCGCCTACGATCATCCGGTTTTTGTCGAGGATCTGGTTCGTAACATCGCGGTCAAAGCCAATGCTGAGCCACGGATTGTCTGGTATCGGGTCGAAGCGGAGAACTACGAGTCGATCCACAACCACAACGCCTACGCGATGATCGAGGGTCAGCCGCCGAGCTGATAAACAGCGCTGTCGGGATGCTCTGAGCCGGCGAGTGGCAGAAGAAATGGTAGAGCTCTTGGGCGAACATCTCTGGCGTAAATACGACGCTATCGAGGCGAACTTCGATCGGGCATAGATCTTGTGAGGGAAGAAATAAGTCCTGAATCTCGGGAAATGCATGCAAAATAGATCAGGCATATCCTTTGCGTAAGCTCTTGATTATAAGAAACTAAGGATTCTCTAAAAATTGAGATTGCCTTTTTGCATGCAATCAGTAGATACTCGCATACACGCTGTCTCCGCAAAAGGTCCTACTCCCTCAAGCAGGATATTTACGGATCTCGCCCAACCCCGATCCTTCCAAGAAATTAGCGACCTGAGGCCAGACCGATCTGACCCTTGGCCGATGTGATTGACACTAACAAATGCATTCGTCTGACCTATTGATCATATGAATAAACGCGATTTTGGTGGATACAGTGCGGCGGCAGTCGCGCTGTCTTTACTTGCAACAATCTTCCTTACGTTGAACGCATCGGCCCAGGATAAAGCGGCCGTGCTGCTACCGGGTAGCATCAACGATCAAAGCTGGAACGCCCAGGGCTACGCCGGCGTTTTACGACTGAAGGAAAAGGGTTGGGATGTGGCTTATTCCGAAAATGTTCAACCAGCGGACATGGCGCAAGCGCTGCAAGACTATGCCCGAAAAAATTATACTCTCATTATCGGCCATACCGGCCGGTTTCTGTCCCCGATGCAGCTGGTAGGCCCTAAATTTCCAAAAGCGACTTTCATCGTGGGATCCGGCAATGCCGGCTCTGGAAAGAATGTTGCCTCGATTGATTTTGATAACACACAATTTGGCTATCTGATCGGCGTGTTAGCGGCTCGCATGAACAAGACCGGCAAGATCGGTTCAGTCAATGGCTTGGAAGGGTTACCCAACGTGGTCGCGCAAGTGGGCGCCTACCGAAAGGGAGCAAAAAGCGTCAATCCCAACATTGAAGTGAAGGTCATTTACGTCCAGGACATGGAAGACGCAGCTGGGGCGAAAGAAGCGGCGCTTTCCCTGAGTGCCTGGGGAGCGGACTATCTCAGTGGGAAGCTCAATGCGGGCCAACTTGGCATCATTCAAGCCGCCAAAGAAAAAGGGATTCACGCCAATGGTCGTTCAATTGAGGACACAGCAATTGCTCCCGACACTGTGCTGACAAATATCGTCGAGAAGTGGGGAGATATGTACGCAACGGCGGCCGACGAAGCCAAGGCGGGAACTTTAGGCGGGAAATTTGAACTGTATGGCTTGAACTCCAAAGGTTGCACCGGCGCAGAGTTACTTTATACGAAAGACAAGGAGCTGAATCCGAACGTTCCTCAGGATATCGTGGATGAAATCCAGGCCGTTAAGAAAAAATTCGCCTCCGGTGAATTGAAAATCAGTGTCACGAAAGAAGATGCGCGCGGCGGCTTATGAGCCATGACGCGGCTCGACCTGAGAGTGTATCGTTGCCGATGCTCGAGATGCGCGGCATCAATAAGCGATACGGCGCAATTCGAGCCAATGAGGGCATTGATCTGAGCGTCGCGGCAGGCCGGATCGTCGGCCTGCTTGGAGAGAATGGTTCAGGCAAAAGCACCTTGATGAAGGTGCTTTTCGGCATGGTCAAGCCGGATGCGGGGACTATCAGGTTCAAAGGTGAGATTCTTTCGGTTCACACGCCGCGCGAAGCTATCCGTGCAGGAATTGGCATGATCCATCAGCATTTCATGCTGGTGAACGCTATGACCGTAGTGGAGAACGTTATGCTCGGATGGTCGCGGGCTGGCACCTGGCTGCGAACGGAGCAAGTAGCCGAGCAGATCCGTCAAACGAGCAAGACTTATGGGCTCGAGCTTGATCCTGGTGCACTGGTTAGCGACCTACCGTTTGGTCACCGGCAACGAGTTGAAATAGTGAAAGCTCTTCTCCGGGGCGCGGAGCTTCTGATCCTGGATGAACCGACTTCCAATCTCAGCCCTCCTGAGATCAGTGGTCTGCTAGCGGTCATGCGACGGATCGCGAAGCAAGGTCGCGCTATCATTTTCATTACGCATAAGCTGGGCGAAGTCTTTGACATCTGTGACGAAGTGGTGGTCCTGCGCGATGGGAGAGTGGTGGGAAGATCGCCGATCGCAAACGCAACCCGGTCGGGCCTCGCCCACATGATGGTAGGACGGGAAGTGAGTTCTGGCCTGATTCGAATCGACCTCCCCGCCGGACCGGAGGTCCTGGTCGTGCGAGGCTTGGGGTTACGAGATTCCTCGGGCTTCCAACGGTTGCACGACATCAATCTTACCCTGCGGGAAGGCGAAATCCTGGCGATCGCCGGCGTGGACGGCAATGGGCAAACCGATCTTGTCGATGTGCTCGCTGGTTTGAAGTTCCCGACGACTGGAACTATCACGCTGAACGGAAGAAACCTGACCCGGTCAACGGTTTCCGATCGGCTCACGGCGGGTCTCGCCTGTATACCGGTGGATCGCGGGACCACGGGTCTGGTCCCTGGAATGACGATCGAAGAAAACCTCGGTTTGCGTGATTTTACTCGTCCACCATTGAGGCACGGAGTTTGGTTAGATCACGGATCGTTCCGGAAAGAAGCGAAAGCAAAAATGGCAGAGTTCGGTATCTTGGCGTCGAGCCCAGATACGCCTGTGCAAACACTTTCGGGCGGTAACCAACAAAAAGTGGTGGTTGCGCGCGAGATTGGTCGCAAACCGAGGGTACTGATCGCGTGTCAAGCGACTTGGGGACTTGATCCCGGAGCGACGCGCTTCGTTATCGATCAAGTTATAGCCTTGCGCAATCGGGGCGGAGCCGTGCTCTACATCTCATCTGAATTGGATGAAGTGCTGATGCTCGGCGATCGCATTGGAGTAATGTCTAATGGCCGGTTGCTCGGCGTTGTAGCGCGAACCGAGGTGGACATTACCCAAATCGGTCTAATCATGGCTGGCAGTAGCAGCGAAGTTTCGACGTTGTCATGAGTAGGTTGTGAGCACTTCGCTACCCAAAGAGAAGGAGGTGGACCGGAGTGATCAGGTTGATCAACCTGGCACTCCAACCGGATCGCTACTACCCGCCGCGTTCGGCAGAAATGCCGATTTTTGGCGTCGTACCGCTCTCGCTGGCCTGGCGGTCTCACTGTCATTCGTGGTCGCTGCTATTCCAATTATTGTCGCGGGAAAGAATCCGATACTTGCCTATTGGGCGCTGGCCAGGGGCGCATGCGGGTCTGTCGATTCTATCGCGTTTGCGTTAAACAAAAGCACTCCTTATATACTTGCGGGCGTCGGCGTGGCCCTTTGTTTTCGGGCCCGAGTGATCAACATTGGAGCCGAGGGGCAAATTGCGCTCGGCGGTATCGCCGCATCCTGGACCGCATTGAACGGTGCGGCTCTACCTGGTCAGCTCTTAATTCCTCTAGCGCTTCTCGTGGGCGGGTGCGCCGGGGCAGGATGGGCGGCAATCGCCGCCGTTATGCGGCTTGCGCGCGGTGTTCATGAAGTGCTCGGAACGCTATTATTGAATTTCGTCGGTTTGCTCATGGTCAGCGAGGTATTGCATGGCCCGATGGGCGAAGTAGGAGCTGGTTTTCCGCAATCTCCTTTGTTTCCGGAACAGGCTTGGCTCCCACCGCTCGTTCCGGGCACGGACTTGCACATCGGTATCATTCTTGCCGTCGTTGCTGTTTTCATTTGTCATTGGGTGTTTTGGCATACCCCCTTCGGCTTTCGTCTGCGATTGCTCGGAAGCACCGATGCCGCTGCGACCTATGCTGGTGTGTCAATCGTTCGTGGTCTGTTTTCCGTCATGCTGATCGCGGGCGGTTTGGCCGGAGCCGCCGGTGCGGTCGAAGTGCTGGGCGTTCACTACCGGTTGATTCAGGGTTTCTCCGTCGGCTTCGGCTTTAACGCGGTGGCAATTGCGCTGCTTGCCTCCTTGAATCCGATCGCAGTCTTACCCGCAGGTCTGTTCTTCGGGTTTCTGGAAACCGGTGCGCTGGCGATGCAGCGGGAGATTGGAGTTCCCTCTTCGCTCGTGTTTGTGATTCAAGGATTGACCATGGTTTTCGTCCTTTGCGCGTTGGGTATCAGCCTGAGACGACAACGAATTTGAAAGTGTGAACTACCCTGTTATCATCGAACTTCTGACCGCCTCAGTCCGCATCGCGACACCGCTTCTATTCGTGGCGCTTGGCGGTGTGATCTCGGAGTCCGGCGGAACGTTTGCGGTCGGAGTGGAGGGGATGATGCTGGGAGGAGCTTTCGGCGGGGCGGTGACGGTCTTAGTGACCAAAAACGTCTTGCTTGGTCTTATGGCCAGCTCGATTTCAGGAGTCGTGCTTGCTGCGATCGTTGCGGTGGCAACGGTCCGCTTCAGAACGGATCACATGGTTACCGGGCTGGCTGTCAATATTTTTGCTTTGGGCCTAACTAGCTTCCTGCTGAGGGGACTCTTCGGCGGGAAGACGCCGGTGATGGTATTGCCTACACTCGGCGCGCTGCAAATTCCCGGGCTGTGCGATTTGCCTTTGGTTGGTCCTGTTCTGTTTGACGAACCGGCGATGACCTATCTCGCTTTTCTGTTGGTTATTCCAGTACATTTGTTTCTTCGGAGAACATGTGCTGGCTTGACGCTCCGCGCGGCAGGCGAGAATCCTGCCGCTGCCTTCTCGGTCGGGGCCAACCCGGAACAGATCCGGATGGTCGCAGTGATCGTATGTGGCGCATTTGCGGGACTGGGCGGTGCGGTGCTTTCTCTACAAGAGTTAGGAACGTTTACCGACGGAATGACAAACGGTCGTGGTTTCCTTGCTCTCGCGGCGATTATCGTTGGCCGCTGGATGCCGTTTCGAGTGATGGGTGGCTGCCTGTTAATTGGCGCTGCTTCGGCGCTGGCGCTGAACATCCAGGGCTGGGGATTGCCGGTAAGTTCTTACGTAATCCAAATGACCCCCTATTTAATCGCTTTGGCAGTTCTTTGCGGGATCGGGCGCAAGGCCCGCATGCCGGAGGCGATCGGTAAAGCGTTCATCCGCAACTGAACGAACGAAGAGGAAATCAACAGCATTACTATGAAAATTGGCGTCTATAAAGTGGCGATGGCTTCGCCTAGTGATGTATCCGAGTTAACCCAGTTGATCGATTCCCATGAGATCGATCCGGCTGAAATTGTCGCTCTGATCGGTAAAACCGAGGGTAACGGTGGTGCGAACGATTTCACACGTGGGTTCGCGACATTGTCGTACCAACTGATGCTTGCGAGCCGGCTCGGGCTTCCGCCCAAGGAAGTCGGGGAGCGTATCGCCTTTGTTTGGTCCGGAGGAACGGAGGGGGTTCTCTCTCCGCATGCCACGGTGTTTACACGCTCAGCAAAATCTGGCGAGGCAAATGGCTCCAGGCTGGCTTTAGGTATTGAAGCGACCCGCAACATTTTGCCGGAGGAAGTTGGCACGATGATTCAGGTACGAGAAGTGGCTGATGCCGTTCGCCGCTGCCTCAAGCAAGCCGGGATCAATGATTCAAAAGACGTCCACTACGTGCAAGTTAAGGGTCCGCTTCTGACCCCGGCCAGCATCGCCGACGCCGATGCGCGACAAAAGAAACTAGTCACGCGGGATCCTAACGGTTCTAAGCCTTATGCCCGAGGTGCGACAGCGCTGGGGGTGGCGCTAGGTCTAGGTGAAGTAAAAGAAGAAGCTCTTTCCGATGAAGTCATTGCGCGCCAGCTCGATATTTTTTCGGCGGTTGCGTCGACCTCGGCCGGCGGCGAACTAAAGAATTGCGAGGTATTGCTTTTTGGTAACTCGCCAACGGCGACCAGCGCATATCGGATCGGCCACGCAGTGCTTCGGGATGCGATTGACGCCGACGGGATTCGCGCGGCGCTGTCGGATGCAGGTCTTTCCGGATCGATTTCGCCCGTTGAATCAAAAAGGATAGCAGCCGTGTTCGCCAAAGCGGATGCCAGTCCAAATGGCCTGGTTCGAGGGCGGCGGACTACGATGTTGTCTGACGCGGATATTAACTATGAGCGCCATGCGCGGGCGGCGTTAGGCGCCGTGATTGCCTCAATTACCAACGACCCGGCAATTTTTGTTTCGGGTGGAACCGAGCATCAATGTGCTCCGGGAGCGGCACCGATTGCGGCCATTGTTCACGTGTGAAACCGCGTGACGGGAGCGTGTATGGCAAAAGAACTCTGGCAAAGATCCGGCGTCGAGCTTGGCGCTGCTTACGCCAGCGGTGAGTGCACGCCTGTTGACGTCCTGGAGGCCGTTCTCCAGCGGATCGAAAGGGTTAACCCGGTAATCAACGCCTTTGTCACGCTGGATTCCGCTGGAGCACGGCAGTCGGCCGAAGCGAGCGCAAAGCGTTGGCAAACAGGAACCGAATCCGGGCCTTTGGACGGTGCCCCGATTAGCGTCAAAGACAATATCACCGTGGGCGGTCTCCGATCTACATGGGGCAGCAAGTTATACTCCGATTTTGTTCCTAAGTCTGACGAGCTCCCGATCAGTCGGCTTCGGTCCAAGGGCGCCATCATCCTTGGCAAGACCAATTGCCCTGAGTTCACTCTCCAAGGGTATACCGATAATCTGCTCTTTGGGGTCACCCGGAATCCCTGGAATCCGGAATTGACGCCAGGCGGATCCAGCGGGGGAGCGGTCGCGGCGGTCGCGGCGGGGCTTGGGCCAATCGCCATCGCGACTGATGGTGGAGGTTCTATTCGGCGCCCCGCTTCGCACACAGGTCTGGTCGGCCTGAAACCGTCTCGAGGCCGGGTTCCACGCTGCGATGGTTTCCCTGCCATCCTGCTCGACTTCGAGTCCGTCGGCCCTGTCGCTCGAACAATCCAAGATATCATTCTCGTGATGCAAGCAATCAGCGGATATGATTCGCGCGATCCGTTGGCTTTGGCGTTCAAGGATACGCCGTTCGCAACCAGTTCCGTTCCTCGAAACCGGATTCGGTTTGTTCGGAAATTCGGCGAATCTCCGGTAGACCCAGAAATAGCAAAGAATGTTGAAGCTGCTGCGGCGGTATTCGCCGAGCTCGGGCATATCGTCGAAGAAGGAGACGCACCTTTCGATCTCGAACCGCTGAATGAAGCATGGGCGGTGATCAGCCAAACCGGCTTGGCCTGGTTGCTACGGTCGTTTCCAAAATGGCATGGAAAAATTACGCCCGCACTCGAGGAAATGGCGAGAAACGGTGAAAAGCGGACGGGTTCAGCGTATGTTGCAGCTTTAGATGCCGTGTGGCGCTTACAGAAGAGCCTATCGATCTTCTTCAGCGACCATGACGTTATCCTGACACCGTCCGCCGCTGCCCTACCTTGGCCAGCTTCGGAACCGTTTCCAACCCAGATCGCCGGAGAGCGTGTGGGACCGCGCGGTCACGCGATTTTCACCGGTTTTGCCAACATGGCGGGGTGCCCCGGAATTAGCGTTCCCGCGGCGCCGTCTGCCGAAGGCTTGCCGATCGGCTTTCAGATGGTCGCGGCACCAGGGCAAGACGGGATGTTGTGTGCTTTGGCCGGCCAATATGAAAGTATTCAACCCTGGGTCGATCGTTTCCCGCGGCTGTGAAAACGTTCTTCGCGCTACCGCAACTGGAAAAATTGATCCCCCAATAGTTGGCTTCCAAATGCGTGCGGACGTTCACCGATTCAGCCTGAAAGATCCGAGTGATGTCTCAGGTCTTAATGAGGCCATCGAGAAAGGCGATATCGATCCGGAAAAGATTGTCGCCGTTATCGGCAAGACGCATGGAAACGGCCTGGTTAACGATTATACGCGCGGTTACCTGACGCTCTGCCTGTCGCAGCTAATAGGTGCTCGGATGGGTTCGCCGGCCGAGAGCGTGAGGAAGCGTGTTCCATTTGTTTTCTCCGGTGGCGTTGAAGGCGTGTTGTCCCCGCATTATGTCGTTTTCACGGTCGATCCGGACGCGGCGGCGAGCGGTGAGGAGAAGTCGCTCGCCATCGGTGTCGGGTTCACACCGGAGTTCTCCCCTTCGGACGTCGGTAGGCAACGCCAGATCGACGCGACGGCAGAGGCTGTGAGCGAAGCGATGACCAGCGCAGGCATAGAGAGTCCTGCTGATGTCCATTTCGTTCAAGTCAAAGGTCCTGCTTTCACCACTGACGACCTAATCGCGGCAGGCAAAGCCAAACTGACCTGCGCGACCGAGAACCCGGGTAAGCTGATGGGCTTCGGGCGAGCTGCTTCGGCATTGGGCGTCGCAAAGGCCTTAGGCGAAATCACAGCCAACGAGGCACGGGAGGCCGCAGTGCTTCACAACTTCGACGCCTATTCCTCTGTCGCGAGCGTTTCTGCGGGAGTCGAGGTGCGCGCAAACGAAATCATTGTCGCGGGTCTCAGCCGGATGTGGTCTGGGCCGTTGACGATCGCTCATCGCGCTATCAAAGACGCGCTCGACATCGCCAGTGTAACCGACCTGGCCCGTGGTCTGGGCCTCTCGCCCGCACCGCAAGTTCCAGCCGCGCAGGCGCGCCGCATCCGGGCCGCCTTCGTCAAGTGCGAGGCACAACGCGATGGAACGATCCGCGGCCGCCCTCACACCATGCTCAACGACGGAGATATTGACCAGCAACGGCACATTCGGGGCGCGGTCGGTGCGATTGTGGCAGCCGTGCTTAATGATACGGCGCTTTTTGTGTCGGGTGGCGCAGAACACCAAGGTCCTGACGGTGGCGGATTGATTGCCCTCATCGTCGACAAAACGATTTGATCCAACCACGGAGTTTAGGGCGGCACCAGGCGCCGTCCCACATTGAACAAAGCATTTGATGTATGATATTGCTGCCTTCGATGGCGGCAGGAGCAACACGATGACCGATGCAAAAAAGGTCGACCCGTCGCGACCCGACCCCGACAATAAAGCCGATCCGTCGCCAAACCGGATCCTCCCGCTCAGACACCTTCGGGTTCTCGATATCAGCCAAGTAATGGCAGGCCCATTTTGCGGCATGCTTCTGGGCGACATGGGGGCCGACGTTATTAAAATCGAGCCGCCGGGATCGGGAGACCAGACTCGCCGCGCGATGGGCTTTAAACTCAAAGGCTCCGATAGCCTCGGCTTCATTAACATGAACCGGAACAAGCGGAGCATGGTTCTCAATCTTAAAACCGAGGCTGGACGCGAGGTGTTTTATCAATTGGTGGGAACGGCGGACGTGCTGCTCGAGAACTATCGTCCGGGCGTAACCGCGCGCCTCGGTATCGATTATGAAACGTTGAAGGCCATCAATCCGCGCCTCATTTACGCAAGCATTTCGGGCTTCGGTCAAACCGGTCCGTGGTCGCAGCGGCCAGGCTTTGACCTGATAGCCCAAGCGATGGGTGGGATCATGAGCATAACGGGTGATCCCGATGGTCCACCGGCAAAGTCCGGAGTTCCGGTGGCAGATATTGGCTGTGCTCTACTCGCGCTCTACGCCATCTTGAGCGCGTATATCGGACGGCTCGAAACGGGTGAAGGCCAATATATCGACGCTTCCCTATTTGAGGCGGCAATCGCATTCGCAGTCTGGGACATATCTGAATTCTGGGGAACCGGCAAAGTGCCGCAAAAACTGGGCACCGCCAACCGGATGAGCGCGCCCTATCAGGCAGTCAGGGCAAGTGACGGTTACTTCGTAATGGGCGCGAACAACAACAAGCTTTGGCGCAGCCTCTGCGAGCTAATTAATCGGCCTGATCTTCTGGGGGACTCACGGTTCGCCAGCATCGCCGATCGCCTGGCCAACCGGATCGCGCTGATCGAGGAGCTCGAAAAAACTTTAATCACGCGGCCGGCCGAACATTGGGTCGAGCAAATGCTCGCTGCCGGGATACCGGCTGGCCCGATCTACGACTATGCTCAGGCGCTTGACAACGATCATGCGCGCCATCGCAATATCATCATGGAGATCGATCACCCGGTCGAGGGAAAGGTTCGCTCGATCGGATTTCCGGTAAAGCTGAGTGGTACGCCACAGCAGCTTCGGATGCCGCCGCCTCTTCTTGGCGCGCACACCGAGGAGATTTTGACCGAACTCGGTGTGGGACCCGACGCAATGAAAAAACTTCGGACCAGCGGAGCTTTCGCGCCGTGAGTGTTGGCGAGATGCAGTTCGCGACGTGCGACGGTATCGCTTCGGCTGGATTCCAGCGACCGGGTAGATCGCGCACGACATGGTCAACGCCTGACTTTTTGAATGTGTTAGTTCAACAACTGATGATACGATCCTGAGCCATTGCGGACACTGACTGACCAAACCAGTCTCGGTTCAGTCGGATCGCAGACACAGGGATCGAAGCGACCACCATGTGCAAGAATGCATGCTTCAATCGATGGGCGGGAGCGGCGGGAATCGCCGCTGTCATACTATTTCTTGGCTCGATTTCGTCCGGCTCGGCTGCCGATGAGAAAGGGATCGGCTTCAGCCTGGACAAGGCATCTTCCGGGACCGAGGTGCCGCAGGCAGAGGTAAGTCTCGGCATGCGTCCCTATGCCAACGATTTGATCTTCGTTGCCGGAATAAAGCAGGGGTTTTACAAGGATGTCGGTCTAACCGTTACACCCGCTCCGTATGGACGGAAGGTGCTGCCAGATCAGGCGATCCCGCTTCTGGTCAACAAGCAGATCGACTTCATGGCGCTCTATCCACCCGACATCATTGCGACCATGGATTCGGTCCAAAACGTTCGATTTATCGCGTTAACCGACCTTTTCCAAGGATTTGCTGTCCTCGCTCGCCCAGGCTCGAACGTGAAAACCGTCGAACAGTTCATGTCTGATGGGTTGACTTTTGAAGAAGCGATGAAGCGAACCATGGCTCAGCTCAAGGGTAAGAGCTTCGTTACCGCGCCGGTCGTCGACAACCGCATCTTTCTTGAGACGGTCTTTTCGCTTGGCGGAATGAACATGGACAAAGATACGAAGTTGGTTGTCACACCTGACTCGAATGCGCTCCAGCTCGAGACTGGCGGCAAGGTCGATTTTGCCTCGCCGACCGGCGCCCCGTTTACAGCACAGCTCCGTTTTGCGGGTTGGATCCCGCTGGTCACCCCGCTCGACGTACTAACCAATATGCCAGCCGGTCCGGGTTCACCAACGGCAGCTTTGGTCGGCACGCCAGGCGTCGCTTGTGACGCGCAATGGGCGCGGGAGCACGCCGAAACCGTACTCCGCTTCACATCGGTGATGTTTCGCATCATCGAACAGGAGCAAAAAGACCCCGACCTGATGCTCAAATCGATGCTCGATTACGTGAATTCTTTTGCCGGCACGAGTCTCGATATTGCCGGGCTCAAACTGACGATCGACAGCTTAAGCCCTTTGTCGAACTTTGAGTTTCAAAAGAACTACTTCGACAATCAGAATTCGGCGTTGTACTACCGGACAGCTTTCGACGCGGCGGTAAAATTTAACGTCGACAAGGGCGTTCTACCCAACGGCAAATACGATGCCGACGACGTGATCTGGGCCTCCGGTGTGTATCACGACATGGTTGCGTTGAAGCAGGCGGCGGACGACCTGCTCAAGCGAGCCGGAGGTTCGAATCTTTCAAGCCAAAACCAAGCTCTGCTCGAGAAAGCAAAGCAGTTCTACGGTTGGTACGACTATCTGGACGCTTATCGGCTGCTGCGCGTGGCGGTGCAATGACTTTTCGTGCAACCCAGCATTCGTCGGATCCACTTCTGCCGAGCTCACGAATGGACCCGACCGGCCGCCTCATCAAACGCACCACTACACGAAAGAATCTCATCGGCATCCTCTATACCCTCGCTGGCCTGGGCCTCTTCATTGTGGCTTGGTGGTACGCCGCGAGCCAGCTTCCCAGGAGCCGGCTGGTTACGCCGCTTGAAGCCGGAACCGATATTTGGATCAATTTTCTGTATTCACGTCGTCTTGCTGTCTTTGGCTTGGGCAAGGTAGGCTACGGCTCGCTATTGCTTTATACGGTCGGCAACGTGCTCACCGGGCTCGCAGCCGGCGGGGCGATCGGTATATTTATTGGAACCGCTAGCACGCGATTGCGTCTCCTCCGGCTATTCGTAGACCCCGTTGTCCTGGTTCTAGGAACCGTACCCGTCCTAGTGGCCGCACCGCTTTTCCTCCTTTGGTTTGGAGTCGTCCCATTCACGCAGGTCTTGCTCGTCGCCTTTTACAGTGCGGTCATGATGGTTCTGTTTAGCCAGCGAGCGGCGGAAAACATAGATCCGGTTTATGAGCGCTGGGCCACGACTTTCGGCGCAGGAATCGCTGTTCGAATCCGTCATATCCTCATTCCTGGCACAGTCCCCGAGATCATTGGCGGCTTGCGTATTACGCTGGCGAGCGCTTGGGGCCTTGAGGTCTTCGCGGAAATTCTGGGCGCTCCGAGCGGTATGGGCCAGGCAATAAAGGCATTTACCAACCTCAATAATGTATCCGGCCTTCTTGCCTGCGTCGTCATCGTGGCGGTAACCGCTATAGTCACTGACATTCTCCTAGTCGCACTTGCGCGGCGAGTCACTGCGTGGGCGTAGTCATGGACCCCCAGAAACCCGCTCTTGCCGTTCAAGACATTGGGGTACGTTTTGTGCGCGCCGACGGCACCCCGGTTGTGGCCCTCGAAGGCGTGTCGCTTCAAGTTTTGCCGGGCGAATTTGTCTGCATACTAGGGCGCTCGGGCCACGGCAAAACGACGCTGCTCAATGTCGTCGCGGGATTGCTTAAGGCGCAGCGTGGAGAAGTGCGAGTGATGGATCAGCTGGTGACTGGTCCCGGCCCTGACCGGGGCGTCATTTTCCAGCAAGATGCCGTGTATCCTTGGATGCGAGTAGAGGACAACGTCGCTTTTGGCCTCAGGGTTCGCCATATCTCTAACCAGGAACGGTTGCGGATCGCGCGCGAACAGTTGGCACTGGTTGGCCTTTCCTCGGTGGCTCGCGCCTGGCCGCGCGAGTTATCGGGCGGCATGCGTGCCCGGGTTGCCATTGCCGCGGTCTTTGCCAATGATCCTCCTATCCTGCTGGCCGACGAGCCGTTCGGCGCGCTCGACTATGTGACCCGGCGTCAGCTTCAAGCGGTGATGCAAAATCTTTGGCGACGGACGGGGAAGACAGTCCTCTTCGTCACTCACGATGTGGACGAGGCTATGATGCTCGGGACGCGCGTCATTGTCGTAAAGAACGGTGGCATAGCAGAGGATCGACCGATCGATTTGCCAATGCCGCGGAGCGACGACGATGTCGCCACTGAAGCGGGGCTCGCGATTAAGCATCTACTGTTGCATCACATCGGGTTGGAATAAGTAGATGAAGATGAATATTCGAGTATCGGGCCCGCTCGGAGGTGTTACTGTTCTACTGGTCCTGGTTATCGCCTGGGAATTGCTTTCCTTCATCGTAACCGCCAAAGGCAGCTATGACGAGCCCTTGATCCCTGGCTGGGGCTATCTGGTCGGCAATTCGCTATTGCGCATGTCAGATTATTGGGGCGGCGGATTTGGAGTGCCGGCTCCATCGGAAGGGGGCCCGCCCACTTACGCAGCCGCGTTTCTTGCGCTAGGCAGCGCATCCCTTGTCACTTTCCAGCGAGTACTTTTCGGCATCATGTTCGGAACGCTCGGCGGTATCAGCCTCGGGCTGCTTGTGGCGACCTTCGATGCGGCCCGCCGCCTGATCGCGCCGACCGTACACATCGTCCGTATGACGCCCTTTTTGGCAATGATTCCGCTCTTCAATTTATGGTTTGGAGCAAACACTTTCGGGATCGTCTTGTTTGTCGCCTATGGTGTCGCAGTCATTATGTTCATCGGCACCGTGAACGCGGTTCGCAACGTGCCAAAAGTCTATTTCGAACGTGCGGCAACCGTGGGCGCGAGCCGAGCTACAGTGTTTCGCCACGTGGTCCTGCCGGCGATATTCCCGGAAATCCGCGCATCCTTCTTGCTCAGCTTTGGTCTTTCGTGGAGCCTCGTCGTCGGTGGCGAGCTGCTCGGAGCCCAGAGTGGTCTCGGCGTCATCGTGACTTACGCGTTGCAATTCGCCTATACCGGGCGGGTGATGATAATAGCGTTCCTATTCGTCATCTATGCTGGACTCAGCTTCGCGCTCTTCGACGCGATCTCTCGCCGGATCATCGATTGGCATCCGCAGGTGGTGCAGAGACTGATTTCGGCACAAGTAAGCCGACGCGGTGTAGTCGGCACCATCCGCCAGTGAACGCCTGTCAAGAGACTTGAAAGCGTGGGTTGACTGGGACTCTCGCGAAGCCCAAAGCGATCTTTTGCCGGGCCCGTCTTTTCGGAAGCTCGGTTAGCACGCCCGGCGCTAGAGCAGTGGGTGGAATGGTTCGAGGAAACGAAATTCCTATCACGGACGTGCGGCGGCAGGAACAGTAAATACGGCAAATCGGCCAAAAAACGGGCTGTCTTTCAAATCGTGTTGTCTAGTGCCTCTACTTCGGAACGATCGTCCGCCGAATGGAGAAATGAACGAGTACTCTAAGAATCACCGACACGTTAGTGACCGCCGGCCGGAGAAGTCCCGCTTCTCGAAATGTTTGGTCGAACTCTGGCGCGATCTGCATGATGACCAGCATTGGAAGTATGAAGCATCTTCGCCGGTGCAAATACTCGAAAACTTGAAGCTGGATAGGTGCCAACAGAACCATGATGAACTCGTGCGTGCCGAATGGTTCTGGAATCGCCGGCCACGCTTCCTTCGCGCGACCAGCTATGCGGTTTGGCTTTTGGCGGCTCTCGGGCTGCCATTCTGGCTTTTCATAATTCCTGCAATCGGAGTACCGCTGCTCATAATATCGGCGGTGGCGGTCGGTACCGAGATCGTGCAAAACGTGCGATGGCGACGCCAGTACGAACTGAGTATCGATCGACTGGTCCGCGCTTCGGTAAGCGGTAAAGATACCTTCGGTGTGGATGCGTTCGCGTAGACCGGATCAACAACCGCTTCGTACGGTTCTGCCATGATCGCTTGGGAAGACCGTGCGCGGTCCCCTTCGGATAGCGCTTATTGGATTTCGCACCGAGCCAGATCCTTTTGTCCGTTGGAGCGGCACAAGAACGAAAATCATTTTGGTTTTAATCGTCTTCGATAGTCGTCAACCGAAACAGTTAGTGACTCCTTTAGATCAGCGACCGCTCTCTGATCGACTTGAGAGCGTGACGATTTAGCGGCGTTCTCCACGACGTTGCAGAAATGGGCTACCCGCATCGCGCCGACGTATCCAGCGGCGGCCTTCAGCTTATGTGCCTCTGAGGCAAGGACATTCGGCTTGTCTACCAACTCAGGCAGCCGGCGGGCCAATCGTTCGGCTTGGACAATGAAGAGTTGTAGAACCTCGGTAACAAACTGATCAGGTTCATCAACTTCCATAAGTTCCCTTAATTGGCCCTCGTCACACACCGGCAAATCAGAGCCCGCCGCGGGCGAAGGTCGATCAGCCGATCCTGTTTTGCTGGTTGCTGTCAATACCTCTTTCAACTCATCCATGCCCACCGGTTTGGTGAGCTTATCATCCATACCGGCTCCGAGGCATCGTTCCCGTTCCTCGCTGAGAGCAGTCGCCGTGAGGCCGACGATTCGCGGTTGCCTGGAATTTGGTAATGAGAGACGAATCTGGTGGGTGGCCTGCAAACCGTCGACTCCAGGCATTTGTACGTCCATCAAGATGAGGTCAAAGGCTTGGCTTTGCACGGCGGCGATTGCTTGGAGTCCGTCTTCGGCTTCCGAAATCTTCCGGACCCCAAGTTTTTGCAACTGCGCGACGCAAACCCGGCGATTCACGGTGTTGTCATCCACCACCAGAATGTTGAGTCTGGAGAGAGTCGGATCTGGCTCCGAAACTGGTTCTGACAAAGCACCGGCGTCGTTGGTGTCGACTAACAATCCAACTGCGTGAAGGAAGTGGCGCTTTTTGAGTGGAAGCGACAGCACGGTGGCGCTCGGATAACGGTTCGCCAGTTCGGAGATGTTCTTGGAACGAGTAAGAAGAACGATTCCTGGGCCGACCTGCGGAATCCGAATCTCGCAGTGATCGGCGTCGATGACCAAGTAGTCCGGCGGAGGGCTATCGAGAGTTTCCGGTTGCTCGGATCGGACGGTGAATTCCGCGGCAAGCTCTTCCGCCCAAGTGGCCAGCAGTCGAGCGAGTCGGGTATCCTGGACTACTGCAACCATCCGCTTGCCACTCAAATCCTCGGCTTTGTGAGAGGTTTCGATGTCGGCGCTGGGAAGTGAGATTACAAAATGAAATCGAGTACCCTTCCCCTCCGTGCTTTCCACCCAAATCCGACCACCCATGATTGCGGTCAAGTTTTGACAGATTGATAGACCTAATCCCGTGCCGCCAAAACGTCGGTTAGTCGACGCGTCTACCTGGCTGAAGGCACGAAAAAGCCGATCGAGTTTGTCCGGTGGGATACCCACGCCAGTATCTTCCACGCAAAAATGTATCATCTCATCGCTACCAACCGAAGGCTCTACCTGTAGGTAGATTTCGCCGCCGGACGTGAACTTGATCGCGTTGTTCACCAGATTGAGGAGGATTTGCCTTACCCTGGTAATATCGCCGACAACCGTGCAAGGCGTCCGCGGGTCGATCCAAGCGCTGATTTCAAGCCCCTTATCGAATGCCATCGGTGCCAATAGATCCATCGCCTGATCGACTACGTCGCGGAGCGTAAAGTGAATTGACTCCAGTTCCAGTTTACCGGATTCGAACTTGGACAGATCCAGGATATCGTTGATGATGTGTAACAGAGTTCCCCCGCTCGTGTGAATGAGATTGACAAACTCGCGCTGACGAGCGTCGAGGCTCGTGTCAGAAAGGATCTCCGCCATCCCAAGAATCCCGATCAGTGGCGTCCGTACCTCATGGCTCACATTTGCGAAGAAGACCGATTTGAAACGAGTCGCATCCTCCAACTTTTGGTTGAGAAGCACTAACTCGCAGTTTTTCTCGGTCAGTTCCCGTTGACTCGCTTCGAGAGCCTGAAACGCTCGCTGTCGTTGCAATTCGTGGATGTACGCTTGTGAATGCAAACGCACTCGCGCGAGCAATTCGATCCGGTGCGGCAATTTGACCATGTAATCGTTCGCTCCTGATTCAAACGCTATCCGTTTGATGGCGGGATCCTCTTTGCTGGAAAGGACAATGACCGGAACCGCGCGGGTAAGCGGGTGCTTGCGATATTCTTTTAGCAGGTCGAGTCCGTTCGCCCCGGGCATCACGAGGTCCTGCAAGATCACAGTGGGACTGATCTTGACGGCCGATTCGAGCGCTTCCTTGGGATCGCTTACGTAGTGGAAGGCGATCGCCGGATCGGCTTCCAGCATGCGTCGAACGCCCTCGGCCACCATTGCTTGGTCATCTACTAATAACACCAAGATCTTCTCAGTCTCCTTCTTGATGTCTTTGATTGTCGAACTCATTTGTCGCCGGTCGCTGATCGTTTATCGGCGGCACCTCTCAGGGCCCGCTGGCAACCTTCCGTTTCTGCCGGTAGCCTGTTTACCGATCAGCGAACTCCTCTCTTGGAATCTGTTGCTCTCACTTCAGGACTAAAAAGTTCCCTCAGGCGTGGTCCAATCTTCTGCAGTGGTAAAATTTCACTCGCAGCGTTGATTGCGGCGGCAGCTTTCGGCATGCCGTACACCGCGCTGGTGCTTTGGTCCTGCGAAATGGTATGATGTCCGGCATCGCGCAAAGTTTTTAAACCTCGCGCACCGTCCCGACCCATTCCGGTCAAGAGGACGGCTGTAATTGGTCCTCGAAACAAGCGCGCTGCACTACCGAAGAACACATCGACGGAAGGGCGGTACGGATTTTCTTTCGGCTCGACGGTGTAGCCAAGTTCGTGGGAATTCTTGAAAACAAGATGATCTTCGCTCCCGGCGACAAAAACCTTGCCCGAACTCACTGCATCGCCTTCACAAGCCAAACGCACTGGTAACTTTGAATACTCATTTAACCACTCTACCAGTCCCGGCGCGAACAGCTGGCCAATATGCTGAACGATGACAACGCCGGGAGAAAAATCTTCCGGCAGAGAGGACAGAACCTCGACTAATGCAGCCGGGCCGCCCGCGGAGGCGCCAATTAGAATTAACTTGTTAGCTGTGCCTTCAACTTTTGGAACTATGTCACCGGCCACATGATCCAAGCCGGCAATCTGACGCTCAATGCTCTTTATCTTCACCAGCAACGCCGGTCCGGTCTTTTGCGACGCAAAAGCCGTCGGGGTATGTATGGCGTCTATCGCACCTGCGCTCAAAGCTTCAAAAACCTTGGCCGCATTTCCGGCAACGGTCGCTGTCACAATCAGTATCGGACAAGGCGTACGACTCATGATTCGACGAGTTGCTTCGGCCCCGTCCATGTATGGCATGATTAGATCCATCAAGACGAGTTCCGGCAAATCGCTTTCACATAGCTTGACGGCTTCTGCGCCGTCGCGTGCAATCCAGGCGATCTGATGCTCCACCGAAGAGCAGACGAGCCGGCGCAGCAATTCAGTTGCCATTGGCGAATCGTTCACGATGCCAATTCTCATTCGGTCGCCTCGCCTATTAAGTTTACCACTGCCTGGAGTAACGCCTCGTCATGGAAACCTGCTTTGACCAGATAATAGTCTGCTCCGGCATCTAACCCGCGTTGTCGATCTTCTGCGCGATCCTTGTAGGAAACAATCATTACCGGGAGTGACTTCAGGTTTGAAGCCTTTTTGATGAGCGTCACCAACTCGATGCCATCCATGCGCGGCATATCAATATCGGTAATGACTAAGTCAAAGTGACCTGTCCGGGCAGCATTCCAGCCATCCATCCCATCGACGGCAACCTCGACTTCGTAGTGTCGAGTCTGCAAAAGCTTCTTCTCCAATTCACGGACCGTCAGTGAATCGTCCACCACCAATACACGCTTGGGTCTTTTTTGCGTCTCTTCGCGGCCCACATTTTGCACTGCACCCGAGGTCCCGGCTTCAATATTTTTTTCGATGGAGCGAATCAGATCCTCTACGTCTACGATCAAAACCGGTGAACCATCATCCAGAAGTGCTCCCGAACTGATATCCTTGATCTTTCCTAATCGCGGGTCCAACGGCCTTATTACGAGTTCCCGTTCACCAAGAAATTTCTCGGTGACGATGCCGTAACAATTTGCTTGGTTGCCGACGACAACCACAGAGACCTGCTCGCTCGAGTAACTGTCTTCCCTACCTCCGAAAATCCGGTTAGCCGCGATGAGACCGATTTGGCGATCCTGGAAGCGAAAATGCTGCCGTCCCGCTGTAATCTGAATATCCTTTTTCGCCACTTTGAGCGCACGATTGATGTGCACCAGTGGAAAAGCATATGGCTCGTCGCCAATCTCAACAAGCAACGCTCTTACGATCGAGAGGGTCAAGGGTAGCTGCATCTGCAAGGTTGTTCCGCGACCGACGTCCGTCCAGATGCGGATAGCGCCGCGTACCTCCCTGACTATTGCCTGAACCGCATCCAAACCGACTCCGCGGCCGGAAATCTCCGTAATCGTCTGCTTCATCGTGAAGCCGGGCAGCAGAAGAAACTCGAGCACTTCGCTATCGCTCATTTGTTCCGCCGCCTCTGGGGACGTGAGGTTCTTTTGGACGATAGTATTTCGTAATTCCGCCAGGTCGACTCCGCGGCCATCGTCGGAAATAGTAATTAGAAGATTGCCGGCACTATGTTGGGCCTCCAGCCGTATGTTACCCTCAACTGATTTACCTGCCACGCGGCGCACCTCGGGTAGCTCAATCCCGTGATCGATAGCGTTGCGCAAAAGATGGGTAAGCGGTGCTTCCAGCTTTTCCAGAATATCGCGATCGACGTAGGTGTCGGGGCCTCGTATTTCAAGCCTCACTTGTTTTCCGAGATCGCGCGCCAAATCGCGCACCATTCGCGGAAAACCGTGGATGCCGTCGGCAAACGGTCTCATCCGACAGGCTAAGGCCTCGTCGTAGAGGCGATGCGAGAGATTGGCCGAACGCCGGTGGAAGCTCTCCAACTCGAGTAACCGTTCTGACAAGTCCTCGCGACATCGCATCAATTGAGCCCGCGCTTGGGCAACTTGAACTTCTGCATGTTCGCCCACGTCCTCCAAGCTGAGCAACTCGCGAACTTGATCGAGTATTTGAGTCAACTCGTTATGCTGTCGCTTGATACGCAGCAACGACTCTAAAAAAGGAACCAACCGACGGGATTCGACCAGCGATTCACCGGTGAGTGCAAGAAGTCGATTTAAATTTTCCGGAGTGACGCGCAAAAATCGCTGACGCTTCCGCTTGGCATCTTCGACATCGTTTGACGGCGAAGGGATTGCCGCCTGCGCCTTGGGCGTAATCGTCGCAGAACCATTGGCGTCCTCTGATTGCGACGACTCGGTGTCAGACGAGTCGTCAATTCGCAGCTTGGCGAGGGCTCCTAGAAGCTGTTGCACCTCGGCCGCACGCTTCGATTTCTCTGTCTCGATTTCGTCATCTGGCGCTTGGGCGATTCGCTGTAGCAAATCCACACCGCGCAACAGCAGATCGACATGTTCGGGGAGCAGTACCAGCGATCCTTGCTGCGCCGCGACGAATACATCTTCCAACTCGTGCGCCACAGAGACCGCGGCGTCGCGATCTACCATCCGTGCGGCGCCTTTCAGCGAATGCGCCGCGCGCATCAGTGCTTCCAACCGCGATGCATCGGTTGGATCTGCCTCCAGCCCAAGCAAATTCTCCGTAAAGACAACGCTCTGGTTTTCCACCTCGAGCCGGAAAAGCTCGGTCATGGAAAACTCGCTCAAATCATTTGGATCTTTTGCGCTCACGTCAGGCTCCGATCGAGCATATCGAAAAGCAATTGATCATCGAGGCAGCCAACACTCTTGTTCTGCCAAGGCAGTATGCCTCTCAGGTAAGTCGTGTGTGCTTTTGCGACTGTGGAGGGAACCCCGGTCAACTCATCTGAGCTAAACCGGCAGATGCCATGCACTTCGTCGACGGGGAAAACAAATCGCGAACCTTCGCGACCCGCCACCACCAACCGACGATAAATCGCGCGTTTTGAGCTCACCGGTTCCGGCCCGATTTTTTCTAACCCAAGCAGTTGGTCGAGGGCCACGCAGACTAACAATTCCCCACGAATATTGGCTAAGCCCAAAAGAATGCTGCTTCGTGCCTGTGGCACGGAGTGAGCAGGACGATCCTCCGCAATTTCTTGTAAATTCGTTGGTGACAATGCCAGCCACTCCGCACCGATGCGAAATATCAGAGCAGCTTGCATCGAGTGGCTCTCGACTCTTACCTCGGTGGCGAAATGCGTGGTCCAGCCTTCCAAATAATCCTTGGGCAGTTCTCCTCCAAGGAGTTGGGCAGCCGCCGATGAATAGACGATGCAGTTGCGGCAATGGATCAAGTGTTTCAACTCGCCGCATTCGCGATTGCCCCAAACACCGATCTTGTTCCAACAATCGTTGAGCTTGACGGAACTCATAGATCCCGAAAGCGCTTTCGGCAGATCCGGTTTCATTTCGTTCGCTCCAAAACGCGGTGAGCACGGTTTTTCCAAGCCTCGGCCGCTGCGCGGTCGCCGTTTTTGTCCGCCAGCAGCGCGAGGTGAATCAGCGAATCATAATGATCCGGTTCAAGATAAAGCGCTTTGCGATAGAACTCATTCGCCTGGTACTGATCTCCCGCGCAATCGCGGATCAAGCCCAGCAAATGAAAGGCGTGTGCCGAGGGGCCTTGCTCACGCAAAACGACTTCGCAGATCTCGGCCGCTTCTCTCAGTCGTCCTTGATCGGCTAATTGTTGAGCAAAAGCTAGATCAGGCACTAAGTTATTTTCGTACTTCACGGTTTCCGGCACGGCTTTCTTAGGAGCTATCAAATCCGGCTTGCGAATGGCTTCGCTCCGGCGTGCCTTCGCAGGCAGCCAAACTTTCGGTTTCACTTTCGGCAGTGGACGAAAAGCAACCGGCTCGCTCTTGCAAAAAGCAAATGCCATCGGCAATTTCACAGAGGAAAAACCGTGCTGAGTGAGTAGGGCTGTTTCCGCTGACCCGACAAACAATAGTCCGTCTGCAGTCAATAACTCGCTTAAGCTTTTAAGCGTTTGCCGCTGTGCCTCGCCATCAAAATAGATCAGCAGGTTGCGGCAGAAGATAAAATCGTAGGGTTCGCCGCCAAGTCCAAAACGTTCTTCCAACACGTTTCTTTGCTCAAATCTTACGCACTGACGCACGGATTCGCATAGACAAAAGCCGGCATCGGTCTTCTGGAAATATCGATCCCGAAATTTAAGGTCGCTGCCCCGGAATGAATTGCCGCCGAACAGGCCGAGCCTTCCGATATCGAGCAAATGCGCGCTGATGTCGATCGCATCAATTTGCAATCTCTCCGGCGGAAATCCGGCCTCGAACAAGGTCATGGCGATCGAATAGGGCTCTTCACCAGTCGAGCAGGCGACGCTCAGCGCCCGCATCTTTTTCGTTCCAAGGAGAAATCGTTCTCCGACGATCTGTCGCAAGGCGATGAATGATTCAGGGTATCGAAAGAAAAAGGTCTCTGGGATCACTACCACTTCAACTAAGCTCTGCAATTCTGTTTGCGAGCGTTGCAAAAGTTCAGCGTAACGCGAAATATCTCGAAGGTCGTTCGCGCGCAGGCGCTGTTGGACAGCGCGTTCGATCAAGCTGAGTCCGACCGACGCGACATCGAGACCGATGGTCTGGCGGAGCAATGCAATGATGGATGCAGGCGACATCAGCTTGAAACAAGTTCACGAAACAGCACATCACGAAGTTCGGGCGTGAGCAATCGTTCGACCTCGATCCACTGGATTAACCCACCGGCGTCAGTAACCACTCGGCCAAGATAGGGCGCATTCTCGGACTCAACTCCTGTCTCCACAAAATCTTGGGCCGATCGCCGAATCATACTCGTCGCGCGCTCAGCGATCAGACCGAGCGGATGTGGATTTTGAGCCTGGAGCGGATACTTCACTAGAATGATGCGCGTGCTCAAGCGCTGCGCGGCAGGTTCCGCCAGCGTCATTTCGTTTAAATCGATCACCGGCACGGGAGTTCCATGATAATTTAATATCCCGGCCACCCCGACCGGCGCACCGGGCACTCTTTTCAGGTTTATCAGTGGAAGAACCTCAATGATAACGCCGGCAGACAATGCGTAACGGTCCCGACCAATCTGGAATAAGATAAAAAGCATGCGGAAGGAGATGGGGGTATGGAGGTCAAGCGCCATTCAACTTGAACCGCGAGACGCTGGTGCGCAGATCGTTGGCGGTGGAATTCAATTGATCCATCACGATGCTTGATTGATGGAGCGACTGGACGGTTTGCTGTGCCGATTCGGTCAACTGGGCCAGCGCTTCGCTGATCTGTTGTGCGCCGGTCGACTGCGATTGCATCCCTTCGTTTACGGTTTCGAACTGAGGCGTTAATGCCTGAACTTGGCTGATGATTTGCGCCAATTGTTCGCTCACCTGTTCGACTTCTTGCACTCCTCGGCGGACCTCTTCGGAGAACTTGTCCATACCCATTACCCCGGCAGAAACCGCCGACTGCATCTCCTTTACAAGCTGTTCGATATCGTAACTGGCTACGGCTGTTTGGTCCGCAAGCCGCCGAATCTCCGTAGCGACAACAACGAACCCGCGGCCATGCTCGCCGGCCTTTTCCGCTTCGATGGCCGCATTGAGCGAAAGTAGATTCGTTTGGTCGGCGACCTTCGTGATGGTCGTCACAACCTGGTTAATGTTACTCGCTTTCTCATTCAAGACTGCCAGCTTGGCATTAACCGCCCCCCCGGCTTCCATCACCTGCCGCATAGTGGCTTCCATCCGGGCCAAGCCGCTCTGGCCGGTGCCGGCCAAACTGGCCGTTTGCTCCGCGACTTCAGTCACCTCATTGATTGTGTTGAGCAGCACCTTGGAGGTTGCCGCAATCTCCTTGGAGGTTGCCCCTATTTCGCTGGTCGCAGACGCCGTCTCCGCGCTGGTAGCCTGATGTTCTTTGCCGGTAGCCGCAATCTCGGTCACCGAAGAGGCCACTTGCAACGCTGAACGCTGCACTTGAGTAATCAACGAATTGATTGCGCGCACAACGGAGTAGCAAATCAGCACCGCAAGAATGAGACTGAGGATTATACCGATGATAAGGACGACTTTTGACTGCGCGGCTGCCGAGTTGAGTTTCTCGACCGCGGTCGCGGCCGCTCTCTTGTTGTATGCCAGGTCATCGTTGATACCCGCTAGAAACGCCCTGAATTTTGGCTGGAGCTGTTGGTCGTAGAAGTTGTAGGCCTCTTGATCTTTCTGGGCCCGGCTCAGTTTCAGAACCTCCTCCAGGTTAGTAACGTAAGCCGAATAGGTCGTGTTCAGCCGCTGAAACCGTTCGGTCTCTTCGGTACCAAAGACCGTCGCCTCGAAGGCTTTGAAGAGGGCGCTTAACTTTTCGTGGTTCTCCTGCAACGCCTCGTCCAGTTTCTGCACTTCCTGGGCATCGTTGGCCTTAATGTGCTGTAGAATCAACGCAACTTCCCGTTCACTAAAAGCCGTGATCTGTGCCATCAAAACTGCCCCGGGAAGACTATCCTTGGCCAGAGTTGCCGCCTGACTTTGGATCGCCCCTAATCGCGAAAATGCGTAAACACTTACGCAAAGAGTTATCAGTATGACCCCGGCAAATCCGAGGGTAAGCCGCTTCCCAATAGTCCAATTTTTCATGATTCTCGCTGCCGCACTCCCGCCGTGTATCGTTAAGTGCTCATCAGGTCGCCGAGAACAACAGAACTGCCCTCACGCCGCGATGATGGGCTCGCTGTCTGGAGCCCGCGGGGAAATTATGATGTCCAGGAGAATCGGGGCTAACTCCGAACGCCCAAAGCAGTATGGATTGCCAGCCGGAGGGACGAACGCTGATTGGCTGGTTCCTCTCTTCGCGAATGTGCGCGATCCTCGAAAAACCGAAATGAGGTGTGACCGGAATGGGCGCGATGGAATGGCAATGAAACGAGCAAACGTCACGTTTGCCGAGTTTGCACTTAACGGCGCCGGGAGGCAATGATATTCATAATTACAATAGTTGCTGGAATGGAATCGGATTGAGGTCGACCGGGAGTTCTACACATCCACCGTGCGTTGGACAACCTGGCCGCATCACAGCGACGATCGAGGTCTTCCGTCGAACCGATTATAGTAGCCTCCGCGAGGACTTCGGTTTGACGAGACGCCGCTCAAACCGGCCGAAACACCCTGTGCTCCCAAATAGAACAGGTCAATGGTTGGCCAAACCGACGAGTGGGATGTATGTTGCCTCGGGGCCGCGGAAAAGCGCTTGCAGCACTGGATTTCGACGATACTGTTCCATTCCTTTTGCCGGGTTGATAGCTCAATCGGTAGAGCAGCGCCCTTTTAAGGCGTTGGTTCTGGGTTCGAGTCCCAGTCAACCCACCAGCTAGATCAAGTCTAGGAGCCGATCCGCGAACCAAATCGGCGATTCACCAAAAAA
>DASTDH010000161.1:0-4880 GCA_035710445.1 Chthoniobacterales bacterium
TGTCCGGATTCGCCCTGCTCGTCCTGGCGCTCGTGATCCTCCGCGGTTTTCGGCTGATGCGCCGGGACCAGGCTCTGGTTCTCTTTACCGGGAGCACGTACCTCGGCACGATTCGGGGCGGCGGCTTGTTCTGGACCAATCCTTTTGTCAGCCGGCGCAAACTTTCGCTGCAAGCTCATCAATCCACCGTTCAACATGCAGGCGATGGAAGTCGATCGCTCACGGCAAACGTAACCTGGCAGGTAACGGACACCGCGAAAGCCTTGCAGCTTTCCGATCACTACGACGAAGCGGTCCGTCAAAAGATTGATCGAGCCCTGGCCGATCTTGGCGGAAGCGATGATCCCGCTCGTTTCAAGAGCCTCCTCGAACAGCGTCTCGGTGAAATTGGTGCGTCCGCTCGCCAAGCGGAACTCCGCAGCGGCCGGGTCGCGCTTTAGTTGCATTCAAACGCTACTCCGCAATCCACGTTTTCTCTAGTGACTGTCCAAGTTGTACCATTTGCGCAGGTCCTTTTTGGATTGCGGGGAATAGGAGACAGTCTGGTTTAGAACCGAAACCTGATTGTTTAGATCGGTGAGCGTGATCCGAAAAATTCGCGAGCTAGTGGTATTGTCGTACAGCCAGGGAATGGCGGCGGGGTTCGGTTCGATCGCACCGCTATAGCCCGCCCACTGTCCACCGGTAACCTGAGGTGCCTGGTCCGAGATGTAAGAAACCGGGGCCGCACCGGTAACGTCTTCGACCCGAACGCTCCGAAGTTGCACCGGTTGTTTGATTCGCACCGCAAAACCCCACCGCAGGTAATGTTGCCCATCCAAAATAATGGCGCCAAGTTCCGCACCGGTGACCGCATATCGATCGTTCTGAGCCGGGGTAAATTTTCCGCCCGATCGCTGCGTTTGAATTGCACCGCCTCCGGCAACCGACGTTTGCACGTTGCTTGACTGCGACCCGCAACCAGCCAGGATCGTCAGTCCTAGACCGATCATTGTGCGCGCGAAATAATTCATAGGGCTTTTGCTTCCTTGCGGGAGCGCGGTCTAGGACGTCTTTCCCTTGGCGAAAATTTCCTGGAAGAATAACTGCATCTGGTTCCAGGCTCGCTCCGCCGCCGTAGCATTGTAGCTGATTCCTTCTAGATGAAATTTGTCGGCTTCCGGATTCATGAAAGCATGGACCGCTCCGGAATAACTTAAGAATTGGAAATCAATTTTTCCCTGATCCAGCGATTTGATGAACGCGAGCCGCTGATCCAAGTCGACATGAGGGTCAAGCTCGCCTTGCAGGATTAGAAATTTCGCGTGGGTTCTGGCGGCAGCATCAGGCGGAAGCGGCACTAGAGCTCCGTGAAAACTGACGATGCCTTTCAGGGGCGCTCCGCTATAGGCCAACACCTGGCAAGTCGCACCACCGAAACAAAAACCGATGGCAGCGAGATTCGATTGATCGACCAAGCCCGAAGCGGTGAGCTGATCCAATCCGGCCCGCGCTCGTTCGGCCATGAGCGGCTTCCCGTACAGGGCGCTGGAGAGTTCCTTTGCCTTATTGGGATCAGTGGTTGATTGACCATCTCCATACATATCCGCCGCGAACGCGACGTATCCGAGCTTAGCCAAAGCCCCAGCTCGGCCCTTCACAAAATCATTTAGACCCCACCATTCCGGCACCACCAGAACGCCGGGCAGCTTCTTTCCCTCGGTTTGAGCATCGTCATATGCCAAATAGCCGACCAAATGAACGCCTCCCTGATCGTAAGGAATTGTCTTTGTCACAATCTTAGCCTGGGCGGAGATCAAACCAGGAAAGAGCAAGAGCGCGAGAACGGCAGCTTTCATAGGAGCCGCCTAATCAGAGTTGGCTTTGGCGTCAAGGTTGTTTTTATGGTAGGCGCCCGAAGCAGTCCGATCGCGAACGAAAGCGCCCGGGGCGTGAAAACTTGCACGACATCCGCCGCATTATCCACCTACCAGACTCGAAGCCAGGTTGATGGCCAGCGCCAGGATGACGGTGTTGAACAAGAACGACAGGAGAGCGTGGACAAGCGATAGCCGTCTAATGAGCTTAGAGGTAATGGCAACATCTGAGACCTGAAAAGTCATCCCAATGACGAAGGCGAAATAAGCAAAATCAAGAAAGTCAGGTTCGTCATCTTCATCGCCGGGAAAACTCAGCCCTGCACCATGCCGGCCGCGCTCATCGGGATCCTCGGTCCGATAGTAGGCATGGGTATAGTGCATGGCGAACACGGTGTGAATCAAAAACCAGGAAAGGACGACAGTGATCGCCGCCAAAACGACGTGTCCGCCCAGCTTGGCCCCAGCTGTCCCTTTGGCGGTACCCAACAGAAAAGCGACCGCAAAAAGGCTGGCGCAAGCACCCAAGAGCACAAGGCAAAAGATGATTGTCCGCCCCGTGTCTTGGAGCTTCGCCTCCAAGACTGCGCATTTTGCGTCCGCGAAAATAATCCGAACCCACGCCAGCAAAATCGCGGTGATGGCGAAGGCATTCCAAGCAAGGATGAGCTCCAGAGGCAACCGATGCAGGCCCAGGGTAGCCACAAAAATGAGAATTCCAACGGCCAGAGAGGTCGCCACCCGTTGGTGCGCGTCAAGGTTCTGGATAAATTTTTCCATAGCAAGCCAGCTGGTACCGGAAAATTACCGATGGCAGACTCCTTGGTTTGCCGAGCGGCCGCAAGTGAGAAAGTTTTGTCATCACTCGGCGCTTCCCGTTCAACGACACTCGTTTGTAACAGAGTTGTCACCTTTAAAGGTTTGCCAGTAACTCGTGGTTTCCTCTTTGCTCGTGAAGTCTCCTCAAACGCTATGGAACTATTTGGTGAACACCTCGCTCTAGGAACAGGCATCTTCTTGATCCTGGCGCTGTTGATGGCTCTCGGTTTTGAGTTCGTCAACGGCTTCCACGACACGGCTAACGCCGTTGCTACCGTAATCTATACGCACTCACTTCGGCCAGTAATTGCAGTGGTGTGGTCCGGCTTTTGCAACTTGATCGGTGTGCTCACATCCAGTGGAGCGGTTGCATTTGGCATCGTCGCGCTATTACCAGTCGAACTTGTTTTAAACGTCGGGTCAGGGGCAGGTTTCGCCATGGTCTTCGCACTATTGATCTCGGCAATTATCTGGAATGTTGGCACCTGGTATTTGGGACTGCCGGCCTCCAGCTCGCACACGCTGGTCGGTTCAATCATGGGGGTTGGACTCGCCAACTCCATGGTCACTCCGGGTCACGTATTTGGCGAAGGTGTCAACTGGGCCAAAGCGCAAGAGGTTTTCACCGCTCTGCTCGTCTCGCCCGTCGTGGGGTTCGTCTGTTCGGCTCTACTTTTATTACTGGCCAAGCTCCTGATTCGTCGTCCCGAACTTTACGCTCCGGCCGAAGCGGGAAAATCACCGCCGTGGTGGATCCGGCTTCTCCTTATCTTTACTTGTACCGGCGTCAGTTTTTCGCACGGCTCCAACGACGGCCAGAAAGGAATGGGCTTAATTATGCTTATCCTGATTGGGATTATACCGGCTGTGTATGCTTTGGACCTCGACACTAGTGCCGCAACGTTAAAGAACCTCGAGTCTGGAATCCAAACGGCTACCGAAGCAGTGGAAAAGTATGTCAAAGAGCGCCCAGCGACGCCGGACGCAGCAAAAGACGAACTATCGGCGTTTTTGAAGACGACCGGGAAGCTTTCAGATAAGACCTTCGGCGCGGTCGCAGTCGAAATTCAGAACCTCCAATCCAAGCTGGCGGGGAAGACTAAGTTTAGCGATGTGCCCAAGGAGGAGCGGTCTGACTTGCGAACGGCAATCTACCTGCTCCAGGCATCCGCAGGGAAAATCGTGAAGCAGCACTTGATTAGCGACCCACAAGACGCAGCTGTGCTTGGGTTATTTGCGAAAGGTTGGAAAGCCACGACCGATTTTATACCGGTATGGGTCAAAGTCGCGGTGGCGGTTGCGCTCGGCTTTGGAACAATGATTGGTTGGAAACGGATCGTTGTTACGGTGGGAGAAAAGATCGGAAAATCTCATCTGACCTACGCACAGGGCGCCTCAGCTGAGCTGGTCGCCATGGCCACGATTCAAGCCGCCGATATCTACGGTTTGCCGGTTAGTACTACCCACGTGCTTTCATCTGGCATCGCCGGCACAATGGCGGCTAACCGGTCCGGTCTCCAAATGGCGACCCTTCGAAATATCCTTTTGGCTTGGGTTCTGACCATCCCGGTTTGCGTGCTGTTGGGAGCCGCAACTTTCTCGGCCGCATTATTCGTCGTTTTCAACGTGTTGGGCTGGAAATAAGGAACAGTCCACGAAAGCGTAGCGGCGTATACGCGTCACCCGAAGTGGCCGGGGGCACAAGAGGTCGCAAAGCGAAGACTTTGAACAGGAGGTAACAGAGCTCACAGAAGAGGTAAATTCAGAGAGGGGAGCGTCCTCTGTGAACTGCGCGATCTCCTTGTTTAAGAATAATTTCTGCGGCTCCTATCGTTAGTTATTCTCATACCGAGGAAGAAAAATCGTCCCGGAGGGACCCGATGAAAGTAGCCCAGCAATTTATTGCTGGGTCACGATCCCAAAACATGCGGCCGTCCCGGCCGGGACGCTAGAAGCGATCGTATTCTAGTCAAGCCGCCCAGCTGGTAACCGCCGAAGTATCGATCGTCCCTGGCGGGACGTACACGCTAAAAAAACGCTACCCCACACTAAAGTGCGGGGCTTCTTTCAGTCGGTCCCTACGGGGAGATTCTCGACCCTTCAGCCTTGGATTGTTTGTGGCTCATAGCTGGCCGGCGGATGGCGCGGTCCATTGCATTCGACCGTTCCTGAACACTGATTGGATTTTTGCCTATTCAACCACTG
>DASTDH010000162.1:0-16887 GCA_035710445.1 Chthoniobacterales bacterium
GAGGCGAACAACCCTAAGACGACTGCGAGCCACGGCCATATTGAATCAGTCGCTTCGTTTCAGTTTTTCGGGTCGAGCACGCCATAGCCATTGGTTGGACAGTCGCCGCTACCGCTTGCGCCAGGCACCGGAACTCCATTCCTGTCCCCTCCAACCAGCGCCGCTGTTCAATTCGCTAATCACCGATCACCTCTCCGTCGGTTTTAAAGCGTTCGGTGTCCAAAACCGAGTCGCTCGTTCGTCGTGTGCTTAAATGGAAAGGAAAATCATGAAGAGAAAAGAAGGAACCCCGATCAAACCAACAACCGAGGCTGGTCTATGGAGAAAGAAGCCGAAAGTCCCAGCCGATAGCGCGCCGGATCTGTTGCCTGCGCTTGGGGCGCTGTCGATGTTCCCGCTGCTGTTCCGGGAGAATTGGAACTGCAGCGGCGGCATTGTGCGATTGTAGTTGGAGGAGCAAATCGATGTGTCCTGATCTTGAGATCTCGTTCGACGCTGCTTAAACAAAACAACCATAATCATCAAGCCCGTGGCCTGACTATGAGCGCAAAAAATACAACATCAGAATATCTGTTGCTCTTTCGAAATACCGGTTGGCACAAGGAGCTCTCTGCAGAAGAAATCCAGCAGAACATGGCTCGATTCACTGCATGGTTCGAACGACTAAACAACGCCGGGCAATTCAAAAGCGGAGGACCGTTAGCGCATAGCGGCAAGACTATCGCGCCTAAGAAAGCAGTAACGGACGGCCCATTTGCAGAATCCAAGGAGGCAATTGCCGGGTTCTTTGTCATTCACGCGAACAGTCTGGAACAGGCCGTCGAGATAGCCAAAGGCTGCCCCGGTCTCGAGTTTGGTCAAACAGTTGAAGTCAGGGCGATGCTCGCGGAACCCGAAGAGCTCCGGATCGCACGGGAAATGACGGCTAAGCGAAGGCACTGAGCTAAATCGGTTTTGCGCAAAAAAGATTGAACGGCGACCCGCAAGAAACGGTGAACGAACCGGTCGATGATTTGCGGCTGACTTCTTACAAGCCAGCGACTATGCCGGGCGATACTCGGCCCCTCCAGGTGACGGCTCTACGGATCCTGAACCACATGAACACTCTGGATTTTGCCATTGCGCACCTCGTAGGTGGCCGTTCTTTCGATGACCTTGTCGTCCTTCAAACCGGTGACGCGCTGGCGGTCGATTATGGTTGTGCCATCTACCTTACGTTGGAGAACTTGGCAATGCAGCTTGGGTGCCTCTCGAAACATTTGTGCGTACGACTCACGGACTAGCCGGCTTTTGATAAGGTTCACTGCCGGATTCTCGGCCGCGTTTTCCTGTCCGAAAGTGAGCTCGCTATCGTCCGCATAGGCTTCCAGAAAGGCATCCAGGTTTCGTGCGTTATAGGCGTTGATCTGGCGTTGGACTGTCTCGGCTGGCGTCTCGCACAATAGCTTGGCAGGGGACAGGAAGCGGCCGGACCGGATGACGCTATTTATTCTCGCCGCGTTCGTAAGATCATCCAACGGATCGGCATCCAGAACCACAAGGTCAGCATGTTGGCCGGGGACGAGCTCACCAAAGTCTGGCCGGGCCGAAAAAACCGCGGCGCCTCCGGCTGTGGCGCTGGCGAGGATCTCCATAGGGGTTAGTCCGGCAAGCTCCATAAAGCGAAACTCGTTGAATAGCGCCGGCCCGTGGAGAACGCCCGGATTGCCGGCGTCCGTTCCCGCGGCGATCCGCACGCCACCGTCGCGCAGCTTTTTAAGGTTAGGCAGAGCATCTTTGAGAACAAGGTTCGCCCTCTGTTCAGCCGCTTTTGCCGGGTCGGGACCAGTCAATACTTGCTGCAGGCGGGCAGGAAATAGGTCCAACGGCAAATGGCGTGCGTCGAAGAGCGAGGACATTACGTCCGGATTGCCCTTGTGGAACTCCGGCGCGATTAGGTCCGGAGAAGCAACGAAAGCAGCGTAGTATCGAGCAAAGACAAACAAAGTGGGGATGAAAACCGTTTTCTTTTCTCGCAGTAACCGCACGAAATCATCGTCCACCGGCGCGTCGACGACGCTGTGTACAAGCACGTCCGCTCCTTCCTGCACGGCCGCGCGGGCTGTTTCCAATTCGGTAGCGTGCACGGCCACGCGCAGTCCGAGCGCGTGCGCTTCCTCGATGACCGCGTGGACGACCGGACGGTAAGATTCTACCGTCTGCTTATTTTCGGCGTCGACGATGTACCAGATCTTAATCAGATCCGGTTGGTGTTCGGCCTGTCGGCGCACTTCGGTTCGGGCGGCGGCGAGATCCGTGATTTTCACGATGGGTGGGTCGCCTAGGTCGAGCGGTTTGTCTTCGACGCTGGAAATGAGGGGACCTGCCACCGCCACTTGCGGGGCCGGCACCTGACCGTCGCGAGCAGCCTGACGGACTTCGAAGTTCCACATGGGTCCACCCACATCCACTACGGCGGTAATTCCGCAGGCGAGATACCGCGCGAAAGTGTCGGAGAGGTGTGCTCTGATCCATGCGACCTCGTCGCGGTAGGGACGAGCCTTATTCAGGTCAACGATATCGGGACGGGTGTAGATGCCGCCGGATTGAAAAAAATGCACATGCGAATCCACGTACCCAGGTAGAACCCATTTGCCGTGCAGGTCACGGCGCTCCGCGTTTGATGGTACGGGAACGTCTTTGCTCGGCCCAACGGCGCGGATCCGGTCGCCTTCCAGGAGCACAACGGCATCGGGGATTACCTCGCCCCTCGCCGGATTTATCACGGTAGTACCGACAAGAGCAACGGCGTTTGGCAGAGTCTCCACAGCTGGCTGCATCTCCGCATTGAGCGTAAGTCTTTCGATAGTCAGCAGGCTAGCCACGAGCAGGCCGGCTCCACACTGGCGAAAGCTAGACCGCCTGCTGACGCAATCGCGTCTTTGCGTGCGCAGGCAGGACAGAGAACGGTGGTGGGGTGGCATGAGGCTCTTTGAAATTTCCAATTATTCGGCCGCTTTGAGCATACCGAGTAAGGCACAGTCCTCAAAAGCTGGCAAAACGGTTCATCAACCCTGCTACCGGAGAGAACGCTGCTTGGAGACGGTCATGTCTCTGTGAAGATATCGTTACATTGATCGCGTTGTTTTCAATGTGCCGTCTGATTACGTCTTCTGAAAGCTTACCCCCGCTCGGACTGGGCTAACACCGAACCGTCAGGGAGACGAGCGGATTACGATTCACAGACGGCTCGGGGTGGACATGGAAACAGTCAAAATGAAAAGCGGGATTCGAATAGAGGCCAAGTTACATACCAATCGTTCAAACAAAAGGTTCCGTCCGCGGGGCGGAAGATTCCGGTGTACAACCGCGATGCTCGGTGGCGCAGTCGCCGGCATTCTGCTGGCGCTCCCAACAGTGGCGAAAGGCGACGACCTGAAAAGGGTCGAACATGTATTGCTTATATCGGTCGATGGGATGCATCAGTCCGATTTGGCTTGGTACGTCCAGACCCACCCTCAGTCCACGTTGGCAATGCTGGTGGCCAAGGGTATCAACTACTCCAACGCGAGCACGCCCTTTCCTTCGGACTCGTTCCCTGGATTGATCGGGCAGGTAACGGGGGGTAACCCAGCAACCACTGGCATCTATTATGATGACACTTGGAACCATGGGGTGTTCCCGGCCGGGACCACGAACTGCGTCGGCCCTGCACCGGGCGGAGAGGTCGCTTACACGGAAGCCGACGACGTTAACCTAGGCGCGCTCGACGCGGGCCAGGGCATCGTCCCGGCTCCCGGCCAGGATCCCTGGGCAAACATTCTGCAGATGACGGGCAACCCGGTGAACGTAATCAACCCAGCGAACTTGCCCGTCGATCCCGCGACCTGCGAGCCGATCTACCCCAACAAGTATCTGCAAGTAAACACCATTTTCGAGGTGGCTCATCGGCACCATTTGCTAACCGCGTGGTCTGACAAGCATCCCGCCTACCTGGCGTTGTCCGGTCCGTCCGGTGAAGGTGTCGACGATTACTTTACTCCCGAGATCAATAGCAGCGCGAGCGCGACCAAACCGACTGACCCGACTCAACCAGACTGGACAACGGACAACATTTTCACCCAGCAGTACGACCGCTATAAGGTTGAGGCCGTCGTCAACTGGATCAATGGTCATCGTCATGATGGTAGCGGCAGCCCAGGGACGCCGGCGATCTTTGGAATGAACTTTCAAACCGTGTCGACCGGCCAGAAACTGCCAACCTCCAGAACAGAGGGCGACCTGTCGGGGAATTCCCTAGGCGGCTATCTTGCCGACGGCGCCACTCCCGGGCCGGTCTTGACCAATGCGCTCGACTTCGTTGACCAATCCCTTGGCAAAATGGTGAGCGCCCTCCAGCAGCGGGGACTCTTCGATAGCACCGCGATCATCGTGTCGGCCAAACATGGGCAGTCGCCGATGAATCTCGCGGCACTTAACCGGATCGACGACGGCAAAATTATCGCTGCTCTCAACGCCGCGTGGAATAAATCCCAACAAAGCGGAAATCCGAAAGCGACACCCTTGGTAGCCTTTGGGGTTGACGACGACGGGATGCTCCTCTGGCTCAACGATAGGTCCATTGCGGCCACCGAATTTGCGAGGCAGTTCCTGCTGAACTACAAGGATCCTACTGCGAGCGTCGACGGCAAGCCCGTCACGTCTGCCGGTCTTTGGCAGGTATATACCGGCGTGGCTGCGGCGCGGCTCATCGGCGTTAAAGAGAAGGATCCCAGGGTGCCCGACGTGATCGGCATTGCTCAGTACGGGGTCGTCTACACCGGTCATAAGGCCAAAATCGCCGAGCACGGTGGTGATCACCCCGAGGATCGAAATGTCCCCATCATAGTGGTATGGCGCGGAGCAACTGGCGGCCTGAATGTCACGGCGCCGGTAGAGACGACGCAGATCGCTCCGACCATCCTGGAGCTGCTCGGTCTCAGCTCCGAAGAGCTGCGGGCGGTCCACATCGAGGGCACCCAACCCCTCTTCTAGAGACGCTGACCTGAATCTACCGGAGCCGGCCTCTTCCACGAGGTGGCCGGTTCCCGGTACATCACGTTTAAAATATCCTGTTGGCAGATGGTCAGCCGATGGTGCATATGCCGGCCCCGAGGATTGGGACTTTGCACACGATCCAGAACCGTCTTTCTCACGACGACAACTCGACTATTCCATTCACTCCAGAATCGCTCGCAAGTAACGTTCTGCTGATCGGGCGACAGCCGCTTTCGCGTCGCCGAGAACATTTGCGCCCCACCACGCTCCGTAGATCTGTTCGAATGGAAGCGGTTCGATCCGTTCGAGAACGCGGCGGATTGAGGAAGCTCCGAGCGGGATGAGATTCGGATAACTGCGCATGAAACTGACGTAACGGCGATCCGGAACGACTTGAATAATGTCGCCCGTGAGCAGCGCACCTTTGCCATTTGCTCCGGCCGGCCAGTGCAGCACCGTCCCGCCGGCAAAATGTCCGCCGCAATGAACCAGCCGGATTTGATCCCAGAACGGGAGCGTGTCTCCTTTCCAAAATTCGAGCCGCGGGCTGTTTCGCATCGCCCACTGTCGATCCTCCGCATGCAAAAATATTTGCGCGTCGAAACATTCCGCCCATTCGATCATGGTGGAATAATAATGGGGATGCGAGATCGCGATGGCGCGGATGCCGCCGCGCGCATTCACCTCGGCAACGGTTCGGTTGTCGAGGAATGAGATACAATCCCAAAGCAAATTGCCGCTCGGCGATTGCAGTAGCAGCGCGCGCTGACCGATTGCGAACTTCGGTTCCGTTCCGATTCCGAGAAGCTGCCGTGCTTCATCCTCATATCGGTTGCGGTGGCTAGTCCGCAATTGATCGAGCGTCGTCCATTCCTGCCCGCCGTGACGAACATACTGGCGCTCGTCTTCGCAAATCGGGCAATGCGAAGGCGGCTCGCTTGTCGGCTGAAACTGCGTTCCGCACTCCATGCAGATAAAACTTCTCATGCCTCACGTCACGAGTGCATTTAAAGAGCGTGTACGTGCGTCAAACCGCTGCTAGAGCTGCATCGAGCACGTCAATCATGAAATCTGCATCTGCCTTAGTGATGCACAAAGGCGGTTTGATTCGAAGCGTGTTCGCATGAAGACCGCCTTTACCGAGGAGCAACCCTAAGTCCCGTGCTGTCTCATGTACGCGGGCGCATTCGTCTTTTGCGGGTTCTTTTGTTGCGCGGTCTCTGACCAGCTCAATGCCGAGCATCAAACCTTTGCCACGAACTTCGCCGATCAGATCGTGCTTCTGCGCAAGTGCGCGGAACCCACCAATGAGGTAATTTCCAACACTTAACGCGTTTTGCTGCAGCTTTTCGCGGTCGATCACTTGAAGCACTGCCCGACCCTGTGCGCAGACGACCGGATTTCCGCCGAACGTATTGAAATGGATTCGTTCGGCTAGACTCTTCGCAATCTGCGCCGTGGTCACCACAGCGCCGAGGGGAGCGCCATTTCCTATCCCTTTTGCCATGGTTACGATGTCGGGTATCACCCCTTGGCTTTCAAATCCCCAATACGCTTCGCCGGTACGGCCAAAACCAGTTTGGACTTCGTCAGCCATGCAGATGCCTCCTGCTTCTCGCACGTGTTGATACACATGCCGAAGATAACCATCTGGAAATACAACGGTTCCGCCGACTCCTTGAATTGACTCCGCAATAAATCCTGCCACTCGGCCGGGTGTTGCGTATTGGATCAAATTCAGCACATCGTCGGCGTAGGCTCTGCCGGCTTCGGGATAATCGACTCCGTAGGGTCCACGATAGGGATATGGAGCAATCGCATGATGAACGCCAAAGCTGTGAGGAACGTTGAACTTCCATGTTCGATGCGCGGTTAGCGCCATACCGCTTGCATTACCCCCATGGTAGGCGTTGCGAAGCGCGATGATGTCGTAATTGCCGGTGAAAGCTCTCGCCATCAGGATCGCGAGATCATTGGCCTCAGAGCCGGAATTGAGGAAATAGCAGACTTTGAGAGCGCCTGGCATTTTTGCGGCGAGCTCGCGCGCATATTCGGCAATATTCGGGTGCAGATAAATGGTTGTGGCGTGTTGGAGTGTCTCGCTCTGGAGATTGGCCGCAGCCACAACATCCGGATGACAATGGCCGACGCTGACTGTGGCAATACCGGCGATGCCGTCCAGATAACGCCTGCCTTTCTCGTCGAAAACATACTGACCTTTGCCCTCAACGATCATCATTGGTTTCTGGTAGTAAAGAAACAGCGCCGGGTTCAGGAACTGCTTCCTTAAGGCGAGCACCTCCTCAGCGGATGGACCCGTGTAAGGCTTGGGTGCGTAGTCAAACGGCGGAAGTTCAGGCGGTTTCATAGAGCGAGCATCATTATATGTGAGACGGTCCTTAAGGTTAAGCGATGAGATGCATCACTTTCTCGGCGAGTTTATCGAAAGCGGTGACGCATAATTCCAAATGCTCTTCTTTAGTGTCCTCGATTTTATTGTGACTGATCCCGCGCAAGCTCTGAACGAACATCATTACGGTCGGAACACCTGCTCGCGCGACTTCGGCGGCATCGTGGAGAGGACCTGACGGAAGACGATGCGCTTTACCACAGGTTTCATCGATTGCCTCGGTGCAGAGGTCGATCAATCGGGGATCAAAGAGGACTGGCTCAATCCGCCAGATTCGATCCCAGACCGCACGAACATTTCCTTCCTGAGCGAACTTCAGACTGCTCTGTTTTGCGTCCTCTAACATTCTCGACAAGGTGACCGCATCGAGGTGGCGCTGATCGAGTGCAATGCGGCATTCTTCGACTACGCTTGTCACAATGCCGGGCTTTGTCGCGCAGGAACCAATCGTGCAAACGCCGCCGTGTGTCGCGGCGATCCGGTAGATCTCCGGACTCATTTTTGCTGCAGCAAGGAAAGCGTCTTTGCGGACGTTCATGGGAGTACTGCCGGAATGCGCAGCCTGGCCGTGAAATGTGATCGCGTGTCGCTCAACGCCGAAGGTGCCCAGAACTGCCCCAAGCGGCAGATCCAGATCGAGAAGCACAGGTCCTTGCTCGATGTGCAATTCGATATAGGCGGCAGCACTTCTCAATTCGTCACCGCTTTCCTTTGCTCGCTCTAAATCGATACCTACATTTTTCAATGCGTCCGGCAGACGAACGCCGTCCCTGTCGACAAGGCCGCGCGCCTCTTCGAGATCGAGGTTTCCCGAGCAGGCAGATGATCCGAACAAACTCTTGCCGAATCGGGCCCCTTCCTCATCAGCCCAGTCTACCAGCCGCACTGTGACCGGCGGTCTGCCACCATGTTGGTCGTTGATCCGCCTGAGAATCTCGACTCCGGCCAGCAAGTTGAGACAACCGTCCAACCAACCACCGTTTGGCACAGAATCGATGTGACCACCGATCAGCAGTGATCGCTCGGATTTTCCATTGAGTGTGGCCCAGACATTGCCTGCAGGGTCGGAATGAATCTGGAGAGGCAATGACTGCAGCTTTTCGCGAAGCCAGGCGCGGGCGCGAATCCAGGTTTCGGTGAAAGCAACCCGTTGCGCTCCATTCTCGTTACCCGTTAGCGCGCGTAGTTCTTTGAGCTCTGCAACCGTTCGTTTAGGATTCAGCATATTTTGTAGCAACACCGGGAACTGCGCCATCGGCCCATTTTCAACGCAATCCTCCAGGCCGGGGCCGGTTGGCTGTTTTTCCGCGTTGCTCGCTCCTTGCGTATCAATCTACTATGCTCGTCGCTCGCGCCTCGAAAAGCAGCTAACTCATCCGGCGTCTGCCCACGGGCGTCAACATGATCGAACTTTCGCGCTATGGCGGCTTGAAGTTTTCTGCGGAACCACCTAAAAATGCTCTTTTCGTTGCGACCGAGAAGGGAAAAAGAAGGATGCCGACCCTTTCGATTACTGTGGACGGGCTCAAGCTGCCCAATCCGTTTATCATCGCGTCCGGTCCACCAGGGACCAATCTGAACGTGATCACCAAAGCCTTCCAGGAGGGTTGGGGAGCAGTTATCGCCAAAACTGTCAGCCTCGACGCTTCGAAAGTCATCAATGTCGCGCCACGCTACGCTAAGCTGTTTTCGAATGATAAACGGGAGGTCGTTGGTTGGGAAAACATCGAGCTGATCAGCGATCGGCCGCTCAAGATCTGGATCGAAGAATTTAAGAGATGCAAAGACCGCTTTCCGGACCGGGTTCTGATCGCATCAATCATGGAAGAATACCGAAAGGACGCATGGTTCGAAATCGTGGAGCGATGCCAGGAAACGGGTGTGGACGGTTTTGAACTAAATTTTTCGTGCCCCCATGGATTACCAGAGCGAAAAATGGGTTCGGCGATGGGCGAAGATCCCGAGATTCTCGAAGAGGTCTGTGGTTGGGTAGCGGCAGCAGCCAAAAAGCCGGTTTGGGCGAAGATGACGCCGAATATTACGCGGATTGAAGAACCGAGCCGAGCGGCTCTGCGCGGCGGCGCGCGAGGAATCAGTCTGATCAATACCATACGCTGCGTGATGGGCGTTAATCTCGACACCTTCAGGCCGGAACCAACCGTGGAAGGCTACACCACGCCGGGCGGTTACTCTTCCAAAGCGGTGAAGCCAATTGCGCTTCGTATGGTGATGGAAGTTGCGAGCATGGTGCGATCGGAGTTTCCGGATCGAACGATTTCGGGAATCGGCGGAATCGAAACCGGCGAGGACGCTGCGCAGTTCATTCTCCTTGGTGCCGACACGATTCAGGTCTGCACGGGAGTCATGAAACTCGGATACGAGTGTATCAAACCGATGCAAGAAGAGTTACTCGCGTTCATGGAAAAGCATCAATTCGTGACAACGTCGGATTTCAAAGGAAAATCCCTCGATTATTTCACCTCACATGCAGATCTGGTTCGCCGGCAAGCAGAACGCAAAGCCGCCCAGAAAGCCGCGGCAGCTAAATCGGTGAGAACCGATGCTGAGTGGAGCGGCGAGTCGTTCGTTCAGCAATCGGATTCGCTTTCCCGCCATTGAATTGACGTTATGTCCTTGCTGATCAAGAACGGAGAAATCGTTACTGCGAGCGAGCGCTACAAGGCAGATATCTATTGCGAAAGCGAAACAATAACGCGCATTGACCGCGATATTTCTGCGCCACCAGGCGCTACGGTTGTTGACGCTACCGGGAAATTCGTTTTCCCCGGATTCATTGATCCCCATGTTCACATTTATCTCCCGTTCATGGGGACATTCTCCAAGGATACGTACGAGACGGGAAGCAAGGCGGCACTGGTAGGAGGTACGACGACGCTCATCGAGATGTGTTGTCCGTCTCGCCGGGACGATACATTGAAAGGGTTTGAGCTCTGGATGTCCCAAGCGGCCGGAAAGTCAGCTTGCGATTTTACTTTTCACATGGGAGTCACGAAATATGACTCTGCGACCGAGGCGCAGCTCCGCGAGATCGTGGAATCGGGAATCAGTTCCTTCAAAGTATTTCTGGCCTACAAAGGAGCGTTTGGTGTCGATGATACGGAGCTGTATCGAACGTTGGTCCTGGCCAAAAAGCTGGGGGTGATCGTCACGGCGCACTGTGAGAATGAGACTCTTGTAGCCGAGCGCTCGGCCGAGCTGTTAGCTGCCGGAAAGACCGATCCCGGTCAGCATCATGAAAGCCGGCCGCCATTGGTGGAAGCGGAAGGGGTCCACCATCTTCTGACGTTTGCAGAGCTGACTGGAACAGCGACCTATATCGTCCATTTGAGTTGTCAGGAGGCACTCGCGGAGGCTATCGCAGCGCGGCAACGCGGCGCGAGGGTTAGTGTTGAGACATTGATCCAATATCTGCTGTTAGATAAGACATATGCCGACCGCCCTGAATTTCATGGAGCGAAATTCGTAATGTCCCCGCCGCTGAGGGATGCGCGTAACCAGGAGATACTTTGGAGAGGACTTCGTGACGGGCTTATCAACACAGTAGCGACAGATCATGCGCCTTTTCATTTTTCCGAACAGAAGGTCATGGGCAAAAACGACTTCACCAAGATTCCCAACGGGATTCCGTCGCTGGAAGAACGAATCAAGCTTCTGTATTCCTACGGGGTCAAAACGGGTCGAATCGATCTGCACACGTTTGTGAACGTCGCCAGCACGCAGGTTGCAAAGCTATTTTCTCTCTTCCCGCGCAAGGGAACGATCCAGCCGGGTGCGGACGCCGATCTGGTGGTGTTCGATCCCGACTATCGCGGCACGATTTCGGCCGAAGCCCAGCTGATGAACGTTGACTATAGTGCGTTTGAGGGATGGAAAGTCGAGGGTCGTCCGAGTGTTGTAACCGTTCGCGGCGAGATCGCAGCGCGCGATGGCCGGTTCACCGGCACAATTGGCCGCGGCAATTTTCTGAAACGTGAACCCCAACACTTCTGAAGAGTTACGGGTTACAGGTTACGGGTTCGAGTGGCCTCGTCCCGGAACCACGAACCAACAACTCGGAACCTGCAACCGGTAACCCGCAACTCGTAACTCAACGCCTATGGATGCTACCCCCGCATTGGATGCCTCCGCGCTAGATGCAGCGCGTGCCGGCTCACTGTACAATGAAGATCTTGCGCCCGTTTCGTGGGATCGAAGGAAGTGGGGGCTTCCCAGCTTCGCAGCCTTATGGATTTCGATGTCTGCATGTATCCCAACCTACATGCTTGCATCCTCGCTTATTGGCGGTGGCATGAATTGGTGGGAAGCCATTTTTACCGTTTTCCTTGGCAACTTGATCGTTTTGATCCCTATGGTTCTGAACGCTCATGCCGGGACGCAATATGGAATCCCGTTTCCGGTTTTGTGTCGCGCTTCGTTTGGGACAATAGGCGCCAATCTTCCCGCGTTACTGCGTGCGCTAGTCGCATGTGGCTGGTTCGGCATCCAGACCTGGATTGGCGGTAGCGCAATCTATAAGATCCTCGCGATATTTTTCCCGGAGCTAGCCGCTCCCGGAATGAGCACCCTGTTCGGAATCACTCTGCCTCAGTTCGCGTGTTTTCTGTTCTTCTGGGCAATCAATATGTGGGTTGTCTACATGGGAATCGAATCGATCCGATTCTTACTCAATATCAAAGCGCCGTTGTTGATAGCACTGGGACTGCTGCTCCTTTGGTGGGCTTATCGGAGTGCCGGTGGATTCGGACCGATTCTTTCGCAGCCATCCGCTTTCGATCCGGGCCAGGCGAAAGCCGGCCAGTTCTTTTCCTTTTTCTTTCCTGCATTGACCGGAATGATTGGTTTTTGGGCAACGTTGTCCTTGAACATTCCTGATTTTTCCAGATACGCGCGCTCGCAACGAGATCAGATCATCGGCCAAACGCTTGGGCTGCCGCTTACCATGGCGCTCTACGCATTCATCGGTGTCGCGGTGACATCCGCGACGACAATCATTTATCGACAAACAATCTGGGACCCGACCGATGTGCTCGCCCGGTTCAAAAACCCGGTGTTATTGTTCGTGGCAATGCTCGCGTTATGTATCGCGACGCTTGCCACCAATATCGCCGCCAATGTCGTAAGTCCCGCCAATGATTTTTCGCAGCTTGCGCCGAGAAAGATTTCGTTTCGAACTGGAGGGCTCATCACCGGCATTATCGGTGTTCTAATCATGCCCTGGAAACTGGTTGCCGATCCGAGCGGATATATTTTCACCTGGCTGATTGGTTACAGCGCCTTACTCGGGCCGATCGGCGGGATCATGATTGCGGATTACTTCGTTGTTCGACGCCGGCAGCTGAATGTTGGGGAGCTTTACGATGAGACGGGGGAATATCGGTATAGCAACGGGATTAGTCTCGTAGCGATCGTGGCATTTGTGTTGGCGGTTTTGCCAAACCTGCCAGGCTTCTTGGTCACGATCAAAGCGATTGCTCCGACGTCGGTCCCCGGCCCGCTGGTCGAGCTGTACAACTATGCCTGGTTTGTCGGGTTTGCGCTTGCCTTCGTGATCTATCTCGTTTTGCGAAAGATCGCTCCGAACAGCTGATGATTTCAATTCGGTGCTGATTCGAGTCGATCAAATCCTTTTACCCGATAGATCAATATCGATCCGATCCAGCTGAGTATGAAAACTCCGATAATCACAAATCCCAGTGCGCCAAGATTATCATTCAAACTGCCGACCAAGTCCCAGACTCTTCCGGTCAGTCTCAGTTGGTCCTTCAAGAGACCGATAGCTTCGAGGCCGCCTACGAGTAAGGCCACGATCACGGAAACAAAAGTAATTGTGAGATTGTAATACAGTTTGCGGACCGGACTGACGAATGCCCAGCCGTAGGCTCCCACCATTAGAACGCCGTCGGTTGTATCCGCCAGAGTCATTCCCGAAGTGAAAAGCGCCGGGAATACGGCCATGACGGGAAGGCCAACTTTACTGTACGGGGAAACAATCGAGATCGTTGGCAAATGTGACCGGGCCAGAAAAGTTCTTACCGATTTCCGATTGGCTTTGTTCTTCCTTGCCCAAGGTGCGGAGCATCCGGTGAGACAACACGAGCCGCTTGACATGCGCCTCCTGAGCGATCTGTCCGATCAACGAAGGGGGCATATGCAGCCGCCGCTCAACTCCGGTAGCTCCTTCCGGAACAGCGTTGTGAGCGATAAATAAATCGGCATCTTTTGCCAGGCGCACGAGGTCGGCACCCTCTCCATTCGTATCTCCGCTGAACACGATGGATTTGCCGCCAATCTCAATACGCCAAGCTAAGGCCGGTACGGACCCATGAATGACCCGGGCGGCGTACGCCGAAAGATGTTCACCACGAAATGCCGCCGAGGACGGGTCCGCGATCACGTTGTGAGGCTGCAACTCGTAGCTACCCTTTTCTTGAGGGAGCAATAGCTCGCTCAAATACCGATAAACTCCGGTCCGATAATTGAAGAAAGCCTGCACGAAATCTATCGTCGACGGAAAGTCTTTGTTGCCGGCCGGGCCGTACACAGGCAGTGGACGGTCGCGCTCTTCAAACCAGGACGAGAAGATCAGTGCAGGAAAATCGACGCTATGGTCAATGTGGAAGTGTGTGAACAAAATCACGTCAAGCTGCGACATTTTCGCGCCACTCTCTCCGAATCGAAGAGCGCTGCCACCACCGGCATCTACTAACACCCGCGCCTGTCCGTCTTGCCACACCACCAGATAGCTGCTGGAAGCGCGCTTGTCCTCTAATTCTGGCCCTCCGGATCCGAGCACTTGAACTGCGACACCCTCTCCGCCGCAATTTTGCGCATCAGCCCAAGAGACAAATGGGCACCTCATCGAAAGAGTCACCAAACCGAGCAGCCGGATAGAGAGGAAGACGCTTCGATGCATTGGTAGTACGCTCATTTGCTAAATTGAGAAGCCCCTTTTTCGCGTCACCATCTAGACAAGGAATCCGGCAATCGGAACAAAAAACGGCGGACATTCAAAGTACTGACTTCTAGTAGCCTCCAAACTCAACAGATGCAGACGGGCCATCGGGTCACCGCCGCTAGAACTATAACGGAGTACGATCTATGAAACTAGGATTTATCTGCCCTAACGCAGCAGGTCACATCAACCCAATAACTGCACTGGCGCGTCAGCTTCAGGCACGCAACCATGAGGTTGTCTTCCTTTATTCGTGCGGTGCCGCCGGTCTACCGTTTGTTCCTGGTCCCAGTGACGATCGCATTGACCAAACTATAGCAGAAGTGAGCAAGCTGGAGGGAGAGGACGCTTTTAAAGCGGGCATTTCCTGGATAATGAGCCAGGCGGAAACCATATTGAAATCACTGCCGGCAATTGTACAGGCCAACGGGGTCGATGCGCTGGTAATCGACACCGTTCAATTCTACGCCGAATTGGGTGCGATGCGGTTGGGCATGCCGTACATACACGTGTCTGCCGCCCTGCACAACGACTACACTGGTGATACTCCTCTTTGGCTTTATGGTTGGCCTCACCAGACTACCTCCGCTGCTCTGGCTAGAAACCGAGAGGGTGTCGCGAAGTTTGTTAAACTGCTGCAGAGCGGCAACGCCGGCGTCAGGGCATATGCCGAGAGCGTCGGACTAAAAATCGACTGGGAGGACCCCGGTTCCACTCTTTCCCCGTTAGCATCAATTACCCAGGTTCCCAAAGCTTTCGACTTTGAAAGTTCTTATTGGCCCTCGCAGTTCCACCACACTGGTCCGTTCCATGATGGCAAGGGCCGACAGAATGTGGACTTCCCCTGGGAACGATTAACTGGGGAACCGCTTATCTACGCCTCAATGGGCACGGTAATGAACGGCCGGGTCGATGTCTTTCGCACCATTGCAGCTGCCATGGCGAAGCATAAAGATTTGCAACTCGTGCTTTCCGTGGGCGATCAGGTGGATCCGGAGCAGATCGGACCGGCTCCGAACAATGCTATCATCGTAAAGCGAGCGCCACAATTGGAGTTACTTAAGCGGAGCTCGGTCTGTATAACCCACGCGGGATTGAACACTGTACTGGAGGCTCTTACCCAAGGTGTTCCGCAAGTAGCGATTCCGGTGGCTCTCGATCAACCCGGCGTGGCGGCGAGAATAGCCGACAAGAAAACCGGCGTAGTGATCTCGTTAGCCGAGTTCACCGCTGAGCATCTCTCAACACTCTTAAATGAGGTGCTAAATAACTCCACTTACCGGGCTAATGCACGTCGACTGCAGAAAGCGATTGCTGAGGCCAACGGACTCTCTGTCGCCGCCGATCTGATAGAAGAATCCCTCGGAGTGAGCAAGAAGGTCTCTAAACGCATTTGGCGCGCCGCTGGCTCCGACAATCTGAGCATGGATCTCAATGATGGGGAGGTGTGTGGTTCCCGATGCCAAGACCTTTCGCTAGGCACTAACGATTTGAGGCTTTGAAGTCGCGTCTAAAGATTCAAGAGATCAAAACATTATGAAACAATGTTTCTGAATTCTTTAGACACGACCCCACGCATCAAGTTACGGTGTCAAAACCACGGCGGCCGATTTGATCGACTTTGTGGAAGCGAATATGGGAATCATCACCTTGAACATGCGCCTCCAGCGTGCGACCACAGACACGCACACAGGTTACTTTAAGGCGGGCGCTATGACGCAAGACCTGATATGGGAGCAATACGGCTATCCGGTCGAGCTGAAGACGCTGTTGGAAGGCAACTCCTACGGAATGATCTTAGAAGCGACGCCGGTCACACGAATTACCCCGCCGATGGAGCCGCGTAAGGAGGTATTGATCAATAAGACCGGTTCCACCAACGGCTTCGGAGCATACGTGGCCTTCGTTCCGGAAAAGCAGATGGGCATCGTCATCCTGGCAAACAAGAGCTATCCCATCGATGACCGCGTGACGATAGCTTACCAGATACTGGCCCAGCTCGACCGTATCGATTTTGCGAATCGCGCGAGAAGTAGCGAGATCAATCGATAAACTTCACGTTCGCGCCAAGACTTCGCTCTCCCAATTTCTCGTATCGATTACCGGTCAAGTTCTTCTCTGCCAGCAGAAACCGTACGTGTTGCTCGGAGACCACCAAATCAATACGTAATTTCGCGTATTGCCTTTCCGATCGAGATCACGGCTAGATGTAGGCTCAGCAGCGAAAGCGGCGACTGATCGCCCAGATTTATCTAAAGGCAATTGAAAAAGGTTAATAATCGTGGCCAACCAACTTTCCGCGATAAAGCATATCGTCCAGCTCATGCTGGAAAATAGATCGTTTGATCAGATGTTGGGTTTTCTTTACGAGAGCACGGGTAACAAAGCGCCAACCGGCCAAGCATTTGACGGACTAACAGGTAATGAATCGAATCCAGACGACACCGGCCAAGAGGTCAAGGTATTCAAGATCGATAATACAGCCAAG
>DASTDH010000163.1:0-3149 GCA_035710445.1 Chthoniobacterales bacterium
CCAACCGGTCGCCTCATTCTCACCGCTTTACGGGCCGCCCACCGCGCTGATGTCGATCAACTTACTGCCATGGCGGCCTAAAAAATCTTCCAAAAATTGAGCGATTTTCAGAGATGGCACTGCAAAGATTACAGAGAGTTACCAAGGATGCGATTCCGTTCAGTGAGTCGAGCAGGCCTCGGGCTGTAGGCGGCGGCAGATGGGCGGGTTGGCGCGTGATCGTGCCTGATCTCAGGGGATATGGCGAGAGTTCGGTAGTGCCGGGCAAGACGACACTCGACATTTTTGCCCGGGATATCGCCGGACTACTCGATTATCTGCAAATTCGAGAAGCGGTGCTTGGCGGTCTATCGATGGGCGGCCAGATCGTGATGGAGTTCTGCCGGCTTTATTCGGAACGGGTGCGCGGCATTCTGCTGGCCGCGACGTTTCCGAAAGCGGAGACCGAAGCGGGCAAACGAAACCGGGCTCTGATGGCCGATCGGCTGCTGGGCGAGGGTATGAATCCGTACGCCGAAGAAGTATTGCCAAAGATGATTGCACCTCGAAACATCGCGGCGTTGCCGGCGGTAGTTGAGCATGTTCGTGCCATGATGCGGGCTGCGCATCCGGTCGGCGCTGCAGCCGCGTTGCGCGGCCGGGCGGAGCGTACCGATTACGAGAGCACGTTGGCGACTCTCGATGTGCCGGCGCTGGTTGTGGTCGGCGACGAAGACGCGTTTACGACTCGGGCTGATACCGAGCAAATGCATACTCTTCTCAGACGTTCAGAGCTGGTCTGGATGGAGGGGGTCGGGCATATGCCCAATCTCGAGCGAGAAGTGGAGTTTAATGCGGCGTTGGAGGGACTGCTTGAGAGGGTGGACAGGAGCGCGCCGCTCTCATAAGCACATAGGACATATACGACCTATAGGACCCCTTGCGATCTCGTAGCCGGTGATTGATCCGTCCCTAACGGGACGGACGGGTCTTTGAAACCTGAACCCCACACTAAAGTGCGCGGCTACTGTCACCCTGTCCCTCCGGGACGGCTCCGAGCTCTTATCCCAATTGAAAAGTCCGAAAAGTCCCTACCGGACCGGCGCGGTCGAACGCCGGACGATCAATTTTGGGGTGAACATTTTGCGTTGAACGCCGCGGCTGCCACGAAGTCGTTTCAACATCAGATCGATGGTAAAGCGACCCATTGCTTCCACCGGTTGCGCGATGACCGTCAACGGGGGATCGATGTAACGCGCCCAAAAACCGTCGTCGAATGACACGATAGAAAGTTGCTCGGGCACCTTGATCTCGCGTTCTCGAACAAACGCGATCAGACCGGCGGCCATTTCCATGTTGGCAGTGAAAATTGCCGTGGGCGGTCGTTTCAAACTGAGGAGTCGCTGGCTAGAATCGTATCCAGATTCCGACAGGAAAGTACCGATCTGAATGTAGTTGGCCGGGAGAGCGATCGACCGTTTGCCCAAAGCCTGCTGAAATCCACGCAGGCGCGCTCTTCCATTGGAAAGATGCTGTGGACCGGCAATGGTTGCGATACGAGTATGCCCGAGTGCGGCCAGGTGTTCGACGGCGAGTTCTGCTCCCTTTTGATTGTTGATGGTGACGGTATCGGTATGGTCAAGGCCTGATTCGCGGTCGAAGTCGACCAGGATGGCGCCACTTTTGCGCACCAACTCGAGCATTTCCAGATTGCCGCCGGTCGAACAGTTGATTACTCCGGCGACTTTGCGGTCGAGCAGCATGCGCAGTGCGGCCTCTTCCTTTTCTTTGTCCTCATCGGCGTTACAAATCAGGATCGTATAGCCATTTGCTCGCGCCTGGTCCTCGATGCTTTTGACAAACGCGGCGAAGAAGTAATTGCGGATGTCGGAGATGACCACTCCGATGGTGCGGGTTTGTTGAGCGCGGAGGGAGCGGGGGCGTCCGGGCTGGTAGTGGCCATTACGATGGACTGCCGCGAGGACTCGCTCACGAGTGGCGGGTGCAACATCGTCGGGTCGATTCAGTGCGCGGGAGATGGTGGCGATACTAAGGTTCAGTTCACGAGCGAGCTCGATGAGAGTCATTGTTAGCCGGGCCGGCGATCCGCTGTTCTACGGATTGCTAGAATAATGAGAGAATGCGAGAGATAAAATTGAATGTAAAGCTTTACATTGCGCGGAGGCGCGCGTATCAATCAAAAATCCCCTCTCACCAGACCAGTGGCGCTCCCGATTTCAGTTTATTCCTGTTTTGGCCGAGGCTGCTCTGCTTCGGAATTGCGGATTTCGGGATGCGGATTTCAGAGGTCCCGTTCCGCAATCCGCGATCCGCGTTCAGCATTTCTTCTCGCCTATGTCGTTGCCTGATGTCCCTAGCCAACCGCCCCAAGCTTTGGCGCTGGAGATGCGCAAAATCTCGAAGTCGTTTGGACCAACGCAGGTCCTTCGCGACGTCGACTTCGAGTTGAGATCGGGCGAAATTCACGCGCTGATGGGAGAGAACGGCGCCGGCAAATCGACGCTGATGAAGATTGCCGGCGGGCTGATTGAAGATTTCGTGGGCCAAATCCTGGTCGACGGCCAGCCGATCAATCTCACGTCGCCGCGCGATGCGACCCGTGCCGGCATCGCGATGATTCACCAGGAACTGAGTTTAGTGCCGGAGCTCCAAGTAGACGAAAACATTTTTCTCGGACAGGAAAAACTCCAATCGCTTTTTATGGTCGATCGGCGCAACCAGATCCAAGCCGCGCGCGACGTCCTGAAAACACTCGACTTTCACGGGAGAGTGCAGGTGCCGGTGTCACAACTTCGAGTAGGCGAACAGCAATTGGTCGAAATAGCAAAGGCGCTGGTTGCCAAGGCGCGCATTCTGATCATGGACGAGGCGACCTCGGCGCTATCCATCAACGAGACGGAACGCCTTTTCCAAGTGATCCGAAGGTTGGCGGAGGAAGGGGTCGCAATTGTCTACATCTCCCATCGGATGGAAGAGGTCTTTGCCCTGGCTCATACCGTGACGGTTTTACGCGATGGAAGACGCATCGGAACGGTGCCAGGAAAAGATGCGACACGGCGAGAACTGATTCGAATGATGGTCGGGCGGGAAATTCAGGAGATGTTGGCTGAGGACAAGGGCGCGATGAGAGTGGCAAAGCCGATGTTGGA
>DASTDH010000164.1:0-9532 GCA_035710445.1 Chthoniobacterales bacterium
TCGGAACGGCTTGACTCGGTCCTGCCACATCCGATTGGATCGGATACGATACATCTTCGATCGAAAGGATTTCGCCATGACCACCACCGAAAAAGCTCTCTTCATCGGCAAAACTCACATTACGGCCGGCCGTAACGGCACCGCGCGCAGCAGCGACGGACATCTCGACATCAGGCTGCCGGAGCCGCACCCGGCCGCTGAGCAGCTCTTCGGCGCCGCTTGGTCGGCCTGCTTCATCGGTTCGATCCAGCTCGCCGCGTCGCAAAGAAAGGTCACGCTCCCGGCCGATCCGGAGATCGATGCCGAGATCAATCTGAACAGTGCCGACGGTTCCTTCTTCCTGCGGGCGCGCCTCGATGTCAGCGTGCCCGGAGTCGATCGCGAAGTCGCGAAGACGCTGGTCGATGCGGCGCACGGATCTGCCAGTACTCCAAAGCGACGCGCGGCAACATCGATGTTTCTATCAACCTGCTCTGAATAAATGCTGCGCTGAGAGCGCATAAACACTGAAAACCTCGTAGCCCAAATCATTAGGGATCACGCCGCGGCTCGCTGAAACTTCAGGCTATTTTCATTGTCCGACTTCCGTACCTGCGCTGTCGATAACCCAGTCCAGGTAGGCGGCGGATCCTCCTGATATTGGCAGAGCGATGATCTCAGGAACTTCGTAGGGATGAGATCTTAGTAGGAACTCCTCCAAATCGGGATAGCCGGCCACCGAAGTCTTGTAGACCACCAACGTCTCGTCGGCCTGTTGGATTTGGTCGTGCCAGCGATAGATCGATTTTACGGAAGGCACGAGACTGGCGCAGGCCGCGTACCGTTTTTCTACCGCTGCTTGGGAGATTCGATGAGCTGTTTCCGGATCAGGAAACGTACAGAAGACTACCCGGACCTCGTTGGACATCGCTCAGCGGAGAAAACGATCGAGATTTTCGTCCTCCCAGCGACGTGCTCGCTGGTAACAGTGAAACTTCTGCTCTCGTCGATAAAACTCTGACGTATGGATCCGGCGCCGACCGGTTTCATCAATCTCTTCGGGAACAATTGCATGGAGCATTTCGTGATAAATCACGTATTCCAGAAACCAAGTAGGAACGAAGGGGGCATCCAAAAGCGGGTGGATCCGGATGATGCGGTCTTCTTCCTGGATTGTGCCAAATACGAAATACTCTTTTGGTGGCAGTCGTCTCCGTCTGCCCCAAGTGATCGCGTATCCTTTGAGCGCATTGTTGAAATACTCAGCGTTCAATTTATCAAAAATTGCCTTGAGATCGAAGTATTCGCCCTCGTGAAAGAACTCAAGCTGTCGCTGGAGGGGGAGCCTTTTGACCGAGAGTTTCCTCTTTCGCTTACCCATAAGAAGAAGTGCCTAAAGTCTAGAGAGCAAATCGGGGCAGGCAACCGGCAAAAACACGGAAGTTTGAAAAGTTCTCGTGCCCAGGAGTCAATCTGCGCCGAATTGGCACGTTTCTTTGATACTTTGCCGTATTTGGATAATACCGCACGCTTACTTAAGCGCCATGTTGTCTCATATTGGGCTCTAGATTATAGTTGCGCGCGGCAATTACAGAAGATCTCGGCGGCCTGACATGCACCGTTCTCAGATATGAGTTTCCGATGCAATGCGTTACGGCACAAAATGGACCCTTCCGTTTCGCGCCGTTACTTTTGCGCTGTCAGTTGGATCCGGGATGGTTGGGATGGCGTCCGCCGCAATGAATATCGACTCCGCCCGGAAGGATATCGGCGGCGGACTGCCGACCGGTTCAGCTTGCTGGAGAATCGTCTTCTCCCATCTCTTCCTGAGAGACCACCGGAGCAAGGTCCTGGAGCGTCTCACCCTCGATGAGATTGATCAGTTTTACGCCCATCGTATTACGACCAGCCTCGCGAATTTCGCTTACCCGGATGCGGACCATTTGACCGCCCGTGGTGATAAGCATTATTTCATCCGAGTCATGGACCGTGAGGGCTGCGATGACGTCACCGGTTCGATCACTTGTCTTCATCGTGATGATACCTTTGCCGCCACGTGATTGCCTTCGATAAGCATCAAAGCCGGTCCGTTTCCCAATTCCATTTGACCCTGCGACCAGCAACATCGCATCGGGAACAACCTTGGCGATGCCGACCACCTCATCTCCTTCCTCCGGACGAATGCCCCAGACGCCGACTGCGTTGCGTCCCATGTCACGGGCTTCCTCTTCATGGAACCGGATACTCATCCCGTTGTGGGTGATGAGGACGACCTCGTCGCTGCCGTTCGTTAACAAAGCATCGATCAACTCGTCACCATCTTCGATCTGAATCGCGATAATCCCGCCCTTCCGGACATTTGCGAAATCGGACAAGTTGGTCTTTTTCACCAATCCACTCCGGGTGGCGAACATGATATGGAGGTCGGGATTCCAGGTGCTGGTCTCGGACGTTCCGTTCTCCCCTTTGGCTTCGATGCGGAGCGTTGCGGCGATTTTCTCCTCCGGCCGCAACTCCAATAGGTTCGCAATTGACCGTCCTTTGGAAGCACGGCTCATTTGCGGAATCTCGTAGACTTTCTCTACGTAGCATCGGCCGGTCTGGGTGAAGAACATCAGCGAATCGTGAGTACTCGCGGTAAACAGATGCTCGACGAAGTCGCCTTCTTCACCCTCGAGTTGCGCTTCGCGAGTGGCCATACCGATAACTCCGCGGCCGCCGCGGCGCTGAGCGCGAAAATCAGTTTCCGGAGTGCGCTTGATGTAGCCGCCGTGAGTAATAGTAATGATGCATCCCTCGTTGGCGATCAGATCTTCAATGTCGATATCACCTTCGGCCGGCACAATTTGCGTGAGGCGTGGCGAATCGTATTTTTCTCTGACCTTTTGCAGCTCCTCTTTGATGATGTTCATCACCCGGTCAGCTCGATTGAGGATGTCGGTCAGATCATCAATGCGCAGAAGCAGCTCGCCATACTCGTCGGCAAGCTTTTCTCGTTCCAAGCCGGTAAGTTGGTAGAGTCGCAGTTCCAGGATTTGATCGGCTTGCGTCTCGCTAAAGGCGTAACGACCGTCGATCAGACGTGCTTCGTTACGAACCCTGATGCCAAAATGCTCTACTTGTTGCCGGCTGAATTCGTAAGCGAGCAACTTCACTCGAGCCTCTTCCCGATTCGCCGAATTCCGAATGATCTCGATAAAATCGTCGAGGTTGGCCAACGCGATAAGATACCCTTCTAACGTCTCCGCTCTTTGCTCGGCGTGGCGCAGAAGGTAACGAGTTCGCCGCAGGACCACCTCTCGGCGATGCTCAACAAAGCAATGCAGCGCGTCCCGGATTGAAAGTAGTTTTGGCCGTCCGTGATCGATCGCGAGCATGTTGACCGCGAAAGTGCTTTCCAGTGCGGTGTGCTTATAAAGATTATTCAGTACGACGTTCGCGTTCGCGTCCCGTTTCAGCTCGAGCTCAACTCGGGTGTTTTCGTCGGATAGATCGCGGACGTCGCTGATCTCGGTGATAACCTTCTCTTGAATCAACCCCGCAATGCGTCGGATCAATTCCGCGCGATTAACGTTGAACGGGATCTCGGTGATGATGATCGATTCCCGGTTCAGTTTGCCGGCCTCGATCGTGGCTTTTCCCCGTACCTTCAGGCTGCCGCGGCCAGTCTCAAAATATTGGCGGATCCCGCTGGTCCCGTAGACGGTGCACCCAGTTGGAAAATCCGGTCCCTTGATCAGCTCGAGCAAACGATCGATCGAGATGTCGGGGTTATCGACCAACTCGCTAATTGCGTCGACAATCTCCCCAAGATTGTGAGGAGGAATATTGGTTGCCATCCCGACAGCAATCCCGGTTCCTCCGTTCACCAGAAGGTTGGGAAAGGCGGCCGGAAAGACGGTGGGCTCTTGAGTTGTTTCGTCGTAGTTGGGAACGAAATCAACCGTATCCCGCTCCATATCCTCCATGAGAATCGCACCGAGATGAGTAAGCCGAGCCTCGGTGTACCGCATGGAGGCGGGAGGATCGCCGTCCATCGATCCGAAGTTGCCCTGCCCGTCAATCAGGGTTTCCCGCATTGCCCAGGACTGAGCCATGTGCACGAGGGTGGGATAAATGGCCATGTCGCCATGGGGATGGTAGTTACCCATGGTTTCCCCAACGATTTTCGCGCATTTGGTATGCTTGCGATTCGGAAGCACGCCAAGCCCGTTCATGGAATAGAGGATCCGCCGTTGAGAGGGCTTCAGTCCGTCACGAGCATCCGGCAGAGCGCGGGAGATGATCACCGACATGGAGTAGTCCAAAAACGATTTGGACATTTCCTCGGCCACATTTACCGGATCGACTTTTTCATTGGGATGCAGGGGCATAACAAAATTGATTCAACAGACAAGATGTTTTGGACAATCCGGTCGGACCCAATCCTCATCAGATCGCCGGACCGGGCCAATCACTTACACATCCAGATTCCGGACGTTGAGCGCGTTATCTTCGATAAAGGCGCGTCGCGGTTCCACCACGTCTCCCATTAAAATCGTAAACATTTTGTCGGCCTCGACGGCGTTGTTCTCGTTAAGTTCGACCTGAAGCAAGCGCCGATGAGCCGGGTCCATCGTGGTAGCGTAGAGTTCCTTGGCATTCATTTCGCCCAGACCCTTAAATCGTTTGATCTGAACGCCTCGCCGGCCGAGTTCTTTGACCGCCTCGAGGATACGAGGAATTGAGAACAGGGGAGTAGTCGAGGCTCGATCGCCTTCTCCCTCGATCAATTCAAAAATCGGCTGCTCACGTGCGGAATAGTGCGCGAATTGGAGACCGCGGTCAGTCAAATCCTGGAAGATCCTTGCCACCGCATTGGATTCGTGAAGCTCGACTCGGCGGGCTCTTCTCCGCAAATGAGGCGGTACGCTGCCATTGCCGTTGGCGAAAAGCGGGAGTTCGCCCTCCTCGCCATCGGGCTCGTAGTCGTACAGATTCAGGTCTCGGTTTTGGTCCGCGAAGCGGGTAAGCGCCGCCTCATCGGGAAAATATCTCACGTACTCCTGGTTGCCTTCTCGAATCGCGACCAAGTACTCCGGAAATTGTCCGGTCTCCGGATTGCGATGAGCGAGATATTCCTCAAAATCTCCACCGTGGCGCCGGATCGAATCGGTCAACTTAGCCAATCGTTCCAACAGATCCAAGATTTCGCGCAACTGCGCTTGGGAGAATTCTCGGCCATCTTCGAGATTTCTGAGTCGAATTTCTTCGGCCCCGAGAGAGATCAAGATTTTGTTCAGCTCGGCGTCATCGTCGACATATTCTTCCCGTTTTTTCCGTCTGATTTGATAAAGAGGAGGCTGCGCAATATAAATATGGCCACGTCGGACCAACTCAGGCATCTGCCGATAGAAAAAGGTCAAAAGCAGCGTCCGGATATGAGACCCGTCCACATCCGCATCAGTCATGATGATGATGCGGCCGTACCGGAGTTTTTCCAAATTGAACGAACCTTCTCCTTCGCCGTCCCCGATTCCAGTACCGATGGCGGTGATCATCGTCTGGATTTCCTGATTCTGCAGAACCTTGTCCAACCGGGCTTTTTCAACGTTCAACAGTTTGCCTCGGATCGGGAGGATGGCTTGGAACCGACGATCGCGCCCCTGTTTGGCGGAGCCGCCAGCGGAGTCACCTTCAACAATGTAAAGCTCGGTAGCGCTGGGATCGCGCTCAGAGCAGTCGGCCAGCTTTCCGGGCAAGCCTCCACCGGTAAGAGCCGATTTACGAACGGCCTCGCGCGCTTTGCGGGCTGCTTCCCGAGCCCGCGCCGCCATTAGACATTTCTCAATGATCTTCTTGGCAACCCCCGGGTTCTCTTCACAAAACCGGCTCAGTCCCTCATAGGTCACCGATTGAACGACCGGTTTCATTTCGTTGTTGACCAGTTTTCCCTTTGTCTGCGAGCTAAAGCGTGGGTTCGTCAACTTCACGCTCAGTACGCAAACTAATCCTTCGCGAAGATCCTCTCCGCTTATCTCGGGATCCTTTTCCTTTACCAGATTGTTTGTCTTGGCGTAGTTCTTCAGCGCGCTGGTCAGGCCCGTTTTGAGCCCTTCCAGGTGCATCCCTCCGTCAGGATTCGGAATCGAATTGGCAAAGCACTGAATTTGTTCGGTGTAAGAATCTGTGTATTGGAGAACGACGTCGACGTAGGCAACCTCTGGTTTATCGTCGACCAGGATTTCTCGCATTCCGGAAATAGCGATCGGATCGGGGTGAATGAGCTGCTTGGTCTCGCCCAGTTCCTTAACGAACTGTTGAATGCCGCCCTTGAAAAGGAAGACCTCTTTGCGCTGGGGATCGCGGCGCTCATCGACTAAGGTAATTTCCAGACCTTTGTTTAAGAACGCGAGTTCTCGCAGCCTGGTCGCCAAGATCTCAAACTTAAATTCGGTGGTGATCGTGAAGATCTGGGTATCCGGCAAGAAAGTAACCAGCGTGCCGGTTATCTGCTTGTTTTGAGTTTCTCCGACGATTTCCAACTTGCGGACGGTCTTTCCGCGAGCAAAAGCGATGTGATAAACATGACCGCCACGGGTTACTTCCGCTTTGAACCATTCGGAAAGCGCGTTTACACACTTGGCGCCCACACCGTGCAGGCCTCCGGAAAACTTGTAAGCTCCTTGGCCGAACTTCCCGCCGGCGTGCAGATTGGTAAGCACCAATTCGATTGCTGGAATATGAAACTTGGGATGAATGTCGACCGGGATGCCACGGCCGTTATCTCTGACTGAAACGGAGCCGTCGATATGAATGGTAACTTCAATCTTGGTGCAAAAGCCGGCCAGGTGTTCGTCGATCGAGTTGTCGAGAACTTCGAAAACGCAGTGGTGTAGCCCCCGTTCGTCCGGATCGCCGATATACATCCCGGGCCGTTTCCGGACGGCATCCAATCCCTCTAATTTGTCAATTTGCGAGGCGTCGTAATTCGAAATATCAGACATACTGCGAAGGGTGACCCGAAGAATTTTCGGGCCCAGGGCAAGTCGAACTTAGGCAAAGAGTTTAGAACGGCGAGGACCCTTTTGCAAGCGAGCAGAAGTTCAAGATATAGTGGTCTCCGCCGACGTTCAGCGCAATATTTTGGTACACCCGCCAACATCGCAATATCCTACATTTGACCAGAAAAACGAACGGAAAATGACCAGAACGACAAATCTCGAGCGCGTGCATATTAGGTGGGAGGATCATGACTGAAATTGACTTTATGGTGATAGGCGGGGGAAGCGCCGGATTTGGTGCTGCTTCGGAAGGCGCCAGGTTGGGTCTGCGGACGATTTGCGTTGATGGAGGAGCGGATATTGGTGGCCTTTGCATTCTTCGCGGATGTATGCCCAGCAAAACGCTACTCGAGTCAGCTAATCGGTTTCTCACCCTCCGCCGGGCGCCTGAATTCGGCCTGAGCGCGGGGCATCTGGGATTCGATTCGCAGGCGATTCGCCGGCGCAAACGAACGTTGATCAAGGGATTTGCGGATTATCGACAAGCCCAGCTGGAGAAAGGAAACTTCGAGTTCGAGCGGGCGCTGGCATCGTTTACGTCTCCGCACCAGCTAAGACTAGACGGGCTGGACGGATCGACCCGCGAAATTCGATTTCGCACGGCTCTGATCGCCACCGGGTCGGAGCTGAATCTCATCGATGTACCAGGTCTGGCCCAAGCCGGTTATCTGGACAGCGACATTGCTTTGGACAGCGACCGAGTACCGCCTTCGATCATAATCCTGGGAGGAGGCGCAATCGCTTTGGAATTTGCGCATTTTTATAATGCGCTTGGAACAAAAGTGACAGTTCTGCAGCGTAGCTCGCAATTCGTTAAAGACGCCGATATCGACGTGGCGACTATTCTCACCGAAGCCTATCGGCGGAACGGGATAGAGATGATATCTGACACCCAGCTGATCGCGGTCGAAATAAAGTCCGAACGCAAGACGGTCACATTCGTGAAGGATGGAGTAGAACAGGCGGTCTCTGCCGAAGAGATTTTCTATGCGCTGGGGCGGCGTCCGGCGCTTGGCCGTTTGCATCTGGATGCGGCCGGTATCGAGGTTGAAGGAGGCGTTGGGATCAAGATTAACGATCGAATGCAGAGTGGCCAGCCGCATATCTTTGCGGCCGGAGACGCTGCCGGACAATTCGAGGTAGTTCACATAGCGATCGAGGAGGCAATTATGGCGGCGCGGAACGCTGATCGGCTGCTAAAGGGTGCCCGGCTTAGCAGCATGGATTACCGGCTCCGGCTGGCCGCGATATTCTCTCATCCGGAGCTTGCCTACGTTGGGGAGACCGAGAAGGAGGCCAAGGCCAATGGCCGACCAGTTCGAATTGCGACCTATCCGTTTGATGATCACGGCAAGTCGATGATTCGGGGCGAGACCGACGGATTCGTCAAACTGATCGCTGACACCGATACGCACGAAATCGTAGGCGCCGCAGTGGTCGGACCGGAAGCTTCTGAGTTGATTCACGAAATCGTTGTCGCGATCCATTTCCGAGCAAAAGCCTCGGACCTTGCCGCGATTCCGCATTATCATCCGACCTTGAGCGAAATTTGGACGTACCCAGCCGAAGAACTGGCGGCATTTGAATGAACCGGACGCTTGGAAGCTTGCCTTTATTGGTTGTCATTCGCCGTCGTTCGTTGACGTTCAATGAAAGCTCGCATGGACTTTCCGACCGCTTGGATAGCGGATTGGCCGGAATCGGTTTTATTGGGCGGAAAGCGTTGACAATCTAATTTGCAAATTCATAGTTGCGACCGTGCTCAAGAAATTCATCCCCCAAAAATCAGGATCCACTCAGTCCGCTGAAGACGAACCGCGATCCGGGGAGAATCCGGCGCCTCCGCAGACCGTTCCAACCAAAACAGAAACATACAAAAATCCCGTTATGGCAGATATACAGAACAAGAACCTTCTTTCTAAAGATGTCGAAATCAAAGGTTCCATCAAATTCGCAACTGAATTCACATTTGATGGTAAGATAGAAGGGGAGATTTCCTCGGGTGACGGAATCTTGACGATCGGCGAGAGTGGGGATGTGCACGGTGAGATCAAAGCGAAATCTGTGATTGTGATGGGTAAAGTGCAGGGAAATATCACGGTTGCCGAACGTTGCGAACTGCGGGCGCGTTCAGCGTTGATTGGTGACCTGCATGCTTCTCGATTGATCATCGAGGAAGGCGCTACATTTGTCGGCAAGTCTGAGGTTACTCCGAACAAGAACGCCCTCAAGGAGCACGGGATTAAAGAGAAATTGCAGGAAGCGACCGCTCCCCGCTAAAGGAGTCCTGGGTGCCGGCAAAAGGACGAGTTGAAGTTCAATGTCCTCACTGCGGTAACATCCAGTTAGAGCCTGAGCTGGCGAAGTCAACCTACTGCCGAAAGTGCAGCGGGTATATCCAGATAAGTAAAGGCGGCAGAACTGGTCAGCCGCGGCAAGACGTTCAGAAGGCCCCTTCGGTACTTCAGAAGATCGAAGGTCTGTTAGGTGTTCAGCGGACGGTTGTTGCC
>DASTDH010000165.1:0-4385 GCA_035710445.1 Chthoniobacterales bacterium
TGTTCCTGTCCCCTGCAACCAGCAACGCGGTTTCATTTGCTAATCACTAATCACCTACCCCGCGTTCCCGGCGTTCTCTTTCACTCTGTCTTCCAACCTTCCAGTTCCATCCAATGAGCCAATCGGCGGTCCTCGAGGGAAACCACCGGAAACCAGTCCCCGACTTTTTCGCGTTCCCACCAATGTCCCTCCGGATTCCCCGGTGGAGCAAACTTGTACTTATACCAAGTGGCACGGACGTATCGCGGGGGATGATCGGGAAATGGATTGCCGGCGAACAATTGCAATGCCAGCGGATCGTTGTGCAGGAGTTTCCAGACAAGGTGAATCGTCCACGGATATTCATTGGGTGTGCCCATCCCGGCAAACCACATTTGCCAGTCGAAGTGCAGCTGATAGGGCGCAACGACGGGAGGCATCTGTTTGAGATCGACCGGCACGCCGCGGTAAGGATATTCCTTCCAATCTGCGTCGCTGTATGGGAGGTCCGCATCGGTGCCTTCGAAGACAACGACGTATTGATCTCGGCCGATGCTGCCAAATGCGCCGTAGGTGTTCACCAACTCAAATGGGTCGAACGAGGTATTCATGATCTGGTGTTGGCCGATCAGGTTAAGGACTGGCCGAACACTCAGGGTGGCTACCAAACACACCAACAACCAAGAGGTAACGAGTCGGGGGATCCCCAAACGGAGCGAAGCCGGTGCGAAGCGTTGACTCCAACGGTCGGGTAGGAATCTTTTCCAAAATGAATCGTCAAAACACGCGACGACCGGGACAAAACTCAACCAATCGAGAAACGAAAGATTGCCGCTGAGGATGAGTACTCCAAAAAAAAGAGCGATTATGGTTCCGGCAATATGGCGAGCGATTCGGGGCCAAAAAATGAACCAAGGTGCGATCAGTTCAGCCAGAAAGTTGAACAGCACACCCAACTGCAAAATCGGTTTGGGTAGAAAATGAAACCACCGGCTCATTGGATTTGGGCACGGCTGAGTTTCAAAATAATAGTAGAGCGCAGTCAGATCGCGCCAGCAGGAGTCTCCACGTAGTTTGATCAGCGCTGCCCCGACCAACAGGCGAAAAAGTAACCAGCGAAAAAGCCAGATCACCGGGACTGGTACCGGCCTCTTTGAGAACGGCCGCAAATCAAGGGCCGGAGCAAGGAAGATGGCGAGGAAACCGGTTTCACAGAGCTGCGACTCCCAGCCGTAACCATACCAGTCCTGACCAAAATGATTGATCGATAGGTAAAGGAACCAGAGAACCGCGAGAACGATCGAGTTGCCGAAGCCTGCAACCACCGCGCAGGCAAGAGCAAACCCGATCCAGGAAACAAGTGTTAATGCGGTGTCTGAGTGATCTAACCAGAAAATCGAGGGGAGCCTGAGGAATGCCGCCCAATTGGAACCCAGGGCCTCGTGAACACGCTCTACGAACAGATCAACCGGCAGAAGGCCGTGAGATCCGACTAGAGGAATCAGTTGTTGAGCAGCGACCAGGAAAGCGACCGCGTACACCATTCCGAGGAGCCGGAGAAGAATAAAACGGGTAATCTGATAGGTCGAGTTATCGGGTTGGATTTCCGCCGTTTCAGTTTCCACTAAACAGGATACTGTCGAGAAAGCCAGGTGGATTCAAATCAGGAAAGAGAGCCGGTAGTCGGACTTGAACCGACGACCCGCGCATTACGAATGCGCTGCTCTACCACTGAGCTATACCGGCGAAGAGCGGCAAACTATCACAGTGCGGTCATGCCGCAACAAAAACTGACGCGGAGGATCGTCCTGCTTTCACACGTCCGTTTTTTACTCGACACTTGATAACTAAGCTGGAAAATCCCGGCTGGAAATAGAGCTTTTTATGGCGAATGAGACCGACAACCCGGTTGGGAAACCCGACGAGGCGAAGGAGAATCCAGTTCAGTCTTCCGGCGAGGTAACGCTGGGATTGGAACAATCGCATCATCTTTCCGAAGAAGGCTACGCGCCACCGTGGCTTCGAATCGATCCGGAATTAAGCCGGTCGGTCCTATCGAAAACCGAAGAGGAGCTTCTGGGCACGCTGTCAGCGCTGATGCGTCACAAAGTCGAATACGAGAAGGCGCAACGAGCCCTGGCCAGCACAATTCTTGAAATCGAACAAGCGAAACACGAGGTCGCGGGAGTTAAGCGGCAAATCGTCGCTGCGGAAGATGAGCTTAGTACTCGCCTGGCCGATCAAGAGCGAGTCACGCACGAGATAGCACAGGCCAGATCCGAGTTGCAGACAGAGCGATCCAAATACCTTGAATTTCAGGATGAACTTATCGCGATCAGAAGTGAGATCGAAGGAGCACAGAAGGAAAAAGCCGCAGCTTCCGCTCAACTTAACGAATTGCAGCTCCAGCACAGTAAAGTTCACGCCGAAATCGACGGATTGAAAAGCGAGATCACCGCACTGCACAATGAGCGACATAACGTTTCGCAACAAGTAGAGCCGATTCGGAAAGAGTTAGACGAGCGGCTGATGGCCCGGGAAGAGCTCATTGAGCAGATAACGACGATGGAACGGCACATCGCAGAGCTGACCAGTACTCGCGACATTCGGACGAACGCCCAGCGGATCGCCCTGGTTGGCCGAGGCACGGCATCGATGCGGGACGAGATCCAACAGTTGAAAACAGAGATTGAACGAATCGAAAGGGAACGGATCAGGCTGGCGGAAGAGCGGGATCGAGTCGAGTCGGAATTTGCTGGACTGCAGGGTCGGTTGAGCTCAGCTCGGTCTTCGTATGCAGAAACCCTCGAAAAACTGGATGAAGCTCGTGCCGCTCTAGCGGTCACCGAAAAGGAGCATGACGAGGCGGTTTCCAAGTTGGGGCTCGTTCAGGAGCAAGAGACAAAGCCACCGCCAGTAATCGTGGAACCGGCGGAAGCGCGACACGAGAACCCGCAGGAAGCAGTTGCCGGTCAAGCAAGCACGGTCGAGCCGGAGCCGTTTCTGAATGAACCGGTGCAAGAATTGACGCCCAGGGAGCAAATGGGCGAACCTGTGTCCCGGGAAGCAGTGCATGAACCTGTGCGAGTGACGGAGCCTGTAGTCGACCAGCCTGCGCCCGAACCCGTTGTCCGGGTATCTGAGCCGGATCCGGCGCTCCCACTTTTAACGGGCGAGCCATTGCCGGCAGTGATTCCCACCTGGGACTCTTACCGGCTGGAAAGCGAATTCTTCACGGAAGAGACGCTGGATGCGAATCGGGTTGCGCATCTGGTTTCAGAGCTTCCAGGCATCGAAAACGTATTAGTGGTTTGGCAGCGAGGCGCAGTCTTGGCTGGGGGATTGCCCGACCGTCTCAGTGAACACCTCAAAACTCCCGGGCGCGACTATGCGCACCTGTTCGGCTACTGGCCGAATCGAACCCAGGAGAGACAGACCGCCGGCACCCAAATCGTAACGTTCCAGGTCGGACACGAATTCCTTACGGCGACCCAAGCCAACGATATTTTCTTAGTAGTCTCGCATGAGCGTCCGAGACTGCATCCTGGTGTCGAAGAGAAGTTGGCGATTGTGGCGGAGGAACTGGACAAGATGTATCCGCGAGCGGCGAATGGGATTCCCGGTAAGGCGACAGCCTGATAGCGATCCCCGGCCGTCGCCTCAAGCGGAGGTAAAGAAAACCGGCGAAAGGCGGCGCTGCTGCGCACAGGTCGACGGAATCGGCTTGAGCCATTTGCAAGGGGTTGGAATGATCGCTGTCGACAGCGGGTAATTCGAAGTCATCCCGGAGGGATTGAATGATAGTAGCCCAGCACTTCAGTGCTGAGAATGAGCACAAAATCCATATGCGTCCCACAGGGACGATAGATCCGTTCGGATCCCCAGAGGCATGGCCGACGAGTGGGGCCCGTGATCGATCGTCCCTACGGGACGGGCACACAAAAAAACGCCAACCCCACACTGAAGTGCCGGGCTACTATCGCAATATCCCTCCGGGACAGCACTCTACTTCGCCACTACGCTGGTAACCGTTCGCTTAGTGACCTGCAGCCCTCGGGCTTTTGGGCCTCGAACGATGATATCCTCAGCCACAAAAGTCTGCTCATCGATTCGCGCCCGTTTGGCATGACGATATTTGAGTCGCAGCTCTCTAACCGGCTTATCGGTGATGAAACGGATCCTTGCGCGTCCTTGAGTGCACGAATAGTCGCGATTCATGATGGCGCCTCCGAAGGCGAAACGTTTCAAGAATGTCGCGTTTGGCGTGTTATAAACGACCGTGAAAATGCGGTCTCGATCATAGATCCCGAAGTAGAGTAAATCCTTATCTACGAATACCCTTTCCGGCGGAGGGATCATCTGATAACGCCCGCTTTCCCACACCAACATCAATCGGTCGAGTGGCG
>DASTDH010000166.1:0-4478 GCA_035710445.1 Chthoniobacterales bacterium
CTACCTTGGCCTGGACGTATATGAAGAGGAAACCGGGCTGTTTTTCGACGACCGATCACTCCAAGTCATCCCAGACGATACCTTCGCCCGTTTGCTCACCTTCCCTAACGTGGTCATTACCGGTCACCAAGCCTTTCTCACCCGAGAAGCATTGGACCAGATCGCGCAAACTACGATTGACAACATCCTCGAGTTTGCGGCCGGCAGGCCTTGTCGCAACCAGGTTCGCAAATGAGGCGCGACCTCAACGGATGGCCAGAGCTTAACAACCTTTGGTGAGTCGTCTTCTGCACCCAACGTTAGTGTCCGCTGTCGCAACAAAAGCGACCAGATGAGTCGGAATAATATTCACATATGAGTTATCAATATCAGGTTGTTGTTATCGGTTCCGGTTCCGCCGGTAAAGAAGCCAGTCTCGCAGCCGCCAGGGCGGGTTTGTCCACCCTGCTGGTCGAAGAAAAGAACCTGGGTGGCACTAGCTTTCATGGAGGCAGTTATACGGTTCGAGCTTTGCGGGCATGCGCTAGTTATCTGAAGCGGACAGAAAAAGCTCCAAGCGTAGGCACCTCGCTCGATCTGATCGAGACGAGTTGGACAGATTGGCTAACCGCCCAACGCCGATCCAGCAGCCGTCTCTCGGTGGAATTCAGCCAGGCGATCGATCGCGAGAAGGTACATCTCCGGTTCGGTCACGCGCAATTGGTTGGGCCCAAGGAGATCAGGATCACCGATCTTCCCAGAGGTGTCGACCTGGAAATTAAGTCTGAACATATCATTATTGCCACAGGTTCCCGGCCAAATTTCCCGGGCCAACCTGAGGCCGGGCTTCTAAACAGCGATCATATTCTGCGACGCGCAACCGCCGCACGGCATCTATTCGTGATCGGAGGAGGATACATCGGCTGCGAACTTGCTTCCATTTACCGCGATTTGGGTAGCCGGGTCACCGTCGCTGAAGCGCAATCGCGGCTGCTGCCAAATTGGGATTCCATCGCCGGCGAGCAATTTCGCAATATACTGATCGGAGCCGGTGTCGAGGTTCTCTTAAACGAGCCGATTGAACTACCGCCAACGATAACTGCGAACCGGGCGAGCTACAAGTTGACTACCGGAACCGTTATCCAACCAGATGTTACCCTCATCGCGACCGGCAGGAAACCGAGCAGCGACCAACTCGGGTTAGAATCAATTGGATTGACCAGCGGTGCTTGGATTCCGGTGAACGCCCGAATGCAGACCCCAACCGAGTCAGTCTATGCTGTGGGCGACGTCACCGGCATCAGCCTCCTCGACAGCGTTGCGACCGCCCAAGCCAACGTCGCTGTGGAATCGATTCTTGGAAAACCGGCTCGATTCGACAAACGGTGGTTCTCCCAATTTCTCCACACTGAACCTCCGATTGCCAGTATCGGCTGGACCGAGGAAGAGGCGCGGACCGCCGGATTGGCCGTAGAAGCTTTATCGTGGAGCGGTCCGCTCTTCACCGACGATGATTTTACCACGATCGAGCGCGAACAAATGGCAATCAAATGCCTGGTTCACGCTGAAACCGCTCGTATTCTCGGATGCATCGCGATCGGCTCACGCGCCGCTGAGATCATCAATCTCATCTCCGCCGCAATCCGAGATGGACACTCTGCTCGCGACCTCGCTAATCCTCCGGCAGTGCATCCAAGCGCCACCGAAGCTTTGGTGCAAAGATTGCGCTACCGTTACAACACGGCTGCGCTGATATAATCGCTAGCGCGCAACCATGGCGAAGGAAGGAGTCGGCAGGGGCTAGCACGTAGCCGCACCTTCCACGGTGCGGAACGCTGCGCCCCTCGCAGCTGGAAGCTTCGGCTACTTTGCCCCGCTACCCTTTCTGTGCGCGGTGCGATATCCAGCGAGCAGCGTACGCGATGAGTTCTGCGGTCGTCTTAATGTTCAATTTCGTTTTGATATTGGCGCGGTGCGCATCCACCGTCTTTGCACTTAAATGCAGCTTTTTGGCTATTTGTTGAGACGAAAGACCTGCACCTAACGACTCGAACACTTCGAATTCCCGATCGCTCAACTTTTCGATCGAAGACCGATCGAGCGCAGCTTGCCCACCGGAAAAGATCTCCAGGATATGTGCGGACATACCTTCGCTCACGTAGATTTTTCCGCTTAAAACCTGACGGATGGCCTCGATCAATTTTTCGCCCCCTTCATGTTTTGTGATGTAACCACGAGCACCAGCTCGTAGCACGCGATCAGCGTACAATGACTCATCGTGCATCGAGATCACTAACATGAGAAGCTCGGGACGTATCGCCTTGACGTCCTTGATCAGCTCCAGACCGCTCTTGCCGGGAAGCGTAATATCGATCAGCAAAAGATCGGGCCGGCTCGAGTCGAGAATTTCCAATGCTTGGGCAGCATTCGCCGCCTCGCCGCACACGACCAGATCCGGCTGGTGATTGATCAGATGGACCAGTCCGGCCCGTGTCATCGGATGGTCATCGATGATGAGTACTTGGGTCTTCTTCACAGTTGGCTTTCCCGCTTTCATCGGCCCGCCTTCAGTCTGCAGGCAACGGTCGTGCCTTTACCAATGGTCGAATCGACTCTCAGAATCGCCCCAATCATGTCTGCACGATACTCCATGATCCGTCGGCCCATACCTTCGGTGGCAGCGCGTTGCGGAGCAAAGCCGTGGCCGTCGTCTTTGATAGTTAGTGTTACATCGCCATTTGATTGCTTCAGGCTGACGACGATCGATTTCGCCTGGCCATGTTTGATCGCGTTGCCGATCGCTTCCTGGGCAATACGGTAGAGATGCGTAGCGATCGTCGGATTCTCCACCAACACCGGTCGAGGACATTCAAACGAGCAGGCTAAGCAAAACAGTTTGCCAGCGTTTGCCGTCAAACTATCCAGCGCCGCCATTAAGCCGTTCGTTTCAATCTGGACAGGTGAAAGACCACGGGCGAGCGATCGCGCCTGGCGGGTTACCTCGCGAATCGCCTCGCCAATCTGGGCCGCCTCAGCGTGTGCGGGCGGAATGTTTTTCAGCTGTTGAACAAGTACTGAATTGCGGAATTCGATTCCAACAAGCTGTTGACACAACCCATCATGCAGATCCTGCCCGATATGCCGTTGCTCTCGGCTGCTGATGTTGAGCAACTCATCTTCCAGTCCTCTTCGCTCGATCGCTGCAGCCAGGACATTGGCAACCGACTGGAGAAAATGAACATCGTCAGTAGTAAACTTCCGCTGTCGAGCAGTATGAGCTCCCAAGACGCCGTAAGGCCTACCGCGGCCATGAATAATCACGCTGATTCCACTTCGGATCCGGTGCTCAACGAAAAGTGATGGGGGCCGGAAACGAGTCTCCGTTTGGAAATCTTCCACGATCACCGGCGAGCTGGACAGCAATGTGAAGCCTCCATGCGATTCCTTACCGGTAGGTAACGTCGCTTGTCCGACGGTTCCGTCCTTCCAACCGGCACCCGCCCGCAGGAGCAGGCCATTTCCTTCGGGGAGCAATTCCAAAATCTTACAAAACTCTACGTCAAGCGTCCGTGGCACCAAAGAAACCGCGTCGTCCAGGAGTGAAGCAACATCGCGCCCCTCTAATGCTCGCTGACCTAGTTCGGCGACGGCATTATGCTGGCGAGCTCGCGCCTCCAACGCTGTAACCGCCCGGAGGTTCGCTTGGCTCAACTCAGCCGTCCGTTCGCGGACCCGAACTTCCAGTTCTTCTCGAGACCTGCGCAGAGTCTCCTCAATCTGCTTTCGCTCGGTTACATCCCGCACCGTGGCAATAACACTTCTGCCCTCGGATGTTTCGATTGGGCTCAGCATGATATCCACAGGAAACTCCGAGCCGTCTTTTCGCTGGGCGTATAATTCCAATCCCGCTCCCATTCTTCGTAGTCGAGGCATCGCCATGTACTGCTCTTGATGTCCGACGTGACGTTTCCGGAACCGTGCCGGCATCAGCATCTCGATTCGTTTTCCCAGAAACTCTTTCTCGGTATAGCCGAACATTGCCTTTGCTTGATCATTGACCCGTACGATGCACCCGTTCTCCTCGACGATGATGATGGCATCGGGAGCAAATCGGAAGAGAACAGATAGCGTTTCATTGAGCTTACGAAGCCCTTCCTCGGTTCCGCTACCTCTTCCAGCGACTGGAGCAGATTGCAGAGACCTAGATGCGCGAATCGATTTCGCGCGGAGGTTCCTACCCGCCGAGGCAGAGGCCTTCACTTTCTTTTGCGCAGTTCTTGGTCGCTCCGCGGTAGTCGGTTTTCTGGATTTTTGATCGGGTTCGGCATTTCCAGCCACGCCACAAATCATATCCAGCTCGCTTCACCAGGCCAATTGATGTTTACGATTAAACAACCGACGTAAAGATCGGTATGCGAGACTCTCTCAAGTTGTATGCATGAAGAACAAAGAGGGATCACCCCGCAGTTCATGGGACTTGGGCTTGGACGCACTGGCCA
>DASTDH010000167.1:0-17077 GCA_035710445.1 Chthoniobacterales bacterium
ACCGGGATGCCTTGATCGATTTTGCCGCGACGATTCGGTCGGGGACTCCGCCATCCGTGAGCGGCAAGGACGGCAAAGCCGCGTTGGAGATCATCGAAGCCGCTTATCGCTCTTCGGGCGAAGGCGCGATCGTTCGTGTCGCTGCCTCGCGTGCTTAATGGCGGCTAACCCGAACCCAGGAAAGCAACCACTGTGAATCGAGTCAGAATCGGTATCATTGGGGCGGGACGAATCGGGAACGTGATGGCTAACGCCTATCAAAGTGTCCCGGAAGCAGAGCTGGTCGCCGTAGCGGACGTTGTGCGGCCCGTGGCTGAAACGTTCGCGAAGAAATTTGATGTCTCCGCAGTTTTCGAAAGTCACGCAGACCTGCTCAAATCCGGCAACGTGGATGCCGTCGTGATTTGCGCGCCCACGTTTTTGCACGAGGAAATTTCGATAGCCGCGGCCAAAGCAGGGAAACATATCTTTTGCCAGAAACCGATGGCGCTCACGGTGGAGGCATGTGAAGCGATCACCGCGGCGGCGGAAGAAGCCAAGGTTACTTTGCAGACGGGATTCATGCTCCGTTTCACGCCTCCATTCGCGGATGTCAAAGAGGCCATTTCCAGCGGAGAAATTGGGACGCTGATCGCGCTTCGATCATCGGTGTTCGGATGGGAACCGTCGGCCGATTGGTTTTACGATCCGGCCAAAGGGGGAGGTGTCTTGATTGATACAATCATTCACACGCTGGACTTGTTCCGATGGTATGCCGGGGAAGTCGAAACCTTGTTTGCGAGCGGTGGAGCGTATGTCTTGGAAGGAGCCAAGAGGCACGGTACGCCCGACAACATCATGTGCAGTCTCCGGTTCAGGAACGGTGCAATGGGAGACCTGTACGGCAGCTGGACCACCGGATTCGGAGATAAGACTTTGGAAGTCTATGGAACCAACGGATCGGTTTTTGTCGACCTGGTTGGGAAACAGGGCGGACACATCTTCATCCGTAAACACATGGCGGGATCTTCGCGTCCGGAAGGGTGGAGCAATCTCGGCATCCTTTGGAAATATGGTTATTTAGGCGAAGCGAACCATTTTATTAAGAGTGTTCTTGGGAAGGTGGAACCGCAAGCCACAGGCCGTGACGCGATTGAGGCACAGCGGCTCGCAATCCTTGCCGATCATTCAATTCGAACGGGAGAAGTTGCGCGTATTCCTTCGCCGGGAGGCCAATCGTGATTCGGATTGGCATGGTAGGAGCAGGTTTCTGGGCGGATCTGGTTCAGCTCCCGGTGTTCCAGAAGATCCCGGGATTCGAAGTGATCGCAATCGCGTCCGGAAAAGTCGAAAATGCTCGCAACGCCGCGGCGAAATTCGGAATCCGAAAAGTCTACGATTCGTATGGAGAGTTAGTCCGGGATCCCGGTGTCCAAGTCGTTAACATCTGCGTGCCGAATGTCCTGCACAAAGAAATTGCATTGGCGGCTTTCAGGGAAGGCAAGGATGTCATTTGCATAAAGCCGTTGGCGCACAATCTCGCGGCGGCAACCGAAATGGTGCACGCTGCAGCAGAGAGCGGCAGACGACTCTTTTACGCGGAGAACGTTACTTTCATTCCAGCGCTCGCTCGAGCAAAGGAGATGGTTACGTCGGGCCTCTATGGCGATTTGTTTCGGCTGAAGGCGTGCGAAGGGATCGGTCGAACTCACGCAAATTGGTTCAGCGATCCGGCGCAGAGCGGCGGGGGGTGCATTATCGATATGGCGGTGCACGGACTCTCGTTTCTGCAGTGGATGGCGGGTGACAGCCGTCCGGTTCGAGTAAGTGCGGAAGCCGGAACGTTCGTGCATCAACAGGAGGTTGAAGACACTTCTGTGATCACGATCCGGTTCGAAAATGGCATTATTGGTCAAACCGAGGATAGCTGGTCACTGACCGGCGGATTTGATAGTCGATTTGAATTGTTCGGCACGAAGGGGCACGCGCTCATCGATCTCCTGTATGGACATCCGATTCGGTCCGCTTTGGGTGGCGCGATCGAAGGCGGCGGAAGTCTCCTGCATCATCACGCGGTCGACGATCATTGCGTGAAGGATGGGCATCTGGCGATGTTTACTCACTTCCTGGATTGTTTGACGCAGGACAAACCGTGTCGATCGGACGGAGCAAGCGGTCTCCGAATTTTGGAATTGGTGGATGCCGCCTATCGATCGGTGCAAGGAAGCCGGACCGTCGAGCTTTAAGGACCGGAGAAATTCGGCCGAACCGACCACGCAAGAGCTAACAAACTACCTATCAAAAGAACATGTCAAAGATCAGGATCGGAATGGTCAGCTACGAGCATATCCACGCGGAGTTTCGTTCGCGGGCGCTCAGCGAGATGGGCCAGGAGGTGGAGATCGTTGCCGTAGCCGATGATGATGAAGCCAGAGGCAGAGAAGCTCAGCGCAAGTTCGGTGGAACCTATTTTTCTGATTACCGGGAACTCCTGAAGCGTGACGAGATCGATCTGGTCTTTATCCATTCAGCAAATCAAAAGCACAAGACGATGGTCCTGGACACGATCAGGGCGGGCAGAGCTCTTTTTTGTGAAAAGCCGATCGCAACCAATAGCGCGGATGCGCTCGAGATGACGATGGTCGTCGAAAAATCGGGTCTGCCTAACACGGTCGGCTTTTGCAGCCGCTATATCCCGGAAGCCGAGCGCGCAAAACAGATTATCGATCAAGGGCTGCTCGGCAGAATTATCAGCGTCCAGGCGGTCATCGGCTTGGCGGGCATCAAGGAGATCGGTTGTCCCGATTATATGGTGAATTGGATGGAAGATCCGTTCCTCGGCGGCGGCGGAGCCTTAATCGATGAGGGCGCGCATGCCTTTGACCTGTTGTTTTGGCTGATCGGCGATATCGAAGCAGTCGCTTGCGCGAAACAGAACATCGATAAACCCCGGCTCGCCGTGGAGGACAACGCGGTGACACTGGTGCGATTCACCGGCGGGGCGCTGGGTTCACTGAGCACGCTCTGGAGTTTGAACATCGACATCGGTATGCGCAATACGCTTCAGATTTTTGGAACGGAGGGAACACTGCTGGTCGACCTGACCGCAAAAGCTCCCAGCGTGGCGCTCTACACTGAAAAGGGTGTCTCTCAAGGTCTTGGCGGATGGGTCAGCCCGCACGTTAAACCGGCACAAAGCGAACCGCATGACTATCTCAGCTGGCCCACTCATGTCCAACACTACAAACGCGAGGTAACAGACATTGTTGGCCGCCTTAAATCCGGCGTCACTTTCCAGACCTCATTTCGCGACGCCTACAAGGTAGCTCAGGTCACGGAGGCCGCCTACCAGGCGGCTGAAACTAACCAATTTGTGTATGTAAAAAAACAAGCTGAAAACTAATATGAAACAAACGATCCCATGGTTGGTTCTTCTATCGATCGGGGGACTATCGTTGCTGGGCAGCGACGAAACAAAGGCGCAGAGCAAAGATCAGTCGAACACCGAGTCGACCGTCGGCGACAAAAAGGTTGAGTTAGTTATCTCCAGATGGGCTGGAGGGAACGCTGACGATCAAGCTGCACTACTCAGTGAGTTCGAAAATAAAACCGGTATTCACGTGAGGATGGATGCGATTGACTATGGTCAATTAAGGCAAAAGCAGATGCTGAACATGGGTGGTAAGACCGGAGCTTACGATCTGGTGTTTGCACAGGAAGTGTGGATCCCGGAATATGTCGCCGCCGGTTATCTACGGCCGCTCGACGAATACGTTAGCGATACATCATTGTCCGGAAAAGATTTCGATTTTGCGGACTTTGAACCAAGTTTGATCAAGCTCAACCGGTTCGAAGGAAAGCTCTATGGTTTACCAACCTTCGTGCAGACGCCGCTGGTAGTTTATAACAAGGATGTCTTCGCAAAAAATTCGCTCCAACCTCCAAAGACATGGGAAGAGACGTTGGCGGTCGCGAAGAAGCTGAAGGAAAAAGGGACAGGAATCGCTGTTCCAGCAAAAGAAGGATTGGCTGCTGTCGATGTCTGGATCGCTCTTGCCCGGTCGAATAATGGCGACTATTTCAACAGCGCTGGAAAACTGGATATGTCTACTCCGGAAAATATTGAGACTGGCAAATTCTGGAAGGAGCTTGTCGCTGTTTCAATGAGAGGCAGTACGAACTGGCATTTTGACGATGTGAATAAAGCCGTTCAATTCGGGCAAGCGCCTTACGGGATAACTATTTCCGGCCTGGCCGGCGCGCTGGAAGATACGAAACAGTCGAAAGTGGCAGGGAAGATCGAGTACTTGCCGCTTCCGTATAGTAAGAAACCATTTGGAACACTTTCCTTCTGGAGCTGGTGTCTGACAGCGGACAGCAAACATCCTCAGGAGGCGTATCAGCTCGCCGCTTGGTTAACGAGCAAGGAAATCGAAAAGCGGATGAGTCTTAAGGATGGTCAGGTTTGCGCCAGGGAATCGGTCCTCAACGACAAGGAACTCACTTCCAAGCTGCCGTTCTTTCCTGCAATCGCCGAATCTCTCAAGAACGCCAACACGGAACCAAGAGATAAAAACGGCCCGAAACTGATGGATGCAGTTCAGGCAGCGCTCTCCCAGATTGCAGTCAAGGACGCGGACCCGAAGGTGCAGTTCGAAGCTATCCAAAAACAGTTGGCGGCTGACTTTCAGTAAATTCTCTGATCCGCATGGGCGGCGTCCCCGGGGGGAACACCAGCCTTCGATGAGTATGTTTCGGCCTATTCCGATGCATCGACGTCAGTACCTGGCGATTGCCCTGATCCTTCCATCCGCAGCTGTTGTCTGTGCGGCCATGTTGCTCCCGCTCGGGTATGCCGTCGTCATGAGTCTTTTCGACTACCGGCCTGGCTTTGAAGCGAAAGGAAAGTTTCTATTCCTGGAGAATTACCTGCGTTTCTTCCAGGATCCGCTGGCGCTGCTGGCGTTTGGCCAGACGTTGTTTTTCACGTTTTTCGCGTTGTTGGCCGAATTAGTCATCGGACTTGGTATCTCGATGTTGCTGCTATCGATTCCGGCCTCGATCGGAAAGATCCTTCGCGGCATATTTTGTATGCCTCTCCTGATCTCTCCAATCATCGTTGGATTGATCTGGCGGTATATGTACGATCCCACCTTCGGACTCGTCTACTATCTGCTTGGTTGCTTCGGTCTGGACCGGTATTTCGGCGGGCTGCAGCAGCCGGGATGGGCCATGCTTTGCGTGATTCTTTCCGACGTTTGGGAAACGACTCCGTTTGTGCTGCTCTGTGCGACTGCCGGCCTGGTAGCGATTCCCCAGGAACTTTATGAAGCGGCTCGAATCGATGGCGCTGACTGGTTGCACACGTTGCTCAGGATAACGATACCCTCGCTGAAAGGGGTGCTTTCCGTTGTCCTGGTTATTCGAGGCACAGATGCGTTTCGAGTTTTTGATATTATCTACGCATTGACAAACGGCGGACCGGCAAATTCCACATTGTCGCTCAGTATTTACGCTTTCAAGAAGGGATTCGAACAATATCAGATGGGGTATGCGATGGCCGTCTCAATGATCATGCTCATTGCATTAGCATGCATCTTCGGACCGTTCCTGAGGCCTTCTAAAGTTCAGAATTGACCCTCGAGTCATCTGCTCAACATGATTACGAAGTGGATCCGTGTTCTAGCAAAAACCGTGGTTCTCGTTCTCTACCTGCTCTGGACGGTTGTCCCGATCGTTCTGGTCGTTTCCAATTCGTTCAAGAACCAAATGGACATTTTCAGTGTCCCACCAACTATCCTGTTCGAGCCGACGCTCGACAATTATGTTAGAGCAATTACATCCGGGGATTTTGGCAGGTATTTCTGGAACAGTTTCTGTGTCGGAGCAATTTCTTCAATATTGTCGGTTGGACTGGGGGCTTTGACTGCCTATTCGCTGGTCTCCCTCAAGCCGCGATATGCATCCCTGATTGCCGACCTGTTCCTGCTGGGAAAACTGGTCCCGGCGATCACGATGCTCCTGCCTCTGTTTGCGTTGCTGAATCTGACCGGGTTACTCGGGACGTATGTCGGGCCGGTGCTGGCGCATACTGCGGTGAACCTGCCGTTCGTGATCTGGTTGATCATGGGATTTATTCGCGACGTCCCGAAGGACCTGGAAGCTGCGGCCAGAACGGATGGCTGTACGCCGATGCAAACCTTCTGGCTGATTATTACGCCGGTAATAGCGCCCGGTCTGGCGGCCGCAATGATCCTCTCCCTCCAGTTTTCGTGGAACGAACTGATTTTCTCTCTGCAGTTGACCAATATCGATACCTACACATTACCAGTTGGGATCTCGAAGTTCGTCGGATCGATTTCCGTCGATTGGGGAAAGAGCAGCGCTGCCGCTAGCCTTACCATGGTCCCCATGATCCTGTTTGGATTTATTGTGCAGAAATACTTAGCCAGAGGAACTATCGGCGGAGCCGTAAAAGGTTAACGCTTTCGGCCGGATGGTTAACCGGCTGCTTTCCCAATGAATAAAAGGCGGATCGTCTTTGGTACACAATATTATCGGCCGCCGTTCCCCGGCCGTCGCGCGTGGCGCAGTGATCTCGACTTGATTGCGGCTTCCGGATTCAACACGGTTAAGCTCTGGGCGGTCTGGTCCTGGATCGAACGGACAGAAGGCGCTTTCTATTTCGACGATCTCGATGAACTGATGGATCTCTGTCGGGCGAAAGGACTGCAGACCGTCATCAATATCATTCCCGAAGGCGCACCTTACTGGTTGGAGCGATTGCATCCGGATGCACGGTACACCAGCAACGAGGGAGCGATCCTGAAGTTTAGCGGGGCCGCCAACATGCCGTCAGGAGGATGGCCCGGGCTTTGCCGTGATAAACCGGAAGTGGCAACCCTCGCAAACCGATTTTTAAAGCAGGTCGGCAATCGCTACGGCGCGCATTCGAGTCTCATCGCCTTCGATGTCTGGAACGAGCCGCATTTGGATCCGGCATTCGATTATCCGGACAAGATTTTTTGTTATTGCCGGTACTCACACCAACGATTCGTTGGCTGGCTGAAAGACAAATATGGTTCTCTCGAAGAGCTGAACAGAGTCTGGTACCGCGCCTACTGCTCCTGGGAAGATGTCACGGCGCCGGTCCGTTTCGGAACTTATCCCGATATGATCGATTGGCGGTTGTTCTGGTTGGAGAACCACGCCGGCTGGTTGGAGCAACGCGTTCGCGCGATCAAGGACGTCGCTCCCGGTCAGGTCGCGATGACGCATGTGCCGTTCAGCGGGTATTTTGGTGGTACCGGAAAAGGAGGGCTCGGGGTGACGTTGACGGATGAGTTCATGCTTGCAGAAAAGGTCGACCGATTCGGGCTCACCAGTTTTCCGAAATGGTTGATGCAAAATGATTTTGTCCAGCACCTCATGAATGTTGAACTGGTCGCCTCGGCGGCTGATACCAAGGAGTTCTGGCAAAGCGAACTGCAATCCGGTGGTGGGCTCTGGGGAGCATTCGGCAATCCAGTCGCTACTCCGGATGAAATCCGATTGTGGAACTGGAACTCGCTCGCCGGGGGTGCGAAAGGGGTTCTTTACTGGCAATGGAAACCGGAACCGTCCGGGCTCGAGGCGCCCGGATTTGGTCTTACCCATTTGAATGGCGAACCGTCTGAACGGACCAGAGCTGCCGGCGAGATCGCACGACGGTTCGCGGACGAAGAGCGGCTACGGGATGCAGTCCCGGTCCAGGCAGTAAATGGTATCTACGTTTCCCGGACGACCGCGCTATTCAGCTTTGCTGCTGGGCGAAGCGATTCATTGTACGCAGCCTCTTTGTACGGCGCGTACCGCGAGTTTTTCGAAAAAGGAATTCCGGTCCGTTTCGTCCACGGGGATCGATTGGACAACGCGTACGATAACGGTTTACGGATGCTCTATGTGCCGGCTGCTTTGGCGCTTTCACCCAACGAACTGAGCGATCTCATCGACTTCATTAAACAGGGTGGCACTCTGGTTATCGAGGCGGGCACAGGATTGTTCGACCACACCGGCACGATCCAGCCCGAGACCAGCCTGCTCGAAGAGTTAGGTGGTTTGAACGGACAGATTATCGAGAGCCATGACCGGATCGAGGTGGAATGGACAACTACCAACGACTCTCCGGGCAAGTTCTTTGGGCGCTACTACAAGCAGTTTTTCAGTTCTCTCGGGCCCGACGTGCGGGTTCTGGCGCACTTCGAAACCGGGGAGCCGGCCGTTTGCTCGAGAGCGGTGGGTGACGGGAGACTCGTCTGGATCGGAACGCTCTGTGCCTCGGCGAACACCGAGGATGCGGGCGGTCCGCCTATCACCAAATGGGCATTCGGAAACGGATACGCGGAAATCCGATCGTTAAAAGCGAGCCCTAACTCTCTGGTTCGGCTGCATCGTGCGGCGACCGGAGATCTCGGGATAATCGCAATTAACTATCATTCGGAGCCGGCCGAGGTCCGTGTCGTCATATCGGCTGCTAATGTCGAGGAAACAGATATCAAGATTGTTGTCGGCGCTCAGGACGGCGGACTGTTTTGGCTGAGTCACGGCAGTGAGGGCTGACTTCGCCCTGACCCGTGAAGATGATGTAGACAGCGTACGCCTGGCAAAGGGCTGCGGCCACTTGAGCGACTGACGCGGTCGGATGTCCGAAAGACCGAAGGGGGGTCCTATAGGGGTCGAGTCTAAAGAATCAGAATCAAGAATCTGGAACCGATGGCTGCAGAACTGCGCTCTGGGTGACAGGAACCAAGAAATATGATTTTGCGATATCAGAGTCCTTGAATCTTTTAGACGCGACCCGATCGACCGGATTTTGCGAATTATTTGGCACAGAATTTTGCGCGCTATTTAGCATAACTCGCCCGCAAAGTTCGAGCGGACCGCGCGCGTCGCGCGAGCGATCGGAGTCGTCGCCGTCGGGCAGGATTGTTCCTGATCGCGCGAGCAGCCGGGCTCGGAAGACCCATCCTGTATGGTGCGCCTGAACTTCGCCCACCGGCGAGCCTCGGACCCGAGTCGACTTACGAGGGTCCGCCCGTGGACTTGATTGTCACTCTAAGATCACGCCGGTTTGACCCGCCGAGGTTTGGAACGTGTGGTAGCTTCGCCCGCTCTAGCTCGGGCACCGCGGAACACCTGCCTGACTAACTTATCGCTGAACTCTTCAGTCAGCGGTGAGGATCGGAACAGAAGGCGATAAAAGATCGCACCGAACACTGCATCGATAATCAGTTCCGGATCCGCATCGCTCGCTAGTTCCCCGCTGGTTTTGCCCCGCTCGATATCGGCGGCGTTTGCCTCCTGGTGTCCCCGGATGTGTTTGTCAAACAGCTCCCGGAGGATCGCTGGCTCGCTTTGGCCTTCGGCAATCAGCTCGGACAGCACCTTACCCAACTGTCCGTTCAACGGCCCGATCAAGGCACGTGTCGCGTCACGGATCGCCTCTTCCGCCGTCCCAACTGACGGCGGCGGCAAGGCGACAGCGATTCGTTCTCGGAACATGGCCAGCACAAGCGCGGCCTTGGTCGGCCACCACTTGTAGAGCGTGGGCTTGCCTACGCCAGCCCTGTTGGCGACGGCTTCCATCGTGAGATCACGGACCGAACGCTCCTGCAGCAGCTCATAAACGGCATCCAAAATTGCCGCATGCGACTCGGCTGCTTCAATGGGCGGGCGGCCACGGCGGGGAGGAACAGAACCTTTAGCAGACACGCATTAAGTTTAACAGAACGGAAAGAAAAATCATTTGTCGATCTCGATTTTATATTTTAAAATACGAAACGTTCAGTAAATATTATTGACTTGCCTGGACCCGGCTGTGGGTTCCGTATTCAATGGAGACTTTATGAAAATCTTAGTGACTGGTGGTACGGGCAAAGTGGGCACAGAAGTAGTCCAAGCGCTGCTTCGCCGTGGAGAGTCTGTCCGCGTCCTGACTCGGAACAAGGAAGCAAAGCTGCCCGACGGGGCAGAGGTGGCTATCGGCGACCTGCTGGACCCCGACTCGGTCCGCTCGGCACTGAACGGCGTCGACAAGCTGTTCCTGCTGGTCGGCAATGTGGCCGACGAGCTGACACAAGCTCTGCTTACAGTGGCCGTAGCTCGGCAAGCAAAGGTTAAGCACATCACTTACCTCTCTGTTTACCAAGCCGAGCGTTTCCCGGACGTTCCGCATTTTATTGGCAAGTATGCTGTTGAGACATCTCTTAAGGCGTTCGATACCCCATTCACTGTCTTGCGGCCCGGTTATTTCTTCCAGAACGATGCCCAGCTCAAACCTGTGCTGATTGGGGCCGGTCTGTATCCAAATCCGATTGGCAAAGCTGGAATCGCTGCAGTTGATGTTCGAGATATCGCCGATGCCGCTGTCGTTTCGTTAACCACCGACGGGCACACTGGGAAGACTTATAACCTCGTTGGACCGGATCCACTAAGCGGACCCAGTGCCGCGGCCATTTGGAGTGAGGTTTTGAACAAGCAGGTTCGTTACGCCGACCTTCCGATGGAAGCGTTCGAGGAGCAACTCCGTCAAATCTTCCCCGCTTGGCTCGCTAAGGACCTCCGGCTTATGTTCCAGGGATACGAGGACCGTGGCTTCGCTCCGAGCAACGCCGATGTCGCTACGCTGACCTCGCTGATCGGCCATGCCCCTAGGCGGTACGAGGATTTTGTGCGTGAGACGGCTGCAGGCTGGAGCAAATGATCAGCGCGAAGGTGAACGGCAAGAAAGTGGAGACCCGCTGGGATTTCACTGTTGATCTAGCGCGACCGGTCACGGCCGAACAACCGAGAGTGCAAAGCTAATTGAGCCAATCAATAGCGCTCACTTCCAAGCCCACAGCCTTAGCGGAACCCTAAGTTGGCTCTGCCCGCCTGGTTAGCCACCAGCCGTACTCTCGACTTCGTCCAACATTCCCGAAGTTAAATCGTAGCATTGGAATACGGCTTTCATTAAACTGGGCTTGTTGCCCTGATGGAAACTCTGCGTATTGCTGTTTTCGGCTGTGGGTTTTGGAGCCGTTACCAAATTCCTGCCTGGCTCGAGTTGCCGGATGTAGAATGTATCGCCGCCTGTGATGTCGATCCCAATAAGACCAGGGTGATTAGTGATCGTTTCGGTGTTCCAATGCGATTTGATAACCCGGAAGAGCTTTTTCGGACGGTTCGCCCCGATGTGGTGGACATTATCACCAGTCCGGCTACCCACAGCCCACTAGTTGAACTCGCCGCTCAACATCGAGTTCCGGTGATTTGCCAGAAACCAATGGCCAACGATTTTGAAACCGCACAGCGAATGGTGCGCGTTTGCCAAACGGCCGGGATCTCCTTCTTTGTCCACGAAAACTGGCGATGGCAACGTCCCATTCGTGAAGTCAAAAACATATTGGATTCAGGTCGAATCGGAACCGCGTTTCGAGCGCGCATTGATTTCAACACAAGTTTTCCTGCATTTGATAATCAGCCGTTTCTTCGCGAGCTAGATCGGTTCGCTATGTCAGACATGGGTAGTCACATTTTCGATGTGGCTCGATTCTTGTTTGGTGAAGCCCGGACGCTGACCGCCCAAGTGCATCGAGTCAATCCGACGATTCGCGGTGAAGATGTTGCGACCGTTCTGCTAAAAATGGAGAACGGAATGTCAGTCATATGTAATCTGAGTTTTGCCAGCCGTCTCTCTTTCGAGAGATTCCCTGAGACCTTTATCCTCATAGAAGCAGATCGCGGCTCGATCGAGCTTGCCCCTGATTTTTGGATTCGTACAACCCTCGAAGAGGGGATCACTTCACGTCGCTATCCGCCTCCAACTTACTCGTGGGCAGATCCCGATTACGCTTTGGTTCACGCCAGCATCGTTGATTGCCATCGAAATCTGGCTGCCGAATTGCGCGGGACTGGGCGGGCTGAAACGACCGCTGCCGACAATCTGCGCACACTCCAGCTGGTGTTCGCTGGTTATGAGAGCGCCCATCTCAATCAGACCTTGCCAATAGAAGCGGTATGAACGCTCGGGCTGATAGCTGTACGTCACGCGCTCTCGCGCCAGACGGGCAGCATCTTCGTAACCGTAATATCCTGCTACCGAAGCCTCTATTGCTCAAAAATGTCCAGGCACCTTGTAAGCGATGCAGCCTCATCGTATGTGCTTGCGATTCATAATAGAGTCGATCGCGACCGCGCCAACCAAGACCGCACCAAGGACAATGCTTTGCCATTCGGAAGAGAAGCGAGAAATGATCAACACGTTTTTCATGAGTCCCATGAAGAATACTCCGATCATAGCACCCCAGATTGTGCCGCGGCCGCCGGCGAGGCTGGCGCCGCCTAGGATTACAGCGGTGATCGCTTGCAGTTCGGCCCCAAGTCCGACGGTTGAGGTGGCCGTGGCAATTCGGGAGGCATACAGAATTCCGGCACATCCAGCGAGTAGCCCCATAATAGTGAATGACAGCATCTGAAGGCCTTCCACATTAATGCCTGAAAGGCGAGCCGCTTTTGGATTGCTCCCGACATAGTAGAACTGTCGGAAGAACCGTGTATGCGCCATCGCATAATGCGCAATAATTGCCAATACGACCAAAACCCAGACCGGCGCTTGGATCCCGAAAAACTGAGACTGACCAAATCGCGAAAAAGAGTCGGGCAGATATGTTATTCCGGGACCACCGATCAAGAGTGCGATACCTTGGAAGATTCCCATCGTTCCCAGAGTTGTTATCAGTGCGTTAACCCCGACTTTGGCCACAATGAATCCATTGAGCAGGCCGCCAAGCGCCGCGGTTAGTAAACCGGTAAATACGGCCAGTGGCACCGGCCAACCCAGCTCCTTCATCAACGCGCCCGTTATCACACCAATCATCGATGCCATGGCACCGACGGACAGATCGAAGCTTCCACCGATCAGCATCACCATCATGCCAATCGCGAGAATCCCTTCGAAAGCCAGGTTCCGGACAATTGCAGAAAAGTTGCCGAAATTTGCGAATGCAGTCGGATAAAGAATCGAGAATAGAATAACGGTAAAGATCGTCACCCCGGCAAGCGCTAGTTCGCGCGAGGACGCCCGAAAACGAAACTTGGCACGTTTGATCGCCTTAAACGATTTTTGGAGGGTTGCGACGCGAGACTGACTCATATGGTTTCCTGAAAGCTGAGAGAAGCCAAGCGCATGATCTTTTCTTCGGTGGCTTGGGCTCGGCTCAATTCTCCCGTGATCCTTCCGTTACGCATTACGTAGATCCGGTCCGAGATCGCCAGGATCTCTGGAAGCTCAGAAGAGATCACAACAACGGCAGCACCTTTACGCGACAACTGATACAATAATTGGTGTACTTCGGCTTTGGCTCCGACATCGATGCCACGGGTAGGTTCGTCCACGATCAGGACCTTAGGGTTCGCCAAAAGCCACTTGGCCAGGACGACCTTCTGTTGATTTCCGCCACTCAGACTTTGCACCACTTGATCGGTATCTTGAGAGACAATCCGTAGACTCGTTCGATAATCGGCGGCAACCGATGATTGGCGTGCGTCGTTCAGCCACCACGAGCCAAATTCTTCCAGCTTTGCCGACGCAATGTTGCGCGCAATGCTCGTGTCCAAAAACAAGCCGCCTTCTTTGCGATCTTCAAAAGCGTAACCAATTCCGGCAGCAATCGCCTCTTTAGGAGAGCGAATCTCCTGCCGGCGTCCATTCACGTAGATCTCACCTTGGCCACGCGGTCGGACTCCAAAAATAGAAAGTGCCAATTCGGTTCGCCCCGCTCCAGCGAGTCCAGCAAGCCCAACGATCTCACCAGCCCGCGCGGTAAAAGAGATATCGCCCAGGAGAGGTCTTGGGTCATGATCAGAATCCGAGAGACCACGAACGTCCAACAAAATCGGATTGTCGGCTGCGCAAGCGTCCTGGTGCCGAAGTTCAAGGTTTCTTCCCACCATCCGCCGCACCAGATCGTCGGCATTTGTTTCGGAGATATTGCTTGTTCCTTGCCATTCGCCGTCTTTCAGGACCGTCACCCGATCAGCGATTTGAAAGATCTCTTCCAGTCGATGAGAGATGTAGGTAACGCCAACGCCTTGTGATCGGAGCTGACGGATGACCCGAAACAGGGCTTGGGTTTCTTTATCTGTGAGTGACGATGTCGGTTCGTCAAAAATGATCAGCTTGGCTTTGAGCGACAGTGCCTTGGCTACCTCGACCAGTTGTTGTTGGGCGGGCGAGAGACTTTCGAGGATTTCATCCGGCCCAACATCCAGATCTACCTGTTTCAGTAACCGGCCGGCATCGAAACAGAGCTTGTTCCGATCGATGTGACCAAAACGGTTTGGTTGCCGTGCCGCAAAAATATTCTCTGCGATGGTAAGCTGGGCAAACAAGCTGCGATCTTGAAAAACAATGCTGATCCCAAGCTGTTGGGCAGATTTTTCATCCGGGATGAATACTGGATCTTGGCGATCGAACTGGATTGTTCCACTGGTCGGCTGGTGCACACCCGCGAGAATATTCATGAGTGTGCTCTTGCCAGCTCCGTTTTCGCCAACCAAGGCGTGAACCTCTCCTGATTGAACATCGAAGTTCACACCTTTGAGCACCTCGACCCCATCGAAGGTTTTGCGGATGTCCCGCATCACCAGAAGGGGGCGCACAGAAGGTTGGTCGATCTGCATTCGTTGCTGGCGAAACCGAAAAGCTGAATCAGGCTTTCAAAAACAGGTCTACGGTCTCCTTCGTTACCGTATAGGTACCGGTGTTATAATTAACTGGTATCGGCACTACCCCGGCAGCTTTGTCGTCTTTTGTAAATTTCAGCTTGGAGTGTCGCAGCTCGTAAAGCGCCTTTACGCCTACATACGTGAATAATTCGCGCTTCTGGCCAATAGCAGCGGTCAGGACGCCCTCCTTTACCAGGCGCAGATGCTGTGCCTCAGCATCAACGCAAGTCGCCACAATTTTGCCCGCTTTCCCAGCTTCCTTAATGGCCTGGCCAAAACCAGGGCCACTCTCAGAGTCAAAACCAGCCATGCCTATCAAGTCGGGGTTTGCTTGGATAATCGATGCCGCTACCCGAGCTGCCTCAGCCTGGTTTCCTTTATCCTCCTGCGGATCCATGCACGACAATCCGGCTTTTTCCGCGATCGATTTGAAGCCGGCAAAAGCCTGTTGGTCGATGGTTTGTTCGATCAGTCCCAGCAGTGCCACTTTGCCTTTCTTCCCATTGAGGGCTTTGACCATCGCTTCAGCCTGGCGAACGCCTAAGTCGAACCAGTCCGTGCCGATAAACGAATACCTCTTGCTTTTTGGAACATCTGCGTCGACGCAGACCACCGGAATTCCCGCATCAATAGCGCCGTTGATCGCCGGGATTAATGCGCTCGGATCCCAACCTACCACCATCATCCCAGTGGGTTTCCGAGCTGTCGTTTGTTCGACTGCCTCCACCAGTCCGCGTATGTCTACGGAATTTGGTCCGGCAATGGTCACTTTCACTCCCAGTTCCTCACCAACGACCTTCAATGCTGGATGATCGTGGGCAACGAATAATGGCAAGTTAGCGTTAGCGGATAACCAGACGTATTCTTCATCGCTGGTTGACTTCTCGGTGGTGCTTTGGGCGATTGATTTCTCGGAACCGGCCAGTCCGGTAAGAAATGTCGCTCCCGCCAATACTCCGGCAGAGCGGAGAGCATCGCGTCGGGTGACGCCTTTTTGGAGTTTTATGTTCATGTGTTCGTGGGGGGATTGTTCAGCCAAATCTGCTATGTTGCTTGTGCAACGATGACTCGATTCTCCAAGACACCGATTCTTACCGCCTCGAGGCGGACCACATCGTCCGGCTGCAGAAAAGACGGTGGCTTTCGAAAAGCGCCGACCCCTGCGGGTGTACCGGTGCTGACGATATCGCCGGGCTCGAGAGTCATCGTATGGGAAAGGAAACTGAGTAGGTGCGGCAGACTAAAGAGCCAGTCTGCGGTAGACCCGTCTTGTCTTACTTCGCCGTTCACATAACTCCGAAGTCTAACGTTGTCGGGATTCGGCAACTCATCTGCCGTCACAACGCAAGGACCAATTGGGCAGAAAGAATCGAAATTCTTGCCGAGTGTGATTTGATTATCCTTGAACTGAACATCGCGGGCCGATACGTCGTGCAAAATGGTGTAACCGAAAATCGAGCCCATCACTTCGCTTTCCGGTGTCGCGCTCATTCGACGACCGATCACTACCGCGAGTTCGATTTCGTAATCCAATTGTTTCGTGCGTGATGGATACCGGATCGGTTCGTAGGGCCCGATTACGGCTGATGGCATTTTGGCAAAGAAAAAAGGTTCGTTGGGCAAGATGGCATCCGGATTCTCTTCCTGGTGCGAGCGATAGTTAATTCCTGAGCAAAGAATTTTACCGGGTCGCGGAATTGGGGCTTTCAGCGTCACTTTTGCCATCGGATACGTCGGCACGTTTTCCGGTGCGCGACGGAGGACCTCGGATGCCAATGCTAACGAACGTTTTCCTCCTCTGATTAAGCCGAGGAGGCTTGCGGGCAAATTAGGTTCAGCGGCGTGCAGATCGATTAGACAATCTTTGCCCGATTGTTCAACCCCGAGACGGGAGCGGCCATTTGTCTGGAAGGTATAGAAGCGCATAGGTTAGTCTCTGACAAAGACGCCTTTGTGTACTGAACCCGGATCTCGCGTGATCTTGCTAAACACTTCCGGTGCAGACCAAAGGTCGAACTTGGTAGCAATCTCCGGATAATGAATCTTCCCTTGAGCCAGCAGTTGCAGTGCCCTGGGAAAGCAATTGGTCTCGGTCCGGGAGCCTAGAATGGTCATTTCCTTCCGGGTAAAATCGAGACCGGGAAACTGGATTCGCACTCCGGTAGCGACTAGTCCCACAATCACGATGCGTCCTCCAGCGGCGACGAGATCAACAGTTGATTCCATTACCTTGGGATTACCCGTAGCTTCGATCACCACCGGTGCGCCCTCATGGTCTGTTTGTTCAAGAACCCGCGTAGTCAGGTGCTCATTGCTCTCCAAGGCGGTAGCACCCAGTGTTCGAGCTGTTTCC
>DASTDH010000168.1:0-19131 GCA_035710445.1 Chthoniobacterales bacterium
GATGACATTCACCCAAGGGGCCGGTGTCGCCTGTTCCGGCTGTAACGTTATCACGTATTCGCGCCCATCGGGAGTAAAGCCACCGAGTCCGTTATGAAAAACCAGTTCCTGACTGGTAGCGCGATCCGTCCCGGACCGCCGAGTTACGTCACTAACGTAGGGTGATTCGTCCCGGGCTGCCAAGGGGCGCGCAAGCGATGAGGAAGGATCACGCGGCACGGGCTGAGGCGCCTCCAAGTCTTCGACCGGCGGACCAGGATTCTCCTGGCGATTCAGTTGCTCTGTCAGCGTTCCGTCTCTATCAGTTAAAACGATTCGGGCCGTCGCCAGCAGCAGCGTTCGATCTTCCGCGGGAACCTGTTTTGCTTGTCGAACGAATATTCCCGACGGCTTGTCCAGCGCACTGGGTTCAGGCCCCTGTGCAACCAAACTTATCACCTCGTTGTGTAAGAGTTGTTCGGACTCCGAATCGTCCTCGATCAAAATGATCAGATCGACGGCCAACGCTTTCGCTCGCCAGTACGAGTGCGCCTGAATCAGCTGCTTGGCGATTTCAATTTTGTTTGTATCGCTGATACGCAAAAGAATAATCGGGACGTTCCCGGAGATTCCCTGGCTCCAGAGCCCGTTCGGGCCGCGCCGGTTCTGAATCAGTACGGCGGGATCCGCTCGTTGCGCCGGATTAAGATAAACTAGAGCGCTGGCCAATCGGGCATAGAGCTCGGTCTCCGTAGGGCCGAGCAAATGCAAAATAGTTTCACCGTGATTGTTTGCGAGCTCAAAGGACTGATCGATCACACTCAGCTTTTGGTATCGCTCAATCAAAGCCAATGCCGCATCCCGGCTCTCCGTCGCGCCAAGGACGAAGCCGACCTGCAGAGTCTCATCAGGAGCGAGCACAAAATTGCGCCGAAGCGAGACGATCGGATCCAACACCGAACCAACCGTGTTGGAAAGCGGTGAAACCTCCAGCATTGCGGCCGGATCAGCTGCTGTGCGACCGCGTCCGATAAACCTGTTACGATCCGTTTCGCAGGAAAGCTCGCCGCCTCCGTGGGCAGCCATCAAATGCAAAAGCCAGGGCCGCTCTTCCGCTTCAGAGCGAGGGCGCCGGGTGCAAAGAATGGCTCCCCGATCCCTTAGAAATTCTGTTTGCACAAAGAGGTTGCTGAAGACGGGATGGGCCAGGTCCGCTCCGGGAACCGCGAGCACCACTTCGGCATAACTGGTTAGTTCGATGGAGCGTTTGCCACGAGAATGGTTAGTCAAAGTGAGGCGGCGTACTTCCACGTCGTCTTCCGGCGAAACCCAGATTTGCATGCCGATTTCGAGATCGCCTCGGCGCTGGCGAAACTCAGCCTTGGCTTCTGTAAACGTCGCTTCATAGTCCTCGCTCGAACGCAAAGCCGGCTGATAACCGGCAGACCAGAATTCTCCGGACGCGGTGTCGCGCAGGTAAATGAAAGTTCCCCAGCAATCCCGGGTTGCGTCTTCACGCCAACGCGTGAGCGCAAGGTCACGCCAGCGGCTCTGTCCTCCGCCGGCGCTACTGACGAAAAGATGGTAATGGCCGTTTGAAAAAAGTTGAACTTCCGGTGTGGGCAAAGCGGGGGTGTGGAACACGCGCATCTATTCGGCTGTCGCCGAATAACGCCAAATATCAAATGACAATTCGCATCGAGGTAGGGCGTGTCCGTTCCGGACCACCTAAAGACGTCCGAGTCATGCAACTGCGACTACTCGACGCCTAACGTCCGCAATAGAGCTGCGTCTCGTATCGGAACTGAATGGAACCGTCAACCGCGAACCGGTCAAATAGCGCGTTACAGGCCTGGATCAACGTTTCGTGGCCCGGTTCACCCGCAAGCGGTACATAGGAGGAGGAAACGACTCGTCCCAGGAATTCCTCTCTGGCGAGAAACTGATGGTTAGGAAAGGTAAATGAATCCAACGAACCATCGGCGAAAAATGCGTGGATTTCCGTCGTAGAAACCCTTCGATGGGAGCAATCGGGATACTCGGGAACGAATTTGGTGAGGAGCTCATCGTATTGTTGCATCAACGGATCTTGCCGAGCGCGTTCATTCCAGATTAACGCAATGAGCCCTTGCGGCCGTAGGATCCGTTCGAATTCAATGCGGCATTTTGCTCGGTCGAACCAGTGAAACGATTGAGCGCAGGTAATCGCGTCGACCGAAACCGAAGGGAGGTTGGTATTTTCCGCAGTGCCATCAACGCTCCTGAACCCCTGCCGTCCGGATAACCCGCGCTCGGCTGTTTCCCGCATTGGCCTATTCGGTTCGACAGCCACTACCTGGTAACCGAATTGGAGCAGTTGATCCGACAGAATCCCTGTGCCTGATCCAATATCAGCGACCGTTGCCGGCGGCGGTATCTTGCTCGCAAGGCATTCGAGCAGCGCACTTGGGTACCGTGGACGATAACGGGCATACGGTTCTACCCGATCACTGAAACGTTCGGTGGAAGATTTCATCAAACTCGTTAGACCACGAATGGACGCCAATGGTTTTAAATCGCGAATCGACACTAATGATTTGAAACCACGAATGGATCCGCCTTCGCTGACCGTACCACATCAGACCCATATCAACAGAGCTACGGCGGACAAGCTACGAATAGACACGAATAGATGAGCCTTGGCTTGGCGGCGACGTTGTCTTCGGGGTTAAAGGGAAATGGCAGGGCCTGGATTCCGCCTTCGCCACCCGTCTGCCAAAACCCAACGACATGAAAGGCTTCGTCGCACACGTCGGCGGTCGCGGAGCGACGCCGCCCTACCTATCTCGGGCTATCGATGAGCCCAGGCTTGGCGGAGGACTGCAAATGGGCACGATGATTCGTGTTACATCGTGCGATGACTAACGTACCATCCGAGAAATGAAAGTTGACTACGATAAGATGGCCGAGCTTTACGCAGCCGAGGCCCACGCTCGAGGAATCGGTCGGACGTCTGAAGACCTGCTGCGCGGTCCCATCGAATGCAGTTCGCAATACACCATGCTCTGGGCGACCAGATGATCATACTAAACAGCGAATCGATGCGAGTCACTCTAAACCAGCAATAAGACACGAATGGACATGAATCGATCCGCCTTCGCTCCGCGTCGTGCAACCGATTATCGGCTGCCAAAGCCATTCCGCTTTCCGCTTTTCGCACTCCGCAATTTCTGCCTCCTGATCAGCTTTGCTCTGGCCGACGCACGAGGGAACGAAGTCATCGCCGATCCAATTGCTGACTACCTCGAAATGAATGTTCCTGATCGCGCCGAGAATGCCGGTCGATTGTTGCTGCTGAAACGGGTGGAAGTAGATATGGAAGGAAACGGAAAGCCGGTGGTGTTCGTCGGAACCTGGTACCGGAAATCGGGACCGAACACCTGGCTTTGGATTGCTTACGCGCCCGTCGCGGGGGGATTCCAGCGCATCACCGATTCGGATGTACTGGTTGATTTCGCGGATATTTATGTCGGTCCAATTCCTGCCCTGCACCGTAATGGATTGGTCCAGGCCTATAGTCTCGAACTCGACAACCAGGATCGCGATCAATCTAACATGATCAGCGATCTCGAATACTATTTTGTGGACAACGGCAAGCTCGTACAACAGGGGGCCGGACCGCTCGATCGAGAGGATCCGGATCAAAAGGCGACCTTTGATTTCTTTTTCGGACCCAAACGAACGATTTCGAGTATCCCAAAGATTACTTCTTACTCGGTCGGCGAGCTGGCTCAACGCGGCTATCATCTGCCCGGCTGGGCGAAAGGGCAGTGAGGATTGCGGGTTGTGCAATGTCTGATCCCCGATTGATTTGCGAAAATTATTTACTTTTGCAACCGGTGATTCGGCCTTAATGTCAAGGCGTAGGGAAAGAGACTATGAAAAAACACGTGTTATTCGCCTTCGCTGCTCTTGGTTTGACTGCGGGCGGAGCCTTTGCTCAGGAATTTACCAATGTCCCGAAGGCGGCACCGCAACCAATTCCTCCGCGTCCGGCGATCGAAGAAGGGTCCAATTCCAGTATTTTACACAAGGTTTTTACTGCTCCTCGCAAATACCAACTGGTAAACCCGGGAGCGCCGGCCAGCTATGGTAGCGGCCAACAAGTCGTCGCAGCCGATTCGAAAGATACCAGTGGTAGACCAACATTAGATCCTCGCGACACCAGTGGGAAACCGGTTTTATATTGGAAGCTGCTTTCGTTCGCATTCTAACCGCAGGCCGCCGAACTGATTTTAAATGAAAGGCCGGATTATCCCGGCCTTTTTTGTTGTCCGTGTGAAATCGATCAACGAATCGGGCAATGTTTTACGTCGAAGCAGAGTGTCTAAGGTCCTTTATGGTGTTGGCCTTGGTGTCTCCGGCGGTCCGGGACGGACGCGCTCTACCATTATAACCTGTCCGGGACGGACATGCCCTGCTTTTGGCGGTGGAGCGACCGGCAGTACATTCGCTGCATTCTTTCTTAACCATGGACACTCCGACGGTTAGCGTCTTTTGCCCAACATTTCTCAAACCGGAAATGTGGCATGTGTACCGGCAGGTCGTCGGCCCAACCGGCGTGAGAATAGCGGTTCACGCATTTAAGAGAGAAAACGCCGATCGCTTTCCTTGTCCAAACCTCTTTCTGATTCCGCGATCGCCTTTCCGATGGATCCGACGCATTTGGCAGGTTCAGATATGGCGTAGCCCGCAGCTAGCGCTTCCCAGCGAGTGTCGAGGCTTGCTGGACTCGCTGATCAAGCAAAAGTCTGACTTGGTACATATCTATTTTGGGAACAATGGGATCTTTTGGTTGCCATTTATCAGAAGAAGCCCGGTTCCGGTCATTGTCTCTTTTCATGGAGCTGACGTACAAGTAGGGCTCAGCTCGCCAGTCGCTGACCTTCGATTGCGCGAGCTTTTTCAGCGAGCTACCCTGGTGTTGACCCGATCCGAATCTTTGGCTGAAGCGCTCAAAGAAAGAGGTTGTGCGCCAGACAAGGTGGAGGCTCATCGGACTGGGATTCCGCTGGAAGTCTACTCGTTCAGGCATCGATCAAAGCCGCCGGGCGGTGCTTGGCGGCTCATGCAGGCGTGTCGATTGGTCGAAAAGAAAGGTCTCGGGGTGACACTTCGCGCGTTTGCGCGGTTTCACCAACAGTTCCCCGCTGCAACCCTCACAATCGCCGGTGACGGGCCGCTTCGTCGCCAACTCGAGGCGCAATGTAAAGCCCTCGGGATATCGTCAAACGTGCGCTTTACCGGGTTTCTCGATGCTCCGGCGTTGGCCGAGCTTTTTTTTGCCAGCCACATATTCATGCATCCCAGCGAGCTCACCGGCGAGGGTAATAGGGAAGGTGTGCCCAATAGTCTGTTGGAAGCGATGGCAACCGGTCTGCCCTCGGTAGCGACTCGGCACGGCGGAATTCCCGAGGCGATTACCGACCGAGTCAATGGACTCTTAGTGGACCAGGCGGATCCGGAAGCATTGTTTCGCGCTTTGGAGGAACTCGTCCGCGACGATCAATTGCGCGCCTCGATTGCCGAAAAAGGGGCCGAAATTGTTGCCAACAAATTCAACCACGCAGAGCAGGTCAAGAAGTTGGAAAGCATTTATCTACGGGTGATCAAAGAGTCCGCACGCTTTCAGCGGGATCACAGGTAGACGAGGTAGACGGTCCCGCGCGTGGGACCGCCGAGCCGAGCCACGCTTTCTAGGAAAACGAGCTCTTCCTGAGGTCTAACCGTGGAGAGATTCTTAGGTCCAATCGGGCGGAGGCACGTCGGGATGTCGGCCGTCCAAGACGGACATGCCCTACCTCCACTCAATACCGATTGGTAAGAGAGCGTATACGCCCTGTGGATCGTTGAGCTGAGCCAGTGCGCGTAACTCGGTCTCAACCGCTTTGAGTTCGCGATTGATTGGATCGAGCTTTGATACCGGAGGACGTTCGGTGCCTTTGATGAGTTCTTTCAGTTTCTCGTTCAAATCTTTTTTGGCCGGATATTCGGCAATCCTTGGATTATCCCCAAGGTTTGCCAAAGTTCCGGCATAGGAAATCGCTGTCTGCAGTCCACCCATCTCATCCACCAGATGCAGTTTGATCGCCTGGCTCCCCGACCAAACCCGCCCTTGGGCGATCTCCTTTACCCCGTCGACCGGTAAGTGGCGCGCTTTGGCTACATGCTTCAAAAAATCATCGTAAATGTGGTCGATCGTCCGCTGAAAAACAGCCAACTCCGCCTCGGATTTTGGCCGCGAAATGGTAAAAAGACTAGAGTACGGCGACGTTTCAATCGGGTTCCAGAATACGCCGTTGTCGTTCGCCAGCTTTTGTACATTAGGAAACAATCCAAATACGCCGATGCTGCCGGTTATCGTTCCCGGTTCTGCAAAAACGCGGTTTGCCGCGGTTGAGATCCAGTAACCGCCGGATGCAGCGACAGTCCCCATCGAGACAACGATCGGTTTCACCTTTTGGGTCGACTCTAGTTCGCTGCGGATGACTTCCGACGCCAAGGCGCTACCGCCCGGGCTGTTCACGCGCAAAACGATGGCCTTGATATCTGGGTTAAATCGGAATTTGCGAATCGCGCGAGCCAGTTTATCGCCACCGACAGTGGCCGAATCTCCTTCGCCGTCTACGATTTCACCCTCGGCGTAAACAATCCCGACTTTGGAACCCTTTTCCGGAGTTCGATTGCGACCATCAAATGCTGCAAGATAGTTGGCTACGGTGATCTGGCGAAAGGTATTGTTTTTACTATCTTCCGCGTACTTCTGCTTGAGCTCGTCCATGACCCCAGTAAGCGGTTCCAGGCTAGTCACAAGCTTTTGCTCCAGGGCAGTCTCGGCATCGATGAGACCCTTTTGTTCGATCAGCTGCTGCACGGTTCCCGGCTTGATCCCGCGCGCTTGTTCAATTCCATTCGTGATTTCGTTCCAGAAATCGGACAGTAACGCTCGCACCTGCTCGGTGTTCTCCGGACTGCTGTTGTCCAGCAGAAACGGTTCGACCGCGGATTTGTACTTTCCTTGTTTGGAGACCTGGATCCCGATCCCAAACTTCTTAAGTAAAGAGGCGAACCGAAGCTGCTCGGAAACAAGTCCGGTCACAGCCATTCCTTCTTCGCCATCGAGATAGATTTTATCCGCTACCGAAGCGACGTAGTAGGTTCGGGTAAAGGGTACGACCAGGTGAGCATATACGAGCTTCTTCGATTGCTTAAAGCGGAGGAGTGCTTCGCGAATTTCACGGAGCGCCGCCAACCCGGATGAATAGTTAGCCGGCGCCACATTACCGGTCAGGAAAATGGCCGAGATCCGATCGTCAGTGGCAGCCAGAGATATACTGCGCAGGACTTCCCGCAACGTGACGCGCTGGTTTTCTTGCCCGGATAACTCCGAGATCAGCTCTGATGTCGTGAATTCGGCCGGAGCGTCTGAGATCGGCACGGAAAGGTCGATCACCAGCACACTCTTATTTTCTACGGTAGGTCCTTTAACGGTGGATCCAATCAAGGAGATAACGCCGATCAACAGCAAGAATGCCCCGACGACTATCAGGGCTATGGCAAAAAGCGTCCCGAAGAAAGAAGCGAAAAAGCTTTTCATAAATGTTCTGCTGGACTGTTCGCCGGAATCTAGTACACCGCGACGAGATTTTTACGGTGCTGACAATCCGGCCTGTTCGGACCCCCGTGCGCTCTTCCCCCTTAGGTACGATCCTTCGTGTCGCTTTGCTGAGCCGCTTCAAATTGCGAACGCCAGTAGTCCAAGCGGTCTTTTATTCGGCGCTCGAAGCCGATATCGCTTGGCTCATAGTAGCGGCGCCCCTCGGGTAGATACGCCTGGGGTACGTAACCGCTTTCGAAATCGTGGGCGTATTTATAGCCTTTTCCTTCCCCCAGTAAATTACTCCCGGAACCGCGAAGATACTTCGGAACTGCCAAAACCCGCCCCTTTTTGATGTCTTCGGTGGCGCGCTCGAGACCGGCAAAAGCCCGATTACTTTTTGGCGCGGTCGCCAGATACACCGCGGCATGGGCCAATGGGATTCTCGCCTCGGGTAAACCCACGAATTCTACGGCTTGTTGGGCGGCAACCGCAACCACCAATGCCTGTGGATCGGCCATACCGACGTCTTCGCTTGCAGCGATCACAATTCGACGAGCGATAAATCGGATATCCTCTCCACCGTACAGCATCTTGGCCAGCCAATAGAGCGCTGCATCCGGATCGGATCCACGCATACTCTTTATGAAAGCGCTGATGGTATCATAATGTTGGCTGTCGTCGGTGTCGTAAACGATAGCCTTTTTCTGAATGCTTTCTTCCGCTGCTTCGCGAGTAACCCGAATTCCCCCGTCCGACGAAGGGGGCGTCGTCAACACCGCTATTTCCAGCGCGTTCAAACACCGGCGGGCATCTCCCTCACTGACTTCGGCAAGGAAGCCTAAAACGCTCGGATCGGTTGCAATCGGTAGTTTGCCCAGCCCGCGTTCCTCGTCACGCAACGCCTGCTCCATCAGCCTCTTAAGATCTTCACAAGACAATGGTTCCAGTTGGAATATTTGGGAACGCGATACCAGCGGCGCATTGACGTAGAAGAACGGATTGAGCGTGGTAGCGCCAATCAACCGGAGAAGCCCGCTCTCAACATCGGGCAGCAGCACGTCCTGTTGCGCCTTGTTGAACCGATGGATCTCGTCAACGAACAAGATCGTGCGGGTTCCCCGATTTTTTAGGCGTAACCCGGCGCCTGCGATCGTCCGCCGAATGTCGCTCACGGAGCTTTCCACTCCGCTCAACCGCTCGAAATGATTCCGTGTGGCAGAGGCAATGACTTGAGCCAGACTTGTTTTCCCAACGCCAGGCGGACCGTAAAGAATAATTGAGGTTAATCGATCCGATTCGATCGCTCTCCGAAGGAGTTTTCCTTCTCCCAGGATGTGACGCTGACCGACGTACTCATCGAGGGACCGTGGTCGCATACGGGCAGCCAAAGGAGCGTGAGCCGTCGGAGAATCTGGCCCTTTGTCGAAAAGATCCTCCACCCTGATATTCTCGCGATGAAGTTCGAGAAGTCTAGTGCATCCAGATTCTTCTTTTACTAACCCGGCAACCTTATCTACTTTCGTGACAGAGGGTGGGTCCGTCCGAGCCCGCTGGGAACACCTGCGATTCGGTGCACTAGTTGTCGGACGGTTTGTTTAGCTTCGACACGATGAAATCTATTTTAGTTCCGGTCGATTTTTCTGATGTCACGCTCAAGGTCGTTAAAGCAGCCATACAGTTAGGCAAACCGTTTCAAAGTCGGATTACACTCATGCATGTAGTGGAAATTACACCGCAAATATTAGGAATTGGACCTGCTCCCGAAGCAGTTCCAACGCCGCCTCCGGAAGAATTAGCAGACTCGGGTGTCCACGAAAAACTCGCACGGCTGAAAGAGCTGGTAGCGGCGGTTGGTTTGGACTGCAACTCGGTCGAAATTCAAGGTGCGCCGGTTGACCTGATTGTGAACCAAGCCGAAAACACACGGGTTGATCTGATTGTTTTAGGATCCCACAGTCGAGGGCCGCTCTACCATCTCTTCGTCGGTGGTGTTACTGATGGAGTGTTAAAACGCGCCCGGTGCCCGGTATTGGTTGTTCCTCTGGCCGAACCTGCTTCTTGATTCCTGTGCGATTTGCTTCTTACCCCGGCTTAGCGGTTCTCAATGCACAGGGCGGTGACCCCGACCAATCGTTTACCGAGCAGCTGCCCTCGCGCGACTCGCCCACACATCCACCGATTAATTATCACGCCTATGCAGCTTGCACCCGCGGCGCGTTCTACCGGAAAGCAGAACTGGCTAGTCGTCATCGAAACGTGCTCTTGCTATTACGAGGCGATTTACGCGCCGCTCGAAAAGCCTTTGTTACTCTTAAGGCGAAAGGGTGCGTAGTAGCGATCGCGTTTAAGGAAGCCGGCACACATCAGGTGGCCCAACAATTATCCGATCCAAAGACCTTTAGTTCTTTTGGGGAACTCGCTAATAATGCTGATCTTTGTCTGTCCAGTACTCCCGATCTGGTCCCGCTCTTTTCCTGTTTTTGCCGGCGAGTCGTTTACCTGCCAACCCCGTATCCGATCGACTTTCCTGATTGGAATCTAGCCATCCCAATTCCCAAACGTTCCGGTATTTTTGTTGGTACACGGGAGTTTTTTGTCCCATCGCGTAACCATCTCCTGGCGCTGAACGCGGCACGATTGATCTCTTACCCCGTGACGGTGGTGGATGAAGGGACACCGGCGACCAGAAGCCTCCTGCAAGCGCTTCGCTACCCGCCCCAGCAACTCACCGTTCTACCTAGAATGCCCTATCCGCAGTACCTTGATGTTATCCGGCGCCATCGCATCGTCTTACAATTCGATCAAAGTCGTGTGCCCGGTCAGGTTGCCGGCGACGCTTTACTCTGTCGCGTGCCCACGGTTGGAGGCAACGGTGCGATCGAGCGAGAGATACTGAGCGAGTTGAATGGTGAGGGACGTTCTTTCTCGGAATTAGTCCAGCTTGCATTGCGACTCCTGCGGGATGATCTCCTCTATACCAGGCAGGTCGAACGCATGACCGCAGCCGCCCAAGAAAGGGTCAGCTTCAGTTCGATCCGAGCTGAGCTCATGAAGTTATTTCCAGGGATAGAGGCAAGTTAAGTCGGTGATCTTCTATCGTGGCAGCAGCCGGCGATGGGGGCCGTCAACCAGGGCTTAAGATCTGCGGTGTTGTCGGCGTGAACCTTGATCCCAATCAAACCGTGCAGTAGCCTCCTTTGGACATGCCTTTGCCTACTCGATCGTACGGTTCTCCTTTGGCCGAGCTGAACCTGAAAGCCATTCTGGAGCTACTTCGGTCGGAGGGATTGCGCATCACCAAGAGCCGGGAAAAAATCCTGGAAACCTTGCTCGCGGCGGAAGAACCGCTTTCGCTCGAAGAGATTCAACGCCGATCAAGTCAGGGCGCCGTAGCGCCTGATTTCGCGACCGTGTTTCGGGTAATGACGCTGCTAGAGAATCTACACGTGGCTCAGAAGGTTCTTCTGAACCGATCGTGCAGCTACTTTGAACTGGTCGATCCACAGCAGCATTATGATCACATCGTTTGTACCGAGTGTGGCCGGGTAACCCTGATGATCGATTCCTGTCCGGTCGAGCAGCTTGAGCACGCGATCGGGAAAAAGTACGGGTACGTCGATCTCCGGCATTCGCTGGAATTCTTTGGCCGATGTCCTGAGTGCCACTAGATAATTTCTTGCAAAACGAGGAGATCTTTATAGTCTTCCGATCAATGCGCTTTCTTGCTCAGCTTCTAGGCCTTGAGCTTCTCCTGCTCGGGAGTGGCGCCCCGAATCTTTTCTTTTTGCCCACTACTCTTTAGATATTCAGGTCAACGTTCGTTCGCGGTGGAGATAAACGGTGACTGTGCAAATCGTCTCCACCGAAACCCAGAACTAACTACCTGTTATGCCAGAGAAGATAGTAATTTTTGATACAACACTGCGCGATGGCGAGCAGTGTCCGGGAGCCTCAATGAACTTGCGGGAAAAGATGGAGGTGGCCCGTCAGCTTCAGCGGCTCAGTATCGATGTCATTGAAGCCGGTTTCCCGGTCATCAGTGACGGCGATTTCGACGCTGTCAGCAAGATTGCAGCCGAAGTGCGTGGCCCCATCATTGCCGGGCTGGCACGCTGTAACGCCAAGGACATCGATGCCGCCGGAGCGGCGGTAAAACCGGCCGGCGACCGCGCTCGGATCCACGTATTTCTCGCAACTTCAAAGATTCATCGGGACCACAAGCTGAAAAAGGCCACCGAGGAGATCATTCGGTTGACGCGGGAAGGAGTCACTCATGCAAGGTCGCTCGTCAAAGATGTCGAATTCTCGCCGGAAGACGCTTCGCGCACCGAGCCGGAATTTCTCGCCCAGGTTGTGGAGGCGGCCATCGAAGCTGGTGCTGCCACGGTGAATATTCCAGATACGGTTGGCTATGCAGTTCCAGAGCAATTCGGGTTGCTCATCCGGTATTTGAAAGACAACGTACGGAATATTGATGATGCGATCATTAGCGTACATTGCCATGACGACTTAGGTCTCGCGGTCGCCAATTCGCTGGCGGCCATCCGCGCCGGTGCCCGCCAAGTGGAAGGAACCATCAACGGTATCGGCGAACGAGCAGGTAACGTTGCTCTGGAAGAAGTAGTGATGGCAATCAAGACTCGAAAGGATTTCTACGGTGACTACTTCACTGTTCTTCAGACTTCCGAGATAGTGAAAACTTCACGGATTGTGAGCCGGATGAGCGGATTGGGGATTGCGCGAGGCAAAGCGATCGTCGGAGAAAACGCATTCGCGCACGGAGCTGGCATCCATCAGGATGGTATACTGAAACACCGGGAGACCTACGAGATCATGGATCCGCAAGAAGTCGGTTGGGGCGAGACGGAGCTTCCATTGACCAAACACAGCGGACGTCATGCGATGGTGAAGCGATTGGAACATCTGGGCTACAAGCTCTCGCACGATGAAGTAGAGCAGTTGTTCGTCCGGTTTAAGGAGATCGGCGACAAGAAGAAATTCGTCTACGACGAAGACCTGGCTGCGCTGATCGATGACGCCTTTGGTTCCTCGACCGAAACGTGGCACCTGGACTATATCAACGTTACCACCGGCACGACGACGATTCCGACTGCAACCGTTCGGCTGCGGCGCGGCAACGAAACGGTGGAGGACTCTTCGCCCGGCAATGGCGCGGTAGACGCCGCGATGAAGGCGGTTGACCGGATCCTGCGGCTGCGCGGCCATTTGGTCGACTATGAAGTGCACGCCACCTCCGGCGGTAAAGACGCGCTCGGCGAAGTGAGCGTTAAGTGCGATTTCGGTAACGGCAGATTGGTAAGCGGGAAGGGGGCAAGCACCGATGTCATTGAGGCCAGCGCTCGCGCTTATATCAACGCCGTCAATCGCGTTCTGCTACAAGCCAATCAACCGCAGAGGTCACCCGACCAACAGCTCGAAACGGCCGGGTATAAGGAATAGCTGATATCCGTTCCTGTCTCGGATAGGACCTATAGGTTGCATACGACCTATGGGTCTTATCCTATTCAGTTCCGAGCAATCACCGTTCCTCGCTCGCGCGTTCAATCTCTCCCAAGCTTGAGTGCTTGTACGAGTTGCGGATCGATACGTCCAGTCGCCGTCAATCCGTTATCCCGCTGAAACTCGCGGATCGCGCTCCGCGTTCCGGACCCGATGACACCATCCACCTGTCCATCGTAGTAACCACGCCGGGCAAGTGCGCCTTGGACTAGTGCCGGAAAGCTTGCCGACCCGTTGTCGCCCGAATAGTAGCCGCTGTCGGGGTAATAATAATCGGGATAGTCGTATCCATAATACGGATAATAGGGGTATCCGTAGTCATAATATCCCCATCCTGGATACCAATACGGGAAGAACCCGAAAGAAAATCGGTTATGATGGTGGTGGAAATCGCCGTGTCCATGCCAAGAGCTTGCGCTTCCGTGCCATGAATTCCCATGCCAGGAGCCTGAATTCCCATGCCAGGAACCTGGGTTCCCGCGCCAGGAGCGACCGTTACCGACGTAGGCAGATCTGTAGTTCGGCATATAACCGGCTCGTCCCGGGACCCCGCGGCCGCCCAAGGCCGGGCGTCCGCCCCCCACCGAATGACCACCCCCGTGAAATCCGCCTCCAGAATGACCGCCCCCGCCAGGCGGTGCCGCGGTCGCAACGGCGGGTAACGCGCTGATTAGTCCAACGAGAAGCGCGCGCTTCAAGAAATGCTTTCTATCCACAAATACCTCCACCAGAGCATACGACGGCGTGGGAACAGATTCAAATTGAACGCTCTTGCTCGGGATCCTGGCCGCGTCTTTCAAATTGCGACGGGCGCAATGTTGAAGCGCTCGCCTCGGGTTCAAATGGTGGAGCGGCTTGACAGCTCCAGTGTGGAGCTGGGAAGCTCCACATTTCTATCGGAAACGCCAACTCTGCGACCATGAATTATCGGATTCTCGTTCTGTTCGCACATCCGGCTCTGCAAAAGTCGAGGATAAATCGGCAACTCATCGCGGCGATTCGAGACCTGGAGAACGTCACCATCCACGATCTCTACGAGGAGTACCCGGATTTTTATATCAACGTAAGGCGCGAGCAGCGGCTGTTGATCGACCACGATATCATCATCTTCCAACATCCGTTCTATTGGTACGGTAGCCCGGCTATTCTGAAACAGTGGGAGGACCTGGTCCTCGAGTTCGGGTTCGCCTACGGGCCGGGAGGAACAAACTTACAAGAAAAGTTGGTGCTGTCGGCGATTACGACGGGCGGTCCTATGTCCGCTTATCAGCGCGATGGCTACAACTATTTTACTATTCGCGAGTTGCTCACTCCGTTTGAACAGACGGCTCGATTTTGTGGAATGGTTTATCTACCGCCGTTTGTCGTTTCGGGGACGCTTCGAATAAAAGACAAGGAAGAAATTTTTGAGTACAGCGCCCTCTATCGGCGAATAGTCGAGGATCTGCGAGACGGCCGGGTCGATCTCACGCTGCTGCGGTCGCTGAATTACTTCAACGAGCTAGCAGAAAAGACCTCCAATCTGGCATCGCCCTATGGAAACTGAGGGACTCCTTTTCCAAGCGTTCATTTATTTGTTTGCGGCCGTAGCTACTGTACCGGTCGCCAAGCAGCTCGGCCTCGGTTCGGTTCTCGGCTATTTAATGGCGGGGGTTGCCATCGGTCCCTACGTTCTAAATCTCGTTGGCCATGGAGGAGGGGGAGTGATGCATGTCGCAGAATTCGGTGTGGTGATGATGCTCTTTCTGGTTGGATTAGAACTCAGGCCGGACCTCTTATGGCGCTTGCGGGGACCGATCCTCGGTACCGGCGGCGCGCAAGTGATCTTAACGACCTTGGTTGTCGCCCTGGTCGCCCTCTTTGCCGGCGTGACGATTCAGCAGGCGTTAGCCATCGGAATGATTTTCTCCGCGTCGTCGACCGCGATCGCGCTCCAGACCTTAAACGAAAAGGGTCTCCTCACCAGCAAAGGAGGACAGACCTCTTTTTCGGTTCTGTTGTTCCAGGATATAGCGGTGATTCCGATCTTAGCCATTCTCCCGCTCCTTGCCGTATCTAATGATTCCGGGGTCCGCACCATGAATTCCGATGCCGGAGAGGCCCCGTGGCTTCGCGGCCTCATTGTACTGGGAGTCGTTTGCGCAATCGTCTTCGGTGGCCGCTTTCTTATCCGACCGGTGTTTCGATACCTCGCTTCCCTCCGTCTCCAAGAGATATTCACCGCAGCTGCACTTCTTTTGGTCGTTGGAATCGCGCTGGCCATGCAGAAGGTTGGATTGTCTCCGGCGCTTGGCACATTCCTGGCCGGGGTCGTCTTGGCCGAAAGTGAGTATCGTCATGAGCTGGAATCGGATATTGAGCCGTTCAAGGGCCTTCTGCTCGGTCTGTTCTTCATTTCGGTCGGAGCCAGTATTGACCTGCCTTTGGTTAAGGAGCGGCCGCTCCTGATCGTCGGGTTGGTATTCGGACTATTGTTAGTGAAATTCTTGTTGCTGCTGCTGATTGGTAAGATCACCAAGCTGGAAAAGAGCCAGTCTTTTACTTTTGCCTTCGCATTAGCACAGGGAGGTGAATTCGCGTTCGTGCTAATTTCTTTTGCGGCGCAAAATCAGGTTCTCAACGATAGCATTGGCAAGATTCTCGTTGCGACGGTCGCGTTATCGATGGTGGCCGCTCCTTTTCTTTTCACCATCAACGAAAAACTGGTTCAGCCGCGGTTTTCAAGTCGGCTACCCGACCGGGAGGCTGATGAAATCGATGAGAAGGACAATCCAGTCATCCTGGCCGGTTTCGGCCGGTTTGGACATATCGTTGGCCGGGTTCTGAACCTCAAGGGCGTCAAGACTACCGTCCTTGACCTCGATGCCGATCAGGTTGCTCTAGTGCGTAAGCTTGGATTGAAAGTCTTCTACGGTGACGCTTCGCGGCTCGAACTGCTACGAGCAGCCGGCGCCGACAAGGCCAAACTTCTGGTGGTCGCGGTTGGCGAAGAAGAAACATCGATGTTGATCATCGAAACCGCGCAGAAGCATTTTCCTAATCTCAAGATTCTCGCACGAGCGTTCGGTCGAGATCACGCCTATCGCCTGATTGAACAAGGCGTGGAAAACATTTTTCGGGAAACGCTGGGTAGTGCGCTGGACCTAACGGTTGCCGCGCTGCGAACACTGGGTTTTCGAGCCTACGAAGCTCAGAGAGCCGCTCGCTTCTTCAGGGACTACGACGAACAAAGCGTTCGGGATTTGGCTCCTTATTCCAAAAATGAAAAGGAGCTTATTTCCCAAGCCCGTGAGCGGATCCGAACTCTCGAGCAATTGATGGAAAACGAACGCACGCGAGTGCGCGATCCCGATACGGGCTGGGAACCACCGAAACCTGATGGAGTCCCGCGAAATCGCGATCGTTCATAGCGCAGGATTCCACCGGCCTGAGTGATAGTTGTACTAGTCTTGGTGCAGTCCCGTTAAAAAGAGTAGCAATGACGATCAAGATCGCGCCGTTCCAACCCGCGTATGCGCATGGTATAGCCGAGCTTATCTTGGGAATCCAGCAAAACGAATTTGGTATCCCGATCACGCTGGAAGAGCAACCGGACCTGTGTGATATCAACGGGTTCTATCAACAGGGTTCCGGAAATTTCTGGGTAGCGGTCTGCGATGAACGGGTCGTCGGCACGATTGCGCTTTTGGATATCGGAGATGGCCAAAGCGCATTGCGCAAAATGTTTGTGGCAACAGACTACCGCGGCGCCCGTCCTGGAGTCGCCCATCAACTCTTAGCAACCCTACTCAATCATGCACGGCAGGAACGGTTTCGTGAAATCTATCTTGGTACAACGGACAAATTTCTTGCCGCTCATCGTTTCTATGAGAAGAACGGCTTTAAGCGTATTGAACCGGAATTGCTTCCGGCGCGGTTTCCGAAGATGAAAGTCGATAGCCGATTCTATCGACTCATGTTATGAATCGAGACTATGTCGGACAGGCTAGTCGCCGCTACGGGAGACCGCTTGCTGACCGCGCTTTTCTCCTGCCAGCCAGATCGCGCCCGCTGCAAGGACAGCGACGAAAAGCGGCAGCACATAACGCGGCATTGAATAGTTGCAGATGCAGTTGACCGAATAGGTGACAAGGCCAATGCCAACCATGCAGAGACCGATCAAGGTCTGTTCGACCGAAAGGCGGTCCCGAGCTAAGCGCCAGGTCCCCAATACAGCAAAAAGGAGAAACCAGGCACCGACCGGCAGGAAACGCCAATGTCGGATAAATACATCGTGGAACGCCCGATCCAAGGTGGCTCGGGCCACCGCCGGATCAAAAATGAGTAGCCCCTCCAAGCCTTTCCAGCTGGGTGGATCTTCTTTCATTGGCCCAAGCGAATCAAAAGTGGCCTTTGCCCCGGTTATTGCGATTCCCTGATCATTCGTCGGGTAGAACCCTTTTCCGATATCTTGCAAAATGATCTGGATCAGCTTTGGATCCCAAATCCGATAATAACACATGACCCCTTCGAGCGTGATTCGGTCGCGCTCAACTTCGAGCTCTTCGCCGCTCAGACCGCGTTTTCGCAACAACTGCGCGATATATTCATCGGTTCCTTTATGATAGGTCCCGATCTCTTTGAAAGCGCCGATGGCAGCCTTTACATCTGCGTCGTTGGTGAGTGACGCGGCACGTTGAGCGGAACGGTCTTTGTCTGCCGATGTGAGGGAATCAAGGTAACTGCCGATTCGGTCGCTTAGCGTGCGGCCCATCGTTCGACGTTGTACCACCCCGAACCGGTTGCACATGGCCGCGACGAGCATCTGTTCACTCACCAAGCAGAGGACACTCAGGCCCAGCGCCAGTCCCGCAATCTTCACCATCGGGAACGCACGCTGTGGTCGCGCGGATTTGCCTCGAAAGAAACACAAAACGGCCAGAACAAATGCCGTCGTTGGAAGCCAGCCGAGTAGAAAACCACTGATGTGTCGTGATCCGATTGAGAACAGAAGGATCAGAAAGTACAACAGCCAGGTCTTCCAGGAACTTGTTCCGGCCAAGATACGAACTCCGACCCCGAATAGACAAAACCAGCCGATCGCAATAGTCGATTCTGGTCCGGCGGTATGAGCAAATGCATAGAAACTGGCTATCGAAGCGAGCAAGAGCGTGATTCCACCTCGGCCGAACTCAGAGGTGGGTACCGAGAATATGAAGTAACGCAACGAAAACCATAGTCCAACATGTTGGCATACGACAAGGAAGTAAACTGCGGCTAATGACGGGTGCTGTGGAGACAGGATGCCAGGGGACGAGCCGTGAACCAAGGTATCGGCGATCCAGAATGGAATCCGGCCCAGCACGCAATAGAGTGGTGGCGCCAGCAAAACATTCATCTCCGTAAACCCCCAGACCAGCTCGTCCAACGCGTCGACGTCTTTCCAAAACGGGAGATAGAACACGAAAAACCAAAGTGACGGCAGCGTCAGGATGGTCAGCGGATGGCGCCCGACCCAGGCAAGGAAGCGGTAGCCAATAGCCAAAAGCCGATAGCCCGATTCGGAGCGAGCCGACGGGCGGTCAGCTATTTCATCTGAGGAACTGCTTGTCTTCAACTCCTGGGCCTTTAGCACGACTCCGGGAGAATTTCATGTTTGACCGGCGATCACAGAGTGCGCCTTATGGTCGCAGCTCTGCGGCAAAAATAGGGCTTCGAACCCTGGGATCCCTTTCACGGTAGGGCGAAAACCTCGGCGCGCGGGGGTAACGAAGCTGCAAGAGCAATGACATAATCGCGTCTAGGTTTTCGCCCTACCGAACTAGTTTGTCGCGACTTCTACCACACGATCGATCTCGGCTTCCGAATTATAAAAATGGGGACTGAACCGAAGATAGTGAGTGCCTTGTCGATCCTGGCGCTGCGAGCAGAAGATACGCTCCTGAGCCAGTCGCTGAAAAACCTCTGTCAGGTCCCGAGTTGAATGTGAAAATGTAACGATACCGGAACCGGTT
>DASTDH010000169.1:0-4167 GCA_035710445.1 Chthoniobacterales bacterium
GACAGCGATGCACTGGCTCAACACCGGTTACGGCATTCGGTTTAACCGGCGCTATAGCCGACAAGGAGCGCTTTTTCAGGGCCGATTCAAAGGGATCTTGTTTGACCCGGATGAATGTCTGCTGACTATCCATTATTACCTGCATCTATATCCGGTTCGCGTGGGCGCACTCAAAGAAGTTGAAACTCAGTTCTCGCGCTCCGGCATAAGGTATGTTTCGGTCCAACGTTAGCCTGACGACCGTAGTTGCTTCTTGCTTTCGAAAGAAAATCCAATACATGGCCTTGGACCGGACGACAAAAGGGGTTTTACTGGGCTTTGCTTCGTTTGCCGTGTTCTCTTTTAGCGACGCATGCGTCAAGCAAATCAAAGGTCAGCTACCACCTTATGAATCGGCCTTTTTTGGTGCAGTGTTTGGTCTGACCATCCTGCCTTTTCTACTGCGCAAGGGGGATCATTGGATCGATATCCTCAGTACAACGAACTTGCCTCTTTGGTTAGTCAGATTCCTTGCGTATCCGATGGGTGTGATCGGCAGCGTTACCGCTTTTACCCATTTATCGATGGCTGAGGCTTTTGTGCTGATCTTTTTGCAGCCGGCTTACATCACGGTTATGTCAGTTTTTTTCCTGAAGGAACGGGTTGGTTTCCGGCGCTGGAGCGCCGTGGCGATTGGCTTCTTGGGAGTGCTGATTGTGTTAAGGCCTGGGCTTCGTCCGCTTTCTATCGGACATCTTGGAGCTCTGTTTGCCGGTCTTGGAGGAGCTGTCTCGGTGGTGGCCTTCCGAGCTGCCAGAGGTAAGGAAAAGAATGTCTCCTTGTTCGGGGCGGGAATCCTTGGTGGAGTCATTGTTTGCGGTCTGTTAACATTTCCGGGCTTCACGCCGCCTAACGGGGATCAATGGGCGAAATTGGCTGGCTACGGGTTCCTTGCCGCCGTAGCCAACGTGTTGACGATGTGGGCTGCACGTCAGGCTCCGGCGGCGTATATCGGGCCGACGCAGTATAGTCAAATGGTCTGGGCGATTTTGCTCGGCTATGTTTTGTTCGGCGACGGGGTCGATATGCCTATGGTTGCGGGTATCGTGCTGATCGTAGGTTCGGGACTCCTGACGTTGATACGCGAAAACGTGCGTGGAACACCTTTGCCTCCGTCGGTCGCCGGCGAGCGGCATGTGGCCGCGGCTCTGGTTCCGGAAGCAGGGAATCCGAGCTGTCAAAAGTAACCCGCGTCGCAGTTTGCTCCGGGAACGATGACAATGGGCAGGCATATCACCGCCGATCGCGCACCGGTATATGAGCGGCTTATAGCGCTCGGAATCGACGCTAAAATTATCACTGACGGAACGAGCTGCGTTCTTGAAGACCTGATCCTCACAACTGTCCCGGACCATTGCTCCAACGAACAGAAATCGATCTGGCTGGACCGCGGACAGACGATTCGCAGACAGCGCGGCAGCCAGTGGCTGGTGCTCCATCATGTGCCGCCTAATCCTCGGCGGGAAACGGTTTGTCCCGCTGGATTTCCTGGTTGCGAAGCATCTGTCGAGCAGAACGCTGGGTTTCTCTCGAAGCAAGTGTCCCGCTGGTTAAAGGATATGACATCTACGAATTCAAGTTCGAAGCGCGCTTAGCTTTCACCTTCTAATCAGTGATCAAAATGTTCGGTTGGATAGAGCACTCCCGGTATACCTTTCTGGGCATGACTGCAGCTCCGAAGGCGAGATGGGGAGGCGCTCGGGTCACCGCTTGCTGAATAGTTGTTAAATCAGTATCATGCCGCTTCTTTTGATTGCACGAAAATGTCGACTATCGTTGTACTAGGCGGCGGTGTTATCGGGCTATCCACGGCGATGATGTTGGCTCGGCACCGCCATTCCGTCACGGTTTTCGAGCAGGACGGCGAACCGCTTTCGGCCTCGCCAGAGGAAGCGTGGTGCTCGTGGGAGAGGCGAGGAGTCACTCAGTTCCGGCAGCCGCACTACCTGCAACCGCCGGTACGGCACTTGTTGGATGCCCATCTGCCGGATGTGAAAGAAGCTTTGCTGCGAGCCGGTTGCGTAACGTTCGACGTGCTTGTGACCATGCCCTCATCCATCACCGACCGCACAGCGCGAGAAGGTGATGAACGGTTCGTAACCGTCACAGGTCGTCGTCCTGCGATCGAGTACGCGATTGCGAGTGTTGCCGAAAAAATGCTGCCCATCCGTCGCGGCACTTCTGTTGTGGGTCTCCTGACAGGGCCGTCTACCGGGAACAGAATTCCGCACGTCACCGGCATTCGCACGATCGAAAGCGAAGAGATCTCAGCCGACCTCATCATTGACGCAATGGGACGACATTCGAAAGTACCGGACTGGCTACGGGCTGTCGGATCTCGCCGTGCGATCGAAGAGGGTGAGACCTCGGGATTCATCTATTATACGCGTCACTTCCGCTCCACGACTGGGTTGGTTCCGTCCTTTCGTTCGGGGCTCCAGACTTATTTCCATTCATTTTCGCTCCTTACGCTTCCCGGCGACATCGGCACGTGGTCGGTGACCGTGTCTATCTCCTCCCGAGACTCGGCCTTGAAAAAGCTCCGCGATCCGAAGCACTGGACCGCTCTCATCGCCGCATGTCCGTCGCATGCCCACTGGCTCGATGGTGAGCCCATCACAGGGATTCTGTCGATGGGCGGCATCCTTGACCGCTACCGGCGTTTCGTCGTGGACGCAGCTCCGGTGGCCACAGGCATCATCAGCGTAGGCGATTCATGGGCCTGTACAAACCCGTCGCTTGGGCGCGGGATTGCTATCGGTATGATGCACGCCCTCGGCACAGTAGAGGTTATACAACAGCACCTGGATAATCCGCTGGCACTTGCGCTCGCGCACGACTTGATGACAGAGACGCGAGTTACACCTTGGTACAAAGACACGATCGAGATCGATCGGGCACGCATTGCTCGGGTCATTGATCGAGGGGCGACCTGAACCGCAGCCGGCAGACCCGCGGGCGTACATCGGTAAAGCGCTTTCGGTCGCGATGATGTATGACGCGGATATCTTTCGAGCCGCCGTCGCGATGAGATCGCTGCTCGCGTTCCCGCAAGAAGTTATGGCGCGACCTGGACTGGTTGATCGTATCAAGGAGGTTGCCGCAAGCCATGAGCCGGTGTGCCTCAAAGCCCTTCCCGCCAGGAGTTGCTACAGATGCTGGTATAGTGGAGAAGGAGGATAAGTCTTGCAAGTAAACGGCATTTCACTTCATGTCGAAGACCATGGTAGCGGTAAGCCGGTGCTGCTGCTCCATGGGTGGCCGGATTCCGCATACCTCTGGCGCAGCCAGATTCCTGTGCTGGTGGCGAACGGCTTCCGCGCAATCGCGCCGGATCTGCGTGGCTTCGGACGCTCCGATCGCCCGGAAGGAGTGGCCGCGTACTCGCTTGAGAAGTCGGTTGGCGATGTCGTCGGTATTCTTGACGCTTTCAATATCGATGCAGCGGACATCGTTGGCCACGATTGGGGTGCCGCGGTAACGTGGTTCACCGCCATCCGGTGCCCGCATCGTGTACACAAGCTGGTAGCCCTTTCTGTACCTCATCCACTGGCCCCGCGCACGCTGCGGCAGCGCGAAATGGCCTGGTATCAACTGTTTTTCCAGTTTGAAGGAATCGCGGAGGCGTGGCTGCAGTACGACGACTGGTCGCTATTCCGAGAGTTACTTCGAGGCGCCGGTGATGTCGATCGCTACATCTCCGATTTGTCACGGCCGGGTGCTTTAACCGCATCGTTAAATTGGTACCGCGCGAACCTCGCACCGCGGGCACCGGGGCCGTCGCCCGACCTACCGCCGGTGGAGCCTCCCACGCTCGGCGTTTGGTCAACCAACGATCATTACCTCGATGGTGAACGCATGAAGGTATCGGGTCGCTACGTTAAAGGTCCTTGGCGCTACGAGCAGATTGATGGCGCCAGCCATTGGATCCCACTGGACGCACCTGACCGGCTGAATCAGCTGCTGGTTGAATGGCTGGGCTGACGGACGAGCAGCGAAATATTCTTTTCGCTGAACGCCCTCGCCATCGAAAGGACACCCGCCATCTTCCCAATCAGCAATGCCTCCCGGATAATGCCACAATTTGAAAACCGTGTTCGACGAGTTGGTTTTAGACGAGACCGATGC
>DASTDH010000170.1:0-2560 GCA_035710445.1 Chthoniobacterales bacterium
TGCGCGGGTGGTTTGGGAGACCGAAAAAGAGCGCTGCGCCCTCATGGGTAAAGACCATCCGTCGGAGCCTATCTCCCTTGGCTACTTCGTTGGGAAATCAAGCACTCCCAATCGACTTAATCGTGCGGAGTGGGCGTTTGACCGGCTGGAGGCCGATCCGGTGCTTCGAAACCGTCTCCTTCTGGTAAGTAACTGCCCAGCATGTGACGGTACGAACACGGTTCAAATCGTCATCGACCGCGTCCTCCAGAGGATCCGCCACGTCTGCTCTCAGTGTCAGGAGCGTCTCCCGATCTTCGTCTCAGACGACGAGGTCTACCGGTTCCTTCCAACGGTGATCGTCGGCACCATCGACAAAATGGCAAGCATTGCTTTTAGGCCGGACTTCCCGATGCTCTGGGGCGCGACGGCGTGGCGCTGCCCGGAGCATCCTGAGCACGGATTCGGGATGGGTGATTGGTGTATTTATGGATGCCCGACGAATCCTGCCGCTGGACGCAAAGGACGGAAGCGGACAACCGTTGTTCCCTATGATCCATCCCCTGCACTGCATATTCAGGACGAGCTTCACCTGTTGCAGCAGGAACTCGGGGCTTTTGCAGGTCACTATGAGACCCTCGTGCGTTCATGCGAGGAACAGGTAGGCACTCGGCCAGCAAAGACCATTGCCGCAACTGCAACGATCGAAGGATATGAGCATCAGATTCGGCAGATCTATGGTGTGCCAAATGCACGTCGATTCCCGACGCGGGGCTACAGTTTGCTCTCGACCTTTTACACCTCGCCTGATTTCGACTCGGACGCGCCGGAGGGGCGCATCAAGACCGCCCGCATCTATGTCGCTTTCCGGCCACCGCACCTGCATGCCGCCGATGCCGCATCGCTCTGCGTCAGGTACTTACACGAAGAGCTCAACCGCCTGTACGCGAATCCGTACGATATGGCGGCGCTGCTTCCAACCGCGCGTACCGAGGACGCGGTGCGCGAGCTGCTCTACTTCTACTCAACAACGCTCACCTATGTAGGGTCCAAATCTCGCGGGGTGCGCATTCGCCAGGCGCTCGAACGCGATGCCGGGCGACTCAGACCCGGACAATCCCGTGACCTCAATACGGAGTTTTTGTCTGGCGATTCGACCCTCGCGGCGATTGCAGAGGTAGTCCGCCGCGTAGAAGATCCGCCTGCGTGGGGCGAAGAAAGCCATCTCGATGCGACCGTTGCGACGAGCATCATTAGTCACGGCGTTGATGTCGAGCGCTTCAATCTGATGGTCATGGACAGCATCCCGGAAGAGACCGCCGACTACATTCAGGCATCAAGCCGCAGTGGAAGACGCCATGTGGGCTTGATACTCGCGACGCTTGCCTCGTATTCGCTCCGGGCGTCGAGTATTTACAATCGTTTCATTGAATACCATCGGCATCTGGAGCGGCTCGTGTCCCCGGTTTCGGTCAATCGCTTCGCGAAGTTCGCGGCCGAACGAACCAGTTCCGGTGTGTTTGCCGGGGTCCTCCTCGGCCGGTACGGCGCGATCATGCACAATCAGCAGCTCGCAAAGCGACGAGTTGCAACAGAGTTTCTTAACCCGAGCGCCGCTTCACAATTGCCTCAGCGACTGCAGCGATGGGAGATCGAGCAAGCGGTGCGCGAGGCGTATGCGCTGGACAAAGGTATTTATCCGGAAGGGCTTGAACTCCGCATGAGACACGTGCTCCGCGATCAGGTTGATCAGTTCCTCCATCAAATCGCCGGAAGCAGAAAGGACTGGCTCACAGAGGTTCTTCAGCCAACTCCAATGACGAGCCTTCGGGATGTCGATATTGGCGTCCGTTTCCGCCCGGACGAAGATTCCGACTACACCGACCTCCAGTGGTTCAACATGGAGAACGTGTAATGGCATTCACGCGCGGACAGACGCAGGTTATCTACCAGTTCCTGCCCGGCGCGGTCTTTGAGCACGACCAGTACGGGTTCTGCAAGATCAGCGGCGTTGAACTCCAGGAAAAGCCGGTTAATCAGGACGCGGTATTCAACGCCGTCGCCGATTTACTCTTTCAGTGGCCGGATGACACATTTCGTGGCGGTTTTGCGGATCCGCGCCAGCCCCACAATCGACGTCTTTACGCGATTGGTACTCCCGCACTGGTCCGATTCGAGCCGTTCCCGACGATACTCGAATGCCGACGTTGTCGGCGCGTCTACCGGCTGCGGGATCTCACGCGCCGCCCGAACGCACAGCCCCGGCAGTGTCCATCCTGTGGGGGGATTCTCGGGCAGCTTCGTTATGTTCAGGCGCACAACTGTGGAAGAGTTGAAGAACTGTATTACCCTCAAAACGCCTGTTCCAGGCATGGTTCACGCGCTCTGATGTTCTTGGACACAGGCCGAGTACGCTCAGCCCGCTGGAGGTGTAAGGACTGCGGAGATGCCGAAGTAGGCCGCCTCCGAATGACACCCTGCGCGTGCCAGTACTCCAGATCGCTCGGCAATCAGCAGGCCACGATCTATGAGCGCGGATTGAAGACGCTTGCGCTCACCGACAGCGCCCTGTTCCTTCCGC
>DASTDH010000171.1:0-4264 GCA_035710445.1 Chthoniobacterales bacterium
TCGACCGGCCGATGCCCAATTGAATAGGAGGTTCGCTCGATCAGAAAGATTGCGCTGCCGACGTTAATGCAGAGTGCGGTCGCCACTGTGGCGTTGGCGCAGACGGCTTCTAGCCGGTATTCGGCTTCCACCAGCGGAGTGCTGTATTTCCGCTCCAGAAGCGAGAAGATCGGGTCCGTTTCGAGATTGTCGGCCATCACTTTCTCTCCCAGTTCCTTTGGGAGATAAGTCTCGTCGAAAGAGAGCGGCATGCCGTCCGCCAGGCGGACGCGCTGGATCCGCAACACAGGCGCGCCTTGGGGTAATTCCAGCTGACGGGCCACCACCTGGTTGGCCGCGACGACTTGCTGATCAAGGACCTTGGCTGTGGCATGCCGACCGAGCGCCTGCATGTCTTCGACAAAGCCGGTGAGCTCAGTCAGTTCCTGGGTGATCTTGGGATGCGTCACGAAAGTGCCCTTGCCTCGGCGGATTTCAACCAGACCCCGCTGGACCAAACTTTGAATCGCTGCGCGAATGGTCGTCCGGCTGACGGCGTATTCTCGGACCAGAGCGTCTTCAGAGGGGAGTCGGGTGCCGGGCGGCAAAGAGCCGTTGGCGATGCGGCCAATGATCACATTTTCGACCTGGGCATAGAGCGGGAGGCGATTGCTTGAGTCACTTGACATAATGTCATAATGACATAATGATGTCACTATGTCATTTCCTTTCTCACATCAATTCAGGATCGAGCGTTGGCCCCTCATCCCAGTGCGTCTGATCGTTGGATATGGCTTCATGGAGCACGGTTTCGTCAAGCTGGCCAAGGGACCGGACGCGTTTGCCAATATCCTTCAAACGATGGGCGTACCCGAACCACATTTTATGGCATGGTCCACCATCCTGGTAGAAATACTCGGCGGTTTAGCAGTAATTCTGGGCGCTTTCGTAACGCTGGCGAGCTTACCGATGGCTTCGGTTCTTTTGGTAGCCATTTTCACTGTGCATCTGCCTTACGGCTTCAGTTCGATCAAGCTCACGGCGGTGACTGCAGCCGGCGCACAGTTCGGCCCGCCGGGCTATGAAGTGGACCTCCTGTACCTTGCCTGTCTGGCGGCCCTGGTCTTGGGTGGTCCTGGACCGCTGGCCATAGATGGCCTGATCAAAAAGTGGAGGAAGGTTAGATCCGGTAAGGGCAAGCCGGATTTTGGCGCGGCGGCATAAACATGACCGAACAAACACCGCAAATTCGAAGTTAGGCAATACACAAATAAGCGAACACTGGCTCCGCCTGGCTGCCGTCGTCAAAAGGAGAGCCGAAAAACAAATGGAGCCAATCACTGTGCAGAACCACGACGAGCCACTAAATTAATATGAACCGCACCCAACCAGTTGATCCAACCCAAATCTCGAGCAAAACCGAGCACCGCTTCGACGCAAAAATTAAAACTCTTACTAACCTGGCAACGAAACATAGTTTGATAGTTTTCGCGCTAGCGACGCTTATTGCGTACAACAGTAGTGCAACGGTAACCAATTTTCCGTCTGACCGCCTAGGCGGGGATCCTAAAGTCTTTCACCCGGAGATGCGCGTGTGGGTTGAGAAAGCGGTCCACAGGTTAAACGTCGATAGCAACGGAGTAATTCTAAAGGGATATGATCCAGTTGCATATTTTACCCAAAAGAAAGCCGTGAAGGGTAGCTCTAAGAACCAGAGCACTTATCAAGGAGCGACTTACTATTTCAGCTCCGCGGCCGACCTGGCTATCTTTAAAAAGAGTCCTTCAAAATATGTTCCGCAATACGGCGGTTTCTGCGCCAATGGAGTCAAAAACAACAGGCTGACGAACGCCGATCCGACGGTCTTCTTTATTGTAAAAGGAAAACTGTACGTCTGTGAATCTCCGGCAGCGGAAAAAGAATTCCGCGCCAATGAGGATGAGGATATTGTTGCTGCCAACCGGAATTGGTATCAGCTGAACCATTAGCGGCGAGGCTGGCGAGAATATCCGAAAACTCGTTTCCGCATCCTTGGCCGGAAGACAGTCCATCCAGGTCACGGGGCGTCACTCTGGTGCGATCGACCCAAGCGGGAGAGTCGATCGCCAGGTTTCAAATCAAGACCGGAAGCAGACGGGCATTGGTATTGGTAACTTTGACACCTCTTCCAGTGAAGTTGATAGATACGATATTGTGACAACACCCGATTTCAGTGTGGCAGGGAAACACGTTCTGATCACCGGCGGTACCGGAGGAATTGGCGGTGCCTTCGCAAAAGCCTTTCTTAATCACGGCGCCCACGCCATTGTCGCGGATCTCGCAGCTCCTAAAGATCTGACCGAGACGCGCATTCGATATGAACAGTTGGACGTGCGCGACGATGCTGCAGTCGAAGGACTTGCTCGACGGGTCGAAAAACTTGACGTTCTGATTCACTGCGCAGGACGTCTCGCCCGATGGGAGGAATATAGGCCGGAAGTATTCAAAGACATTTTAGACATCCATCTGGTCGGCAATCTGCGGCTCGCGAACGCCTTCCGCCCTCACCTGAAGGAAAGCAAGGGCTGCCTCATCAACATTGGCTCGATGTATTCGTATTTCGGCGCGCCGCACGCGCCTGCGTATGGCGCAGCAAAAAGTGCGGTAGTTTCGCTGACCAGGTCATTGGCAATCTCTTTCGCGGAAGACGGAATCCGCGTAAACGCGATCGCTCCAGGCTGGATCAAAACCGAATTGAGCCGTCTCGGCCGCGAAAACCCGGACTTCAATGCGAAAGTCGTCGCTCGCATTCCCGGCGGCGAATGGGCGGAGGTCGAGGATCTGGCGGGAACCGCTATTTTCCTTGCTTCTCCGGCCTCGAAGTTGATCAACGGCGTTACGATTCCGGTGGACGGTGGCTACAGCGCAAGTTAAGACCAAAGTGGCCTGACTTTGGTTCGAATCAGCGAGAGCGAGTAGTTTGCCGGGAAACTGAATGTGGGTGGAAGGGAGCCACAACAGCAAAAATCGTTGTGCGGAGTTGCACGATCAGCTCCGCCCATCCGGGGGAAAGATATTGCGGGCATGGAATTCGCGGTATCAATACCAAATGAAACCAAACAGCCGGCGCCCATGGTAGTGCGTCCAATCCACTTTCTCGGTGCCGGCCTGCCAATCGCCGTGTCCGTAGCCAGTGCTAAAATGGCGAAAGTGGGAAATCGGTTCAGGCCTGCTTCTAGGAGTGCTTGAATGAATCGAACCATTGGACATTGAGTGTCCTCCCATTGCTGTACCAGGGGCACTGGCCGGGCCGCCGCCCTTCGAAACACTCGAAGAATGTCCGGCACCGGAGACACTTGATGAATGACCACCACTGGAGACACTCGAGGAATGTCCGCCACTTGATGCCCCTGAACCGCTTGATCCACTTGAACCATGACCGCCGCCGCTTGACCCACCTGAGCCGCCTGTGCCAAAACCGCCCCCGCCGTGCGCTGACGCGACGTTAACCAAAGCCGGTAGTGCGCTCACTAATCCAATAAGGATGATGCGCTTCATAAAAGAATCCACGTCCATGTAAAAAATACCTCCCCTTGATCATACTGCTGGGGAGTTCCGGATTCAAATAATGGTGCGCTCTCGGCCGCGCAGGCTCGTCCTTTGTCGAAAATTTCAATGGAGGTAGGCGGCAAATAGGCGATTATATGGCAAGAGAGGGCTGGCTATGATCAAGTTGCGGTTTCTCCTGGCCGGTATTGTTGCTACCGGAATATTTGCGTCGATGCCTGATGCTGTCGGACAAGGAAGAGGCGGTGGAGGTCATGGTGGAGGCGGGTTTCACGGCGGTGGAGGCTTTCATGGCGGTGGCGGCTTTCACGGCGGTGGCGGCTTTCACGGTGCGGGTCGTTTCGGAGGCTTTCATGGCGGGGGTTTTCACGGCGGGGGCCGCTTCGCAGGATTTCATAGGGGCGATTTTGGGCACTTTCGCGGCGGGCGTTTCGGTGGGTTTCACGGCCATGGCCGTTTTTTTGGCCATAATCGGTTTTTCGTTTCCGGCTTCTATGGATATCCGGGGTGGTGGGGTTGGGGTTACCCCTATCCGTATTGGGGTTATCCGTACTACCCCTACTATCCGTACTACCCTTACTATCCGTATTAGCCGCTCAAGAAGAGTGGCGAGCCGAATCTTTCTTGCCGACCTTAGCCGGTTTCTTGGGAGAGTGCTTGGGTGCGACACACAATGCGATCTGGGAAGTCGTCACTATGCACCCGCCGACCGCTCGCCCCGCTCCAGTAACTCCACTGC
>DASTDH010000172.1:0-3094 GCA_035710445.1 Chthoniobacterales bacterium
TCAAGAATCGATGACTCGCAATGGAGCGAGAGACTACCTGCTCCATGGTTTGTTCGCCATAGATCACCTGCTGATCGCTCATTTCCTGGGCCACGTGGCGGACGGAGGCGAACGAAGCCGCCGGATCTCCAGCCACTCGAACCACAAAGACCGTCGAACTTACGGACTTGGTATAGTCGTCGGGCATTTGCACTTCGGGAATGTAGAGCTCAGCTCTCAACTGCTGTGTGTCGTCGCTGTCGAGGCCCCACTGCTTAACGTGGGCGACGACGCCGATGATCTCCGCTAATTGGTCCCCGCTTTTCAGATGGATTCGTTTCCCAACAGCGTCTTGCCCGGGGAAGAACTTTTTCGCGAAGACCTCATCGACCACAACCACCGTTGGCGAGTGTTCATCATTTTGCGAGTTGAAAAAACGACCTGCCATCAGCGGAGTTTTCATGATCTTCAGGTAGTCCGGATCGACAATGTAAGCAATCGCCCAATTCATGTCATCGTCGTGGGCTGGCTTAGCCTGGCCTTCGAGCCAGAACAATTGTTCATCGTCGGAGTCCAGAGGCATTGCCCCTGAGGTCTGGGCCACCGCTTCTACGCCCGGGATCGCACCCAGCCTGCGATTCAATTCCCGAAAGTGAGCACGGATTCCCTCTGCGCCGGCCGTCAGCACCGACGGTGGGGGTGTAAGGCCGAAAGACATGACATGATGCGGATCGAAGCCGGGATCGACTTGCCACAACCTTACAAGACTGCGAACCATCAGACCGGCCCCAACCAACAGCACCAGGGCCATTGCCATCTCTGCCACGACGAATACACCTTGCGCCCGATGTCGTGTTCCACTGCTGCTTCGGCCGCCTTCCTTAAGACTCTCGTTCTCTGCCGTACGGGACATCTTGAGCGCCGGGGTAAGACCGAAGAGAATTCCCGCCAGAATCGCGGTTCCGGCGGTAAAGATGAGGACGTGAGCATCGAGCCCGATCTGCTCGGCGCGCGGCAAAGTGCTCGGCAATGTTGCGAGAGCAGCACGCGTGCCCAGGCTCGCTAAGAGCAACCCAATAGCTCCACCGATCAGTCCCAGCAGCACGCTTTCCGCAAGAAGTTGACGCACCACCCGTGCCTGCGTTGCCCCCAACGCAGCTCGAATGGCAAATTCCCGTGCGCGCACTGTGGACCGCGCCAACATCAGATTGGCTACATTCAAACAGGCAATCAGCAACACAAAACCCACCGCGGCCAGCAAGACCAGCAACAGCGGCCGTACATAGCCGACCATCTGTTGTTTCAGAGGCTTAAGGTTTGCGCTGATGCCCTTATCCGTATCTGGAAACGCAGCCGCCAGGTTTTGCGATACAACGTCCATGTCGGCTCGGGCCTGCGCCACCGTCACTCCTGGCTTGAGTCGTGCGATACCGTGGAAGCCTAACCCTGCGCCACGGTTCAGCAGTATCGGGTTGTTCCATTGCCCCACGGGCACGAAGATCTCGCCATCCCGGAAGCTGGGAAGGCTGAGATGGAAGCTCGCAGGAATGATTCCGACCACGGTATAGCCCTTTGGTCCGAGCGTGATGCTCTTGCCCACGATGTCGGGAGAGGAACTGAATTTCCTGCGCCAGAGGTCTTCTCCAATCAGGGCAACGGGTGCCGCGCCCACCTCGTCTTCTCCCTCCATGAAGAGTCGGCCCTTGAGAGGTTTTACTCCAAGGATCGAAAAGAAGTCCGAGGAAACGAGATCACCATCCACCTGCTCGGGTTCCCCTGCACCGATGAGGTTGAAGGAAAAAACGCGCGAGACCGCCATGGACGAGAACGAACGATTGTCCTTCCGCCAGTCGCGAAAGTTCGCAAACGAGATCGAGCCATTTTCGAAATTGGCCTTGTTCTCTCCTAATGCGACTAACTGATCCGCCTGCGGGAAGGGCAGCGGATTCAGCAACACACCATTTACGATCGAGAACATAGCCGTATTCGCACCGATGCCGAGCGCGAGCGTGATCAAGACAACCACTGTAAACGCCGGAGACTTCAACGCCATCCGCCCGCCGTACCGAAGATCTTGGAATAGAGTTTCCATAATTCCTCGTTCCGTACGAAATGAACTCACACGTTGCCCCACAAAAAAGAGCACCCCGGTCGCCAATATTATGGGGACAGAACGCCAGAGCTTTCTTGGATTTATCGACAACAGTCATTCGGGTACTGTCCACTATCAGTGGCAAACGTCCGAAACCGGACAGCAACGCTGGAGGAGGTCTTTTAGATAGGTTTGGGAAAGAAATAGCTTTCGGAAGAAGATCTTTGGGAAGGGCACGGCCTCAGCCGTGTCGTCGGAACCGACAAAGATGGTTTTAGCCCCTGAGGTTCGCTCGTTCCTCTCCCAATAACCATTTATCCCACGCTACTGGGCGATATGATTGATAAGAGCAGGACGGCTGTCGACCAATTTGAGACTGCCTTCGACCCGATCGAGCACAAGGAGCACAGAAACATACAGAAACATGAAGCCAAAAAACACGATCTGCCTATGGTTCGACAAGGACGCGCACGAGGCCGCGCTCTTCTACGCCGCCACTTTTCCCGATAGCAAAGTAACCGCTGTTCACAAAGCCCCCGCTGACTATCCGAGCGGCAAGAAGGGCGATGTGCTCACTGTGGACTTCACCGTCGTGGGCATTCCCTGTCTCGGTCTGAATGGCGGCCCGACCTTTAAGCAAACCGAGGCCTTTTCTTTCCAGATCGCCACCGAGAACCAGGAAGAAACGGATCGTTACTGGAACGCAATCGTCGGTAATGGCGGCACGGAGAGCGCGTGCGGTTGGTGCAAGGACCGCTGGGGTCTCTCCTGGCAGATCACTCCGCGCGCGCTTACCGATGCGCTAGCGGCTGGCGGCGGTGAGGCAAAGCGTGCCTTCGAGGCGATGATGACGATGAAGAAAATCGACGTCGCGGCCATCGAGGCAGCCAGGCGAGGCTGACGTGAACACGCGACGCTAGTTCTGGATCACAGGAAATTCGGAACCAGGCTTCGTCAGCTTCTTGTTTGCCGACCAAACGCCAACTGGGCTATAGACAGACGTTCAATAGCTCGCGCTTTGCT
>DASTDH010000173.1:0-6342 GCA_035710445.1 Chthoniobacterales bacterium
AGCCGCCACGCTCCGCCAGGAAACTAATGAGCTTGGCTTGATTAATGCGATACGCTCTGCCATTTCCCGAAATAGACATGGTTTGCCCGAGAACCAATTTAATACCGAGTCAAAAAATGTAGTAATTCTTGTCGGTAAAATTTACAATCCGGCCCGATTTACCCCCATTCTGAGGTCCGAGTATGCATTTTCCCCCAGTACTAAACGTGCGGAGACAGTCTACCACGGAAAGCGGCAGAAACCATGGCATGCACCGATGCGCATCATGCACGCTGATTCTAACCGCGATTTTTCTTGTGTCCGGAGAATTGGACGCGGTTCGGGGGGACAACGTTCTGGAGGCGAATGGACCGGGTCAGAACCTAACTTCCGTAGCTCAGATTTATTCTACAAGCACTATACAGCCGGGAATGCTCGCCATACATGGCGGGACCATTTTATCGATCAAAGACCTTATCGCAATTCTCCCACCCAAAGGCTTAACCGGGCTCCAGGCGGATGGGATTGGAAGCCGGATCACAGCAGAGAACCTGAGAATAGCAGCATTAGATTTCGGGCAGACTGGAATAGTGGGTGTGAGAAGCACTAACGGTGGCCTGGTGAACCTCGACGGCGGTAAGATCGAAATCGTAGGCGACAAAAGCTTCGGCCTCTTCGCTGACAACGGAATCATCCGAGCAAAAGGTGCGTTAACCATCTCCATGAAAGGGGTTGATTCCCACGGGATCGAAGCGCACGGAAGTGGCCTGGTGGAGATCGCTCCCAACACCACCATTACGACTTCGGGAGCCGGCGGTTTCGGCATTTTCGCTTTTAACGGCGGAACGGTGATTGCAAACGGAATCACCATCAGCACCTCAGGGTTACTATCGCCACTTGGGTTCGATGCTGACGGGGCGGCCGCGTTGGGCGGCACAATCAGACTGGGGAATTCCAGCATTCGAACCCACGGCGACAACGCGGATGGCCTGCATGTGTTTGATGGCAATAGCAGGATATTTGGAACCAATCTGACCATTGAAACATCGGGTCTGGCAGCGGCCGGTGCAGAGGCCGAGAACGGGGGCTTGATTCAATTGAATGGCGGCTCAATCACAACAGCCGGCGTAAACGCGTACGGCGCGCTGGTTTCCGGCATCGGGAGTCGTGTAGTTTTTACTGACAGCGACGTATTGAGTTCCAAGGGGAGTGGCGCATCCGTTGCCAATGGGGCGAGCCTAACCCTTGCCGGGTCTAGTTTGACGGCGTTTCTTCACGGGATCGTAGCGACCGGCGGTACTGCGCAAACACCCGATTCAATCGTCATGAGCGATGGCAATCTCATCACGGTATTGGGTGACGCTTTTCAGGTGCAGAACGGAGTCGCAAATATCACCGTTAGTAACGCCGCGACCGTCACGGGCAACAGCGCTCTGCTGCGGGTGCTTGATCCGCTGTCCCCGACGGTAGTGAACTTCACCGCTGACCATGCGAGCTTGTTTGGCGACATCTTTGCTGACCCGGCGAGCAAAACGACATTCAATCTGACCAATAGCAGCGTGCTGACGGGCAAAGTGAATCCGCCGCCGTTCGGTGTAGGCGTCGATATGACGGTTGACGGCAGCAGCCAATGGGTTATGACCGGTAGTTCTGATCTTAAATCGTTAAGCGTGGGCCCCGGAGCCAGTATTCTGTTCCGTCCGCCTCTCTTCGGACTTCACAGTACACTGACTATTGCAAGCTTGCTTGGTACAGGCGGCAACTTCGGTTTGAACGTCGATCTTCGGCATGCGGTTGGTGATCTCATTGATATCACCGGTAGAAGCGAGGGATCACATTTCCTGACTTTTTCCGACCGCGGCCGCGGGGCCAATCTGCGATCAACCGAGGCGTTGCTGGTGGTGAAGACTTCGGATGGGATAGCAGGCTTTTCCGGAATGACCGATCGCGGCGTCTTCAAGTATTTTGTTGTGCACGGTAACGGCTCCACTGCTACACCGGTTCCGGATGATTGGTATCTGGTGCGTGCGGACAAGATCGTGCAAGATCAGATCACGCGACCTGAACATGCGTTTCCAGGGTCTATCAATACGCCGGTAGGACTTTCATCGGTTGACGCTCTGTCCAACGCGGCCAATGCCGCCATCGGGACCTATGCAGGGGGTATTCCCTTGTTCTATGCCGACATGGATACCCTCATCCAGCGACTCGGGGAGTTGCGTTTTCCGGGCACAGACCGCTCTGATTCAGTTGATTCCAACGGCAAGGCCGTGATCTCGCCGGCACCTCCTGAGGAAACGTATTCAACGGTTGGGACATGGGTTCGTGGGTTTGGGAATGGAATGCATATCAATGACCAGGTGAGTCGCGCCTTCGACCAAAATACGGGAGGTTTTCAGCTGGGCGGCGACAAGCGGCTCGGTCTGTTCCAAGGCGATCTCTACCTGGGCGGCTTTCTCGGCTACTTCAATGCGTCCCGCGATTTTCTGGATGGAGGGAACGGTTCGACCAACGCTTTCAGCGTCGGGACGTATGCGACTTGGATTGATCCCAAAGGCTGGTACGCCGATCTTGTTCTCAAGTACACGCAACTGTGGAACTATTTTCGCGCCCCTTCTTCTGACGGAAGCTTCACCACACAAAATTACAGCATTCCATCCCTGGGCGGTTCCCTGGAGGTGGGTAAACGCTTTGACGTCGGAAAATTTTTCATAGAGCCACAGGCGCAGCTGGCTGGAGCGTGGGAGGCTGGAAACAACTACACGACTTCGGATGGCCTGGCGGTCGGCGGATCTGATCAGTTTTCGTTGCGAGGCCGCTTAGGTTTGAGAGCCGGAATGGATTTCACATTCAGCAACGGAATCGTGCTCGAGCCTTACTGCAAAATTTCGGCCATCCACGAATTCCTGACTGGAGACCGGATCACGCTGGATGATATCGGCTTTAACCCTACGCTGAGCGGTACTCTGGTGGACGCCGGCGCCGGGCTGGCAGTCCGGCTGAACCGGTCTGTCTACCTTTACGGCGAGTACGACTACGCCAACGGCGACAAGATACGACAACCGTGGGCCGTCAATGCAGGTCTCAGGTGGCAGTGGGGTGGCAAACCGGAAGAAGCAATGGCTGAAAGACCATTAGCGAAGCAATTGACCGGTAAGGAAGAAGCAAAAATGGTCGAACAACCACCGGCGAAAATACCTGAACCTTGGGAAATCAAGGTTGGCGGACCAGGTTGGCTGGCCAATGTCACCGGCACCACCGGATTTCACGGTGTCAACTCCAACATCTCTGTCGATGTCGGGCAAATCCTCAGACATCTCAACGTAATTTACACGTTCTCAGGCGAAGTTAGACGGGGTCGATTTGGCGTGTCGGGTGAGCTAGGATACTTGAATGGTCAAGCCGGTGTTCCTGGAACCGGTCTCGTGTCAAAGGTAGATCTTGGCTTGCAACAATTCCTGGGCGGATTTCATGGTACCTGGAGAGTCGTCCAGGGACCTCGCGGTTGGCTGGATATGCTGGCTGGGTTTAGATATACCTATCTCGGCCAGCAGGTTGGCCTCCAAGCCAATAACCTTGCCATCGATACGGCGAGCACCCAATTGGTCGACCAGGTCAGCGCGCCTGGCTCCAACGTTCGGACCCTCGTCCAACAGAACATCGTAAATAAGTTAGATTCCCTTCTTGGGCGTAATCCAACATTGCCGGTGGCCCCGATCGCCGGCGGCCATCGCGAAACGATACGTAATTTGATCGAACAACTGGTCGCGCAACGGCAGCCGGAGCTTGTAGCGGCGTTCCGAACCGGCGCTCAGGCCAGATTGAATCAACTGAAAGCCCAATTGGCGAGCCAGATTTCTAACACTCTGACGGGTCAGTTGAACCGAAGCTTTTCTTTTTATGATGACTGGTTTGATCCGGTGATCGGTTTACGAGGGCGATTGAATCTGAACAAAGCGTTCTATCTAACTGCTGAAAGCGATGTGGGCGGATTTGGTATCGGGTCCGATATCGCTGTACAGGCTTACGGCGCATTAGGCTGCCAAATCACTCGTCACATCTATTCCGAGGTTGGTTACCGCTATCTTTATGACGAGTTCCGCGACGAGAGCGCCGGCGATTTCCTCTATAAGATGTCACTGCATGGCGCACAGATCACCGCTGGAATTAACTTCTAGGTAATTTGTCAAATCAGTACCGGAGTTCCGAGCCGTGCGTTTCGGGAGATGCCGCGAAGTTTGTGCTGCCTTTCTCGCTGTCTTCTTGGCACTCAGCCCGACGTGGAAACCAGCGCCGATCTCCATCTTGATGAAGCAATAGATGGGCTCGCCTTGCTTAATATGCGGGGTACTCGTCGGCTTCGCTTTATATTCGACGATTTGACGAACGAGAAGCCAGGAATTTTAATTGGCAGAACGCATGGCGAATATGGAAATAAGGGTCTCGTAACCTCGCGGTTAAAGCCCTCGTGAGATCGACCGTCATGGGACCTAAGCTCACGCGAATAAGTCGACCGATTATCTCAACACCGTAGTTCCGTTATAGCTCGGTTGTAGAGTCTCGCTCGGGCAAGTGAACCGCAGCAGGCATTTTTACACGCGGTCAGCGTTCATCAGGTGTCGCGTAGCCACGTCTTCTAATGCCCATATTAAATTTTGTATCGATTAACTGGGTCGTTCTTTTGGTCTTAAACGTCGGCCTGAATATTACGTCAATATACGCGGCAACACACGAGGCTCAAAAGCCAGCGCATAATAATCGGCAACTCCATATCACTCAATCTTCAACCAGCTTCGTGCACGCTTCGTCTTGCGGTACCTTAGGGATCGCCGAGCTTCAAAAGGGATTTCGTCCAGGTAGCTCATCAATAAAGGATCCCAGCCAAAACGACGGACCATCTTTTTGGCTCTCCACCGATGGAGACGGCGACTCTTGGAAAGAGAATATCGTTGCCACGACTTTCTGGATCGGAGAACCGACCAGTCGCCGGAGCCCGTCAAATAACGGCAGCGCATGGGACAGCGAATGGATGGCACATTACGGCGGAGAGGATTCTCCAACTCAACGCGTCGATTTTTTGCCCAAAGGGTTTACACCCCGCCAGAATCCTTTTTACATCGCGCTTCCCTATAGCGATGTCAGCCACGGTCATACCAAACCTGAAGCCGCGCAGGTTATCCCTTGGTTTAAAAATTCATTCTCGCAAAATGGACGTTCAACTTTAAAAGACCGCTGGGTTGCTATCCGGCGGGGAGCACGTGTCTGCTACGCCCAGTGGGAGGATGCCGGTCCTTTCCGTACCGATCACTGGCAGTATGTCTTCGGTAACGAACGGCCTCTTTCGAATCAGAATCATGACGCAGGCATTGATCTCAGCCCAGCAGTTCGTGATTTTTTAAACATCGGAGGATTGGATTCAGTAGATTGGAAATTCGTTGAATTCAGCGACGTCCCGGTCGGGCCTTGGACCCGACTCGGAGATAATAATCCATTTGTCCAGCAGATAACGAACTCGACTACAAGGGTGGTCCTCCGGGATGAATAAAAGTGATGCGAAGGCGCATTCCTAGAGTGCAAGCAGCTTTCTTTTTCCGTATCCGTTCCGCCGCTTATTCCCGAAGCTCCACACGCAAAATCTCGTTTGCGAGAGTAATGGCCTGGTCCGCGGTTGGACAATATCTTTCGTTGAAGACGACCTCATAGGCCATGGGTTCGCCGAGTGAACTTTTCTCCTTATAGATTCTCAATCTCCACAACCGGGCAATCGAATCGAATGAGAGGGAGACTTCGGTAGATTCCGATCGGATGAAGAAGCCCTGTGGCTGACGATCCCAATTGAACTCCAGTGGCCCTTGCTCGAACGTGTTCACTACTTCTCTTCGCTTGTTATATCGGCTGAATCCCTTTCCGCTTGAGCGATGTCTCCGATTCGGTCTGGCCGGAGATCTTCCCGTCTGCTCGACGATTGTCAGAGTCGTATTTAATTAAGTTATGACTTCGTCATCTCTCATTCGCGTTGGAATCGCCGGTCTGGGTTGGCCGGGAGAACGTCATGCGGAAGCGATTAATGGTTCGTCCTGCGGGATTGTTTCCTCGGCCTGCGATCTCAATCCCGAACGGCTCAAGGCATTCGCGGCGACTTTTGAACCGATGCGTACTTTCGCCTCTTTCGATGAGATGCTGACGGATCGAGACGTGGACGCGATCGTAATCTGCCTGCCAAACTCGTTGCACTACCCATGCTCGCTCAAAGCCTTGGAAGCGGGAAAGCACGTACTCTGCGAAAAACCACCCACGATGAATGCCGCACAAATGCGGACCCTTCACGACGAAGCGCAAAAACGCGGCTTGCTTTACTATTTC
>DASTDH010000174.1:0-4006 GCA_035710445.1 Chthoniobacterales bacterium
GAAGAAGCGGGAAGGGCCGCGGCCCGCACCTGCGCCGAAAGGTAACGAGCGATCACCTGCTGCCTGACGGTCTCGTCTCCCGCGATTTCGAGCACCTGATATTCGGCCCTGCCATGCGGCAACTGACGACGAATGGCGCTCAGCCGCCCCTGCTTCTTAAGCTTCGGCAGCGAGGCATCGATCTCGACCGTTTCCAGACCCCAGAGGCTCTCGTGCTCCAGGCCGACGATGTACCGCGCAAAGGCCGCTGCGGCTCCGCCAGTGGAGTCCAGGACGGGTTCGTTCGCCGCTTGAGCGGGTGAAGCCAACAGGAATAAAAGCGCGATGATCAGTAGCAGTGAGGCGGATCGGAGGGATGGAATGCCTGCTCGGCGAAGTCGCGCCGGCTCTGCGGCAATCAGCTTGCCCGATGCCGGCAGAAATCTGTCTCCGGCCCACGGCACGGGGTAGCGCCGGCCACAGACGCGGCATTCGTATTCGCCGCGAATCGGCCACATGGGCGAGTCGTGCATAAAGTCGCACCACAACGTGCCGAATCTCCGGGCTGCCCTCTGCCAGGCAGAGGATGCTTGATCGATATTCTGCCCCGTTTTTTCAGACATGCTGCATCTCACTCGTGACTAGGGAGGGCTTGGTAGCGGCGGATGTCCATCCCCGTAACCGGGCGAGGTTGCGGGTCAGCTCTAGGAATCCGATCGTCTGGGCCGTCCGGACCAAGTCCCGCTCGCTATTCAGCAGGATCCCCACATCCTCAAGCGACATCCTTTCGAAAGCCGACAGCAGAAGAGCGCATCTAGGAAACACATCGATAGCAAGGAGGGCGCTCTCAAGCTGAACCTTCGTCGTGTCCCGATCGAGAGTCCAATTCCGGGGCGGAAGCACGGCCTTTTCCGCGCGCCTAGATGCCGTCCGGCGCGCGGACCGAGCGAGTTCGCTGCGAATCCCGGCCAGTGCTTTCGCAATGAACACTCGTCGCGACCAAGCGAGCATCCAAGCTGAGAAGAAAGGGTTTGCATCGTCCCGGGAAGCTACGGCTTCGAGCGTCACGTCCACGCTCAGCCCGGAATTACCAGTGAGGAGGAAGGCGAGCCAGTAGGGGTTCGTCATTAGAAACCTACCCCATTTCTGTGCATCAACTGCAGCCGGGACCGGCCCGCCCGGTCGACAAAAGTGATGCTTTTGAGGTCAGCCTCGAAACCCAGATTCTTCATGCCCGAACATGAAAGTGCAGGTCTCGTGCCAACCGCAAAATCGAGGGAACTGATTGAAATGAATTGGCCTGCTTCCATGGCGGCGCTGGAGCCTACCTGGCGCGTTACCGACATCCGGGCATTTGCCGAACGGCTGGCACCCGGATGTGTCACTGCGAGTCATCCAACAGGCCGGTACCAAGGCCAGTGACAGCAGACTCCAGTCAACCTGCCGGCAAAGGAAAGCGCCTTGCCGCGCTGCTTGGCGGTTTCCAACGCGATTGCGCTCGGGTCAGGCCCGAGACCTGAACATCTTGCGATTTTCAATATTGTGGTTTCGAACGATGGCGGGTACTCACAGGCTTTGCTGTGCCCTTGCACTTATCAATTCCAGGATTTCTTGGTCGCCGGAGTGATGTTAAAAGCATGAGTCGCGCCCGGAAGAGCCGTGTCTTCACGGCCGGAATGCTCGATCTCAGGCATCGAGCGGTCTCTTTCAAACTGAGCTCCTCGAGATGGCGAAGGATCAGGGCCTGCCTGTACTTTGGGGATGGGCAACAACTGCTTTTCGAACGACCTGTGTTGTTTCAGCGCGAGTAAGCGCCTGGAGCGGCGATTCGTTGGGAGAAGCGAAGGTGTCGAATTCGCCGAGCGCCTGACAGATTGGTCTGCTCTGCGCCCGGCGATAGAACTGCAATGCTTCATTGATGGCGACACGAATCATCCACGTGCGAAAGGTGGACTCCGACCGGAATGTCGACAGATGACGCCAGACTTTCAATAAGACCTCCTGGAGGAGGTCATCCACATCGGTTGTGTTCGGGACCAGTGAGCCGATGCGCCTTCTCACCGCGGGCAAGTGGCGATTCGCCAAAACCGTAAAGCATTCGGTTTGGCCTGCCAGTGCCAGTTTAATGAGCGCGCTGTCTTCGAAGGTTGCGAGTGCTGGGGCCATGGCGATCTCCCTCGTCTCTAAACGTGGATAAGTGTTCTTCAGCGGAACGACATGCACGTCCGGTTCCATAAGCGCCGTCGGCTGGCTATCTCTGCGATAAACCGGCCCTCGTCGCGAATCAGATCGCCGTAGCGATAGATGACGCGCGCGCACAAAAGCGATTGAAGCTTCTTCTCGATTTGACGAACCGGGTGGTGAGCAAGCTGCAGTTGCCCGAGTTGCTACAGGAGATTTCGGAAAGCCTTCGCGAGGTCATGCAATGCGAGAGTGTAGGCGTGTCTCTTCCAGATCCCGACACCGGCGAATTGCGCCGTTACGCCTTGGACTTTCCAGGCCATGAAGAAATCCGCGCCCGGGCTTGCACGGATTTTGAAACAGCCGTATTCCGGACCGGCGAACCGCTCAACCTCACGAAAGAGCAGATTGCCGCCTACCCCGAGGCCTCGGGCTTGATCCATTCAGGTTGTCTCCTACCTCTCCTCGGCGGTGAGCGCGCCGTGGGCGTACTGATTCTTGGCAGCTCGCGGGAAAGTGCGTTCACTGAGGAGGATTTTGCCTTCCTCGGTCCGGTTGCGAATCAGATCGCGCTCGCCGTTCAAAACGCCGTGGCTTACAGAGAGATATCGCAACTCAAAGACCGGCTCGTGCAAGAAAACGTCTATCTGGAATCCGAGATCCGCAGCGAGCTTCAATTCGAGGACATCGTCGGAAGCAGCCAGGCTCTGAAGCTGGTTCTGCGAGAAATTGAGACGGTCGCGCCGGCCGACTCCACTGTGTTGATCTATGGAGAGACGGGCACGGGCAAGGAATTGATTGCTCGCGCCGTGCACAATCTCAGCTCGCGCAAATCGAATGCGTTCGTGAAGCTGAATTGCGCCGCGATTCCCACGGGCTTGCTGGAAAGCGAGCTTTTCGGCCATGAAAAGGGAGCGTTCACGGGCGCGATCAGCCAGCGAGTGGGGCGCTTTGAGCTGGCGCATCGCGGAACGATCTTCCTCGATGAAATCGGAGAAATTCCTCTAGAGCTACAGCCGAAGCTTCTGCGCGTTCTGCAAGAGCGCGAGTTCGAGCGCCTGGGTAGCACGCGCACTCTCCGGACCGATGCCCGCCTCATTGCGGCAACGAATCGCGATTTGAAAACAATGGTAGGAGAACAGAAGTTTCGACCCGATTTGTACTATCGGCTCAATGTGTTTCCGATCAGAGTCCCGGCGCTGCGGGAGCGAAAAGAAGACATTCCTTTGCTGGTCCGCCACTTCGTCCATCAATTCAGTCAGCGGAATAACCGTGTAATCAACACCATCCCTTCTGAAACTATGGAGGCGCTGGTTCGGTATCACTGGCCCGGCAACATTCGAGAACTCCAAAATGTGATTGAACGGGCGGTAATCCTCTCAAAAGGCACTATGCTGAATGTCTCGCTTGCCGGCCTCGAACCGGATGTCACTCCGAGGGCGAGTCATGCTGCTACCAAGGGTACTCCGTCCGAGCACAAGCGTCTTCAGGATATATTAAACGCAACGGAACAGACCGAAATCTTGCGTGCCCTGGAAGCGTCGGATGGCATCATTGCTGGACCAAGTGGAGCGGCTGCGCGTCTAGGCGTCAAGCGGTCCACACTTCAACTCCGGATGCAAAAACTGGGCATTCGCCTATCGCGCACACCGCTCGCTGATCGCGGCCGAATGGAAACATAAACGGCTGCTCAATAGTCTGTGGGCGCCACTCCTTAATTCCTTCCCCATAGATTGCTATGGAGAGCCGTTGACTTTCTGAGTGCCAGGTCGCCAGCAGGCTGCCACCCTTCTGGAACTTTCGCTCGGCACTCGAACAGTTTGCGGTTTTTCCTTTCGGACATCCT
>DASTDH010000175.1:0-39986 GCA_035710445.1 Chthoniobacterales bacterium
GAAAAGGAGCTACTCGGGTTTTATGTGACCGGTCATCCTCTGGACGCTTATCGAGACCTGATCGAATCGGGCAAGTTCACGCCTATCGCCGGGCTTTCCGAGCCAACGGAAAAAAACCAGGTACGGATAGCCGGATCGATTTCGGCCCTGGAGCGCAAGTACACGCGCAAAGAGGGTAAACCGTTCGCGGTGATGACGGTCGAAGATTTCAGCGGCTCCGTTGAAGTCATGGTTTGGGCGGACGTTTTCGCCAGAGCATCGAAGGAGCTCGACCTGGGCAAAATTGTCGCGATCACCGGAAAGATTGATAGTCGAGAGGACAGCACCCGCTTGATTGCCGCAGAGGTGGCCCCGATCACCCGAGCCAAGAAAGCCTCAATCCTGACCATTGATCTTCCTCTGGAGAAAACCGACGAGAGCCGGCTGCTCGCCCTCCGGGATCTAATCCTGCAGTACCCGGGTTCACAGCCATTGTATCTGAGATTCCGAACTAACGACGGACAAGAGCTCAAACTCAAGGCGGACAGCGGATATTGCGTGCGCGACGCGGAAGAGTTCCGAATAAAGTTAGCCGAACTGCTAGCGTAGAGTTCAGGTTACAGGTTGCGGGTCGCGAGTTAAGAGTCCTAGGCTGCGATTGCAGACAAAAAGTAGAGGTTAAGAGGCTCCAGCTTCGGTCTTTATAAGGATAGAACGAGTGCCTCTTTCTCCTGGATTCTGGCTCCCGGCTACTGGATTCTGTTTCCTTGCAAATCACGGTTTTGAGTTTAGTGTGCCGGTCCATTTTCACCTGGCTATGCCCCTGTTCAATCGTGAGATGAAGATATTTTCCGGAACCGCTCATAAGGAGCTGGCCCTGAAAATCGCTGAATCCGTTGGTGTTCCGCTGGCCGATGCCACGGTGACCTCATTCCCAGACGGCGAGTCGCGGATTAAGATCAATGAAAACATACGCGGGCGCGATGTCTTTATTGTTCAGCCGACCTGTCCCCCCACCAATCAGAATTTAATGGAATTACTGATCCTGATCGATGCTGCCCGTCGCGCCAGCGCCTACCGGATCACAGCGGTAATTCCCTATTTTGGTTACGCTCGCCAAGATCGTAAGGATCAACCAAGGGTACCGATCACCGCGAAGCTGGTCGCGAATCTACTGACCGCAGCCGGGTCCGATCGCGTGTTGACGCTGGACCTTCATGCCCAGCAAATCCAAGGATTTTTTGACATTCCGGTTGACCACCTCTACGCCGCACCCGTCCTGATCCGCTACATCCAGCAAAAGAAGATCGATAATTTGGCGATCGTTTCGCCTGACGTGGGAGGGCTAAAGCTCGCCTCAGCCTACGCGGAAGCCCTCGGGGCTACGTTGGCAATCGTTGGCAAGCGACGAAAGAGTCCGACCGAGACCGAAGCTCTCCATGTTATCGGAGAAGTGGCCGGCAGGAACGTTCTCCTGGTCGACGATTTGACCGAAACAGCCGGGACGCTCACCAGCGCCGCCGCCCTGCTCAAAAAGGAAGGCGCCAAAGATATTTATGCCGGGGTGTCCCATGCCGTATTTACCGAGATTGCGCACAAACGACTGATGCATTCCGAAATTTTGGAGCTGATTACCACTAACAGCACGCCCGTTCGGCTCCATCCCGATTGTCAGATCACGGTGCTCTCCATTGCGGAACTGCTGGGCGAAGGAATCCAACGCATCTACTCCAACGAGTCGGTCAGCTCCCTTTTCGAAATTAACGCGGTACAGTGAATTATCATGGCGCAACAAGCTAAGTTAACGGCGCAAAAGCGAACCCAGGTCGGGCGCAATGCGATTAAGAAAATCAAGGCCTCCGGCATGGTACCTGGAGTCATCTACGGATCGGCCCAGGAACCAGTCAATCTCCAGATTAACGGCCGCGAACTGCTCAACCTCCTTTCGCGCGCCTCCGGCGAGAACATTCTGGTCGAGTTGGAAATTGTGGACGGTGGGGAAAAACAGAATGCTCTGGCGATGATTCAGGAAATCCAGCATCATCCGTTGCAGCGGGAGATTGTGCATGTCGACTTCCATGCGGTTTCCGCTCATGAAACTGTCTCGGCGGAGGTACCGATCGAAACCGTCGGAGAAGCAATCGGCGTCAAAGTAAACGGTGGATTGTTGGAGCATATTTTGCGTTACCTGGAGGTGGAATGTCTGCCGGGTGATCTTCCCCAGGTGATCCAAGTTGACGTCACCAACCTGGACATCGGCCAATCGCTCCATGTCCGCGAACTTAACCTTCCACCGGGGGTTGAAGCGACTACCGATGCGGAACAAACCGTGGTGGCGGTCGTCGAGCCGCGCGTTGAAGAAGAAGTGATCGAGCCACTCGTGACCCCGACTGCTCCAGAAGTCATTACTGCAAAGAAACCGGAAGAGGGTGCTGCGCCGGCGACGGAATCCTGAGCAGGAATGGCTGAACTTCGGCTGGTAGCTGGTCTTGGCAATCCTGGTCCGGAGTACACCGAGACGCGGCATAACATTGGATTCATGGTTCTCGATGCCTTGGCCGAAAGTCAAGGGATCCGGTTTTCGCCGGCGAAGACGTGGCGATGCGATTGCGCGAAATGGAACGACGTTTTGCTGGTCAAACCAATGACATACATGAACCGAAGTGGTGACTCGATTGGTCCGTTGGCTCAATATTTCCGCATTAAACCGGACGAACTTTTGGCCGTGGTCGACGATGTAGCGTTGCCGCTGGGAAGACTGCGGATCCGTGCGGAGGGTAGCGAAGGCGGACACAACGGCCTAAGGTCTCTCGCCGCGCACTTCGGATACGGGTTTCCGCGGCTACGGATCGGCGTCGGACCGGCACTGGGCGACCAGGAACTGGTTGATCATGTTCTTGGTCGGTTTAAGTCGGGTGAACGGATCAGCGTGAACCAGGCGGTGGAACGGGCGGTGGCCGCGATTCGACAGATCGCGACCGAAGGAGTAACGGCAGCGATGAACGTATTCAATCGCGCAGAAAACAGTTGATTACATTATGAAAAATCGTTATGAATGTTTGATGGCACTCGATACTCGAGGCCAGGAAGACGGAGTAAAAGAGATTGTGGATCGTTTGGAAAATGAGTTTGTAAAAGAAGGGGCAACAATCGAGCAGATCCAAAAAATGGATAAGCGCCAGCTTGCTTACACGCCGAGTAACGTCGAATCGGCTTTCTATGTGAATTTCGTCTTCGAGGCTGAGCCATCCCTCATCACCAAGTTACGAGGTAAATTCAAGCTCGATCCCATCGTCTTTCTGCAGCATTATCAGTTATTGCCGAGCAAACCGACGGCAAAGAACCCCAAATAGTCACGCTTCCTATGGCCAACCTCAACCGTGTTTTACTGATCGGAAATCTCACTCGCGACCCGGAGGTGCGATACACCCCGAAAGGAACTGCGGTTGCAGACATTGGTATCGCGGTAAATCGGGTTTATTCGGGCGACGAGGGCGAACGGAAGGAAGAGGTCACTTTTGTGGATGTGACGCTCTGGGGCCGCCAGGCCGAGGTTGCGCAGGAATATCTTAAAAAAGGGCGTCAGGTCTTCATCGAGGGCCGGCTTCAATTGGATACTTGGGACGACAAACAGACCGGCCAAAAACGTTCTCGTTTGCGCGTAGTGGCCGAAAATATGCAGATGCTGGGAAGCAGGGGCGACAGCGAAGCCGGTTCTCCTGCAGCCGGTGCGCAACGGCGCACAGCAACTCCTCCCCCGCAACGACAGGCTCCCAAAGATCCAGATCTCGACGCTGAACCGGACGATATTCCGTTCTAAACGGTTACGGGTTAGAGGTTACAGGTTGCTGGTGGGGATCGCGACTTCTCCGCCGACAATAGGAGCGACGGGCAAACATCGCTTGCCAACAGCACTCTCATCAACTTGTAACCTGCAACTCGTAACTTCTAACGGTTCATGCCGGCATGAACCAGAACGTCTAAAGCGGACCCCATCGACAATTCACAGTGGTCCCCGCCAAATTTTCTTGCCGCCTTCCGAATTTCGAGAGTGGCTAAGACGGAACCACGCAAAGGATCGGCTTTGTGGGAATATCTCAACTGGATTTGTCGGAACCGCTCGCTTGAACCGCGACGTACTAAGCAGTGCTCCGTAGCTAATCTGGCTTCAAGTTCGACAAGCCCCGTTGGAACAGAAATACATCCCCTACCCGCTACGGTTGTCGAAGTCCTCGAAAAAACACGCGCACTCGATCAGATCCTTTACGATAGCGTCAGGCTCATAAACACATGGACCAAATATTTGATCCGGATTGCGGTGAACCCAAACCGTGCGAAGACCTACGGACTTTGCGCCTATGACATCCCACCCGTTGCTGGAAGTCAGCCAGATACTGCGTGCCTCCGCGCCAACCCGGCGAGTAAGATAAGCCAGCGAACGAGGAATGAAGCGGTCATCTCACCAAGAAACGGCTGGGCAATCTCATGCAGACCCTGAACATCGACGGCGTTCCGTACACATCAAAGGCTAGAACCCGCATGCGAATGCAATCAATCATCGACCGAAGCATTGCAAGGTACACAGACTCTTTTCCGAATCGGAAATCCCTTGCAGACTTCTAATTTTTTTCAAGGCTCAGTAAAAAGTCTCCGATTGCTATATTTTTAAGGAAGTAAACCATCCGAAACACTGGGAAACGGAAGACAAGCTTTTCCAACTCTGTGCTGAGATCCGCTTGCAAAGGGAACTGTTTACAGCGAAACATGTTGCCAGATTCCCCACTTCCTTCCGACAACGGGTCTGGAGGAACTGCAATTTTTCCTAAAAAACTGTTGCTGCTCCCACGGATTCTTTGCTGCTCTTATGTTCATGCCGGTCTACCGCATTCTGATGTCGTCTGGAGATGATTCTCGATCCGAATGCGAACGAGTGAGTGAGGTAGTAAGACGCGTGGGCGAAGATTATCGCGAAGAGATCAAGCTCGAAGTTCTTTTTCATCAGAATCGCGATGGCTCTACCGATAGTTTATCCATCGAGACTCACCAGACATTCGATTTGGCGGTTTGTCTGATTGATAAACAGCGCAAGGGCCCAGACACTGACGCGGAAGCAGCGGGCTTACCAACCAACGGAAGTTCCGACAGTGCCGGGAGTACGCATACCCCACAAATCGGGCGCATCCCCGACTTTCTGCTATTTACAAAGGAACCCGAAATTATTGCCCAATCCAGAGCGGGCGGGCCTGGAGAAAGTGCCACCAGTTGGAGAGCCCTCGAACGTTTTTTGCAAGATTGGAAAAGCTATGGGGTTAATCGTCAGGGCGAGTTTAGCACCAGCATCAATCGCTATCGGGATACGGAAGAGTTCGAGCAGACATTCGAGCGAGTGTTGCGCCAGAAATGCCGTCAACGCTCTGCCCAACCGGTGGTCGAGCATGTTTTCCCGCGAGGAGATGCGCTGACGCAGACCGATCATTTCTTTCACCGTTTCGGTGAAGCGCTCAGCATGGAGGTCCGCTCGTATGTGTATGATTGGATTTGGCAGATCCGCATTCAGGGCAGAAAAGAGCGTCGCTTTGTCGCTCGAACCGTCTTTACCATCAGTGGCGCGTTGGTTGCGGCGGTTGTTTTTGGTTCAGTCAGCTTTCATCGCTATCATCATTTTGAAGATGCGCGGCGGGTTGCGATCGCGCAGAAGAGCGAAGCTCAACGTGTCATGCGGCAAGCGGTAAATGCTCGGTATCGCGCTGAATCAATGATTCACACGATCGTCGCGGATATTGGAGATAATCTCAACCCGGTGCGCCGAATGGATCTGCTTAACGGCGCGCTCAGAGGTATCGAGTCTTACAACCAGGAGACCGGCGCCAATCCACATGATCAGCCAATCTCGGTATTACGTGTCGCCGCATTGGACGATCAAGCTGACCTGCTTCGCGACGAGGGAAAACTCGAGCAAGCCCTTTCTTCGAGACGAGAAGCGTGTGAAATCATTCGCCAATTCATCAGAGACGGCCAGGAACACACTCGCTGGTCCGATCATTTGGCTGAGGAGTTGGAAACGATTGGGGATATTCAGCTCTCCCTTAAAAGTGTGGATCCGGCAATTTCGTCATACAAAAGTGCTACCGATCAGCTTGAGGCTCTGGTCGATCAAGACCCAGAGAATCTTGGTTGGAAAAATCGACTGGCCGCAGTTTTGCACAAACTCGGAACGATCTATTTCGATGAGAAGGACTGGTCGAAGGCCATCGGATCTTATCAGCGAGAGCGAAGGGTCTCACAGACTTTAGCAGAGAAGCGGCCGACCGATTCAGCCCAGTGGCTGCTGTTATCGAATGTTTTTAATCGGCTAGGCGAGCTTTACGTAAACGTGGGCGCTCCTGAACAAGCAACCGCATCGTACAAGGGCGCGCTGGACGTTGCCAGGAAGCTGGCCGATCTCAATCCGGGAAACATCGAGCTTCGCCGAAATTTGTTAGCCTGTCTGGAGCGAACTGGCTACGCGCTGGAGATGGAAGGCAAGCTCCCGGAAGCAATGGATTTCTACAATGAGCAGCTAGATAGCGTCCAAAAATTGCTCAACGAAGATCCCACCAACAACGGATTGCGCCGGGATGTGTCAATCAGCCTTGATCACATCGGCGGGGTTTTGCGGGCCGAAGGGCGCGCGCAAGCGGCATTGAAGTACTATCAGGATTCTCTGGAAATGGTTCAACGAATCGCTGATGAGGAGCCGTCCAATCGAAACCGGCAACGCGATCTTGCGCTCGGGCTGGTAAATTTGGGAAGTGTTCAAGCAGATCTCGATCGTCCGGAAGAGGGTCTCAAAACTTCTGAGCGCGGCCACGCCATCTTTCACAAGATCTGCGATGAAGAGCCTGACAGTCGGACCTACCAAAACGATCTGGCCATTTGCTTGGGCCGCTTAGGAGATCTTCTGAAAGCGGATGGGCAACTCGACAAAGCCCTTCAATATTACGATACCTCGCTGCAAATCTGTCAAAAACTCACCCAATCGGATCAGAATAACAGCATGTGGTGTCAGGATTTTGCTCTGGCGCTGCAGCGTGTGGGCGAGACACTGATTGCTTTGGAAAAGCCGGAGGACGGACTCAAGAATTATCAACAAAGCTGCGCAGTCTTCGAACGTTTGCTTGAATCCAACCGAGCTAATCCTGCCTGGCAAGAATTTCTGGCCAACGGGTACTTGCAATCGGCGAAGATCTTACGAAGGCAAGATCGGGATGCACAGGTCGCACCTAACCTGGTTCGCTGCCAGGAGATGCTCCGAGAACTGCAAGGCTCGGAGCAGCTGGATGACTTCGGCCTTTCGCTCCTCGGGGAAGCCGAGCAGATCCTGGCGCAGCAATAGTTCGGTAGGACGACTCGTTCCGCGCTGGCCAAAGGTTCCGGCGGTTTGCTTGGTAGATAAACGTCCTTGGCCCCTGGAAAGTATAAGAAAGAAAACACCATCACGATCGCCCACGGCGGAAGCCGACCGCAACGATTTCTAAGAGATCAGCTTAATAGGTAACGATTCTCGGAAGCTTCTTGGCCTCATCTACCCAGCGGCCGACCGTGCTAGCGCCCGGAATCAAGCGTACTTGCCGTTTCTTGTCGTTATTCGCTTTGAGCGCTGAGTGCAGATGATCCGGTCTGCGCTGGGCAAGTTCTAGCACAGAATCGACACCGGATGACTCCAGCAGCTCTGCGTATTGGCGGCCGATTCCTTTCACTCGAAACAGATCGGCTTGATTGACCCACTTCAAAATGTGATGCTCAGAGAACCCCGTTTTCTTTGCCAGTTCCTGACGGTGTTTCGGGCTGGAGGCGGCTTGCAACAGCTGTTCTGCGGTTTTGATTCCTTCTGCTTCTAACTTCTTGGTATGGGAGACCCCAATACCTTCTATTTTGTTGATGCGACTCATGTTCTGAGATTTGCATCCATTATGACAAACTCGGGAAGTATCTGCCAATACGTTTATTGACTATCTCGAAAGATTATGGCGCTTCTCGCGGACCCAACCATCTATGGTCGACAAGGTGCTCGGTATGGCTAGCTTAACACCTCGGAATGAAGATTAAACGCGCCCTCCTATCGGTCTCGAATAAATCCGGACTGGTTCCGTTTGCTCAGCGCCTGAGCAAAATGGGCGTCGAAATCGTATCGACTGGCGGAACCGCTGCTCTTCTGAAAAAGGAGGGAGTTCCTCATGTGGAGATGGAGCAATTTACCGGCTTTCCGGAAATCCTGGGCGGTCGGGTGAAAACACTTCATCCGAAGGTGCACGGAGGATTGCTGTTCGTCAGGAACGACCCGGACCATCAACAGCAAGTTGCGAGCAATCAGATCGAGCCAATCGATCTGGTTGTTGTTAACCTTTATCCCTTCGAGACGACCATCAATAAACCGGACGTGAAACTTGATGAGGCGATTGAACAAATCGATATAGGCGGTCCGTCGATGCTCCGAAGCGCCGCCAAGAATTATCGATTCGTGACGGTGGTGACAGATCCGAGCGACTACGATCTAGTTTTGGCGGAACTCGACCAACATCACGGCGAAACCACGCTGGCTTTGCGCGAGCAGCTGGCCATCAAAGTCTTTCTGACCACCGCCCGATACGACGGCGTGATCGCAGGCTACCTGAATCGCGAGCCGGCTACATCCGGCTCCTACGCAGCGTCTCTTCCGCTGGAGATGCGGTTACGCTACGGAGAAAATCCGCATCAAAGCGCCTCGCTGTATGGTCGCTTCGGCCACTATTTCCAGAAGCTGCACGGCAAAGAACTATCGTATAACAATATCATCGATATCGATGCTGCCGCCGGGCTCATCCGTGAATTTGTTGAGCCGACAGTAGCCATCCTGAAGCACACCAATCCATGTGGAGTAGGATCCGATCAAGACTTACGGGAAGCCTGGTTAAAGGCCTTTGCTACCGATAAACAAGCGCCGTTTGGTGGTATCATTGCCTGCAATCGGCCACTGACTGAGCCATTGGCTCGGGCCATTTCCGAAATATTTAGCGAAGTGATTATCGCACCGGAATTTGAGCCCGAAGCGCGCGCGTTACTGCAAAAGAAAAAAAATCTGCGCCTCATCAAAATGTCTGATTGGTTCGATGCGACTCGATCCGAACCGGATGTGCGTTCGGTGATTGGCGGGATGCTAGTGCAAGAAAAGGATTGGGGAGAATTACAAGAGCCAGAGCGGCGAGTCGTTTCGCAACGACCACCAACCGCCGATGAAATGAAGGCGATGTTATTCGGCTGGAAGATTGTGAGACACGTAAAGTCCAACGCCATTGTCTACGCCGCCAAAGATCGCACGCTCGGAATCGGGGCAGGCCAGATGGCTCGGGTCGACGCCTCGCGAATCGCAATTTGGAAAGCAGGGGAAGCGGGGCTCTCCTTGAAGGGTAGCGCGATAGCCAGCGACGCGTTTTTCCCGTTTGCCGATGGTTTGATTGCTGCCGCCGAAGCGGGCGCAACTGCTGTCATTCAGCCGGGAGGCTCGGTGCGAGATAATGAAGTCATTCAAGCGGCCGACGAGCAGCATATGACGATGGTCTTTACCGGCACCAGACACTTCCGCCATTAGCGCCATGGATCAAACCGTTTGGCATCTGATCAGAAGCACGCCAACGGTTAGTTTTCGGATTTTTCCATTTCTCACGCTGTATGCTGAAACTAGGTGTCAATATTGATCATATCGCAACGCTACGCCAGGCGCGCTACGTTGGCATGAGCGACTCTCCCAACTGTGAGCCAGATCTCATCGCGGCGGCGTCTATCTGCGAACGCGCTGGCGCCAGCGGTATTACCGTTCATCTCCGGGCCGATCGGCGGCACATTCAGGATCAAGATGTTTTCCGGCTGCGGGCTAGCCTGGTTACCAAGCTGAATCTGGAAATGGGCAATACGCCAGAAATTATCGACACGGCAATTCGCATCGTGCCGGACGACGTTTGTCTCGTCCCGGAAAACCGGCAAGAAGTGACAACCGAAGGCGGACTGGACGTGGTGCGCTACGGGAAATCGCTGAGAAAAACCGTCGAACGCCTTCAGGCTGCCGGCATCCGCGTAAGCATGTTCGTTGAGCCGAAGGCGGATCAGATTGCGGCCGCAGCCGATCTTGGCGCTCAGGTGGTCGAGCTCCATACTGGAGCATACTCCAACGCCTTGGCGGATTTTCGTAACGACGAACTAGATCGGCTAGAGGCGGCAGCTCGTCGGGCGGAGGAAAAAGGACTGGTCATCAATGCCGGACATGGGATCAACTACGAAAACGTGCATCCGCTACTCTCGATTGCTGATTGGAACGAGTTTAACATCGGCCATTCGATCGTTTCGCGCGCGATTTTCGTCGGTCTGGAAAATGCAGTCCGTGAAATGGTACAGAAACTAGTTTCGGCAAAGCAGTGACAGTATTTGGCATTGGGATCGACGTGGTCGAGAACGCACGGATCGCCGGTCTGATTCGGAGTCACGGCCAACGTTTTCTGGATCGCGTCTATCAGCCCGGCGAGATCGAATATTGTCGCTCGATGCGAGATCCGGCCCCGCATTTCGCTGCCCGCTTCGCTGCCAAGGAAGCCATCTCGAAAGCTTTCGGAACCGGATTTGCCCAACACATCAATTGGCGCGATATCGAGGTCCGCCGCAAAGCCAGTGGCGAACCTTTCGTTGTACTCCACGCGGGCGCGGCGGAGTTGGCCAAGAGGCTCCATATTCAAACCGTCCTGGTTAGCCTTAGCCATTCGCAAAGATACGCCATCGCCAACGCGCTGTTGCTAAAGAATATGAACGAATAAGACCATTCGTTCAATGTATCTGCCCCGCTCGCCATGCCATCGGATTACAAAGTCAAAATCGAAGTGTTCGAAGGACCGCTCGATCTGCTTCTTTATCTGATCAAAAAGGATGAAGTCGATATCTACGCGGTTTCGATCGAGCGAATCACCGGTCAATACCTGGAATATCTTCATACCTTCCGCATGCTGGATCTCGAAATTGCCGGCGAGTTCGTGGTAATGGCCGCCACTCTTATCTATATCAAGAGCCGCAGCCTGCTCCCCGTGCATCAACAGCCGCCCGAACCTGAAGCGGAAGAGGAAGATCCCAGATGGGATCTGATCCGGCAGCTCATTGAATATAAGAAATTCAAAGATGCCGCCTTTCAGCTTCATCAAAGAGAGCTGCTCCAGGAAGGAATCATACCACGCATTCCAGACAAACCCGCGTTCGATGAACGAGAAACGCTGCTCCAAAGCGAGGTTGGTATCTTCGATTTAATTAGCGCTTTCCAGAAGGTGCTGAGAAAACTCGAAGATCGTCGGGAAAATCTGCGCGAGATTTTTGAAGAAAATTTTACCGTTTCTGATAAGATCGACTTTATCATCCGCACCACTAGCGTAAACCAGCGAATCGCATTTTCTGAACTGTTCGCTTCGGCCGCCAGCCGGACCGAAATCGTCGTCACTTTTCTTGCCCTGCTTGAGTTGATCCGCTTGAAGCAATTGCGAGTCACGCAGGAAGCGCCATTCGCTGAAATCGATATCGAACGAATCAGCGTCTGAAGCCTGCCATCGGATTCATTCTCATTTTCACCGTAATTCCCGTACCTCCCCGCCCTGGTCATTCTTGCCGTATATTTTCTTGGCCTTGGTAGTTTTAGGCGTGTTTCGCTCGCTGTTTTGTGCGCGAAACACCGGTTCGAACGAATCGGAAGCTGTTCCTGAAATACCCGCAGCTGACAACGTGGTTCGGTAGCGGCGACTGCGATATATGGCCAATTACAGGCCGCTTTGAACGAGCCGATGTGGAGACATGGCTCACACCTTACTGCTGCACCAAGGCCATCATGTCTGGGGCGTAGCGCTCCCCGGCAACGACCAATTCTCGAAAGCGAGTGTCGACTTCCTTCAGATCATCCGCGGCCAGCCGCACTGGCAATGCCCCCATGTTGTCCTCCAAATAGCGCAGTCTCTTCGTACCAGGGATTGGCATCATATCGTCTCCCTGTGCCAGCACCCAAGCCAAAGCAAACTGTGCCGGTGTGCAACCTTTCTCCACTGCCAATTCTTTGACCGCGTCAGCCAATTTGATATTGCTCTGCAGCGCCTCTTCGGCAAAACGCGGATTGGTCCGCCGCCAGTCGTTCGCATCGAGGTCCGACACTTTTTGGATAGCTCCGGTCAGAAACCCGCGACCAAGCGGACTGTAAGGCACGAAACCAATCCCGAGTTCACGGCAAGCCGCCAGCACGCCGTTGGTTTCCACTTCGCGGGACCAAAGTGAGTATTCGCTCTGTAACGCCGCGATGGGATGCACCTTGGAAGCGCGTCGTAACGTTTCCGGGTTAGCCTCAGACAGCCCAAGCGCCCGCACTTTACCCGCGTTAACCAACTCGGCCATTGCACCGACCGTCTCTTCGATCGGTACATTGGGATCGACCCGATGCTGATAAAATAAGTCGATCACATCGATTCCAAGCCGGTCGAGACTCGCATCACACGCCCGGCAAACGTTGGCCGGTGAGCCATCAACCGTACGGGTTTGGTTCTCAGTGAATCTGAATCCAAACTTAGTCGCAACCACTACTTGGTCGCGCGGAACATCGCGTAGAAATCGTCCCAGTAATTGTTCGTTGGTGTATGGTCCATAAACTTCGGCGGTGTCGAGAAAGTTACCACCGAGTTCCAAATAACGCCGAAGAACGCGAAGAGATTCGGCCTCATCAGTCGGTCCGTAAGCGAAAGACATCCCCATGCAGCCGAGCCCAAGCGGCGAAACGCCGATACCGGATCCGCCAAGCGAACGGAAGGGAATAGATTGTTGTGTCATAGTTTGATTTTCAGGTTTTAAAGAGTTTTACGGATTTCGCGTCAGCGCGCCAAAAGCGGACTGTAGGCGGCATACAGACTGGCTATTTCCCGCCGCTGACCGGTGGCTCCAGTTTTTGGAGCTGCATTGAGGCCACAGATGGTAGAAAAGATCAACTTCGCCGGATTGAACGAGATCGCCTTCGGCGATGCTGACTTCATTTTCATGAGGCAAATCTACCAAGGAGCGGAAAAACATCTCTCGCCCTCTTGCTCAGCCTGTCGGAGTTTTGCGCAGAAATGCGCGCGCGCTCGGTCACCGATCTTTTGGTATTTTCCGGCAATTCAGAATTGGCAAACGTCACATCTGGCGCCTGTATTCGGTCGGAGAAATACCGACCTCTCGGCGAAAAATTTGAGCGAAATGGCTAGGACTGGTGTAGCCAACCTCAAGCCCAATTTCGATTACACTTTTATTTGTTTCCCTGAGCAAACGGCGGGCAGTCTTCATCCTGAGATGAATAAAATATTGCGAGGGCGTAAGTCCGGTAGTCCGCTTGAAAAGACGGCTAAAATGGAATTCGCTCATCTCGGCCTCCCTGGCTAACCGGATGAGGCTAAACTCGTCGCCCAAATTGGCTACCATCAAATCGGTTACCCTGCGCAGCTTAAATCCAGGCAAGCCTCCCTTGTATTCCTGGCTGTCCTTTGCCTGGTCGGCGTAGTTTCTAACCAGGTGCACAGCCAAACTTTGAGCGACTCCTTGTATAAACAGGGAGCTGGCTGAGCGATGCGAGGTCAACTCTTTTCGGAGCGCCTCGATCAGAGTGGCAAGAAAACCGTCTTTAAATCCGGACAGATCCCGCAAGTGCATCGCTCCCGGATCTTTTTCACACGCCTCTTCGACTGCGCGGGTAAATACCGGCAATCCCAGATGAAGATGCATGGCCTGAAAAGGCTGAGACCCGACTACTCTCCACCGCAACTCGTATGGAGATTTGGAAGCAGTCAGGAAGAAATCTCCAGTTTGGACCCGAGTCGTGAGCCAGGGACCGAAAAGCTCGCGCTCTTCGACCACCGCTGTCCCAGAGAGAACCTGGACAATGTGGGGCTCGGCCACAGCTGGAATGATCACCCCCTCCTGAATTCGAGGCTGAGAGTAGATCCGAACCAGCAGGTCTTTCCAAGCTCGACCGGTGCTCGCGGCGATCAATCTCCCAGAAGCGTATTGATCGAACGCCTCCGCTGAGGGGCTTTCCGGAAGAACCATCATAAATTACTCAATACCCGGTCTGCTTGCAGATTCAAACGGTGTCCAGGTTGATCCATTCGACCGGAGGACTTCGGTCGCGGCCCAGGACGCCCCATTCAAAGATATCGAAGGCCTGCTTGCATTCGAAACGAAAGTTTTTGCGGAAGACAAGCGACTGGTCGAGTCCCAACACTAGAGGAATTGCCGCTCGACTTGAGACGCCGAATTTCACCTTCGGGCAGACCGGATGTCGACCGCTTCCGCAAAGCGTTGGTCAAATTGCGCCTGGGCCATGAGTACGCGGCGTGAAAACAAGTGGTTTTCTCGAGCGAAATCTGCGCTAATCTCGGATCTCGTATCATGGTGACTCTGAAAGCTGTCGTCGAAGCTTTGCTGTTCAGCTCGCAAAAACCGCTTACTCCGAAAGAGATTCTGCAAGTAATCCGTCTCGGCACGGAATACATCGGAGAGGAGGAAGCCGCCGATTTGGCGAAAGTCACCGAAGGAACGGTTCAAGAAACACTGCTAGAGCTGGCCAGTGAATACGGCAAGCTCGGACGTTCATTCCAGTTGGTCGAGCAAGTGAGCGGGTGGCAACTTTCCACTCGCCCTGACTACCAGATCTGGGTTCGTCAGCTATTTCCGGAATTGCGACCAACTCGGCTCAGTCCGCCGGCACTGGAGACGTTGGCGATCGTGGCATATCGACAGCCGATCACCAAAGGGGACATCGAAGCGATTCGAGGTGTGACAGTGGATGGTGTCATGCAAAAATTGCTTGACCTCGGATTGGTCAAGATAGCGGGCCGAGCAGAAATTCCGGGCCGCCCTCTCCTTTACGAGACAACGCTCCATTTTATGGAGCATTTTGGGCTAAGGAATTTGAATGAACTTCCGAATGCGTCCGAACTGCGGAGTCTCGCTTTACCCACGGCAAAGGTCTCGGCCGAACCGCAATCCGATAAACCGACGGAAACCCAAAGGGCGGCTGAGTCGTCCGAATCCACGACCAATGAGATCCGCCCCCCAGAAGGTGAAACTGACACCAAGATAGCAGTTGCGCCTGGCCAAGTCGGCCACCAACATGACTCACCCGACGGAGAATAACTTGAGTGCTCAGCTTTCACTCGACGAGATCCGAAAAAAGATCGACGAGATCGATTCAGAACTGATCTGCCTGCTCAACGGTCGCGCTGACCTCGTTCACGAGGTCGGGCTCATTAAAAAAGAGGCGGGACTTTCGATTTACGCGCCGGAACGGGAAGAGGCGCTGCTGCAAGGCCTTGTGCAGAAGAGTAAAGGAAGACTGCCTGAAGCAGCGATTCGCGCGATTTATCGGGAAATTATGTCGGCTTCGCTGGCCCTGGAGAAGGAGCTCTGCATCGCCTTTCTCGGTCCGGAGGCAACCTGGACGCATCAGGCGGCGCGATCCAAGTTCGGAGCGTCGGTTCGCTATTCGCCGCAGTCCAGCATTAGCGATGTCTTTGATCGAGTGACTCGCCGGGCGGCAGATTACGGCGTGGTGCCGATCGAGAATTCCGTGGAAGGGGCGGTGAATCATACCCTCGACGTGTTTATGGATTCGGAATTGAAGATCTGTGCACAGGTCCTTCTGCGAATCCAGAATGATCTGCTCTCCAAAGAGCCAGCGGAAAAGATCCGCAAGATTTATTCTCATCCGCAAGTGTTCGGTCAATGCCGGGGATGGCTTCAGGAACATGCCCGGGGTCTGGATCTCATTGAGGTCTCAAGCACGACCCGAGCCGCGCAACTGGCGGCTAACGAACCCGGAGCGGCGGCTCTGGCTAGTGCGATGGCGGCAGAGGTCTACGGCCTGCGCATTCTCGAGCGCTCAGTGCAAGATAGTCCGAACAATACCACTCGGTTTCTTGTGATATCGCACATGACCTGTCCTCCGACCAAAGACGACAAGACCTCGCTCATGTTTTGCGTCCAAGACCGAGTGGGCGCGTTGTATTCGGCGCTCGAACCGTTCAGCCGGCTGAAACTCAGCATGAGCAAGATAGAGAGCCGGCCATCGAAAAGAAAAAATTGGGAGTATTTCTTCTTCGTCGATATCGAGGGTCATTGCGAAGACCAACTGGTCAAAGACGCAATCATCGATCTAGAGAAGCATTGCACATTTGTCAAAGTTCTGGGCAGCTATCCCAAGACCGACGCGGTTGGAGAGTGAGACCGCCAACCGTAATCAGCAATCACTCTCCAGGAATAAGGCTGGCGGGAAAAGTCTTTTCAGATAGCGGGCCGGATTTTTCGGTACAAGCGGCGACTGTCCCTCGAAGCACCTCGTGTCATTGAACTTAGTGATCCGAACGGGCGACTCGTTTACCCCGACCCGAAAACGCAGTCGCCTCGGCGCCGTTCGCCCGAACCAGTATTGCCACGGGTGATGGCCAGCGATGGCGACTGCGCCTTTAGGTCCGCCGCCCCAATCGCTTCGTTCCACCGCTTTAGCCGGGAACACGAGGCTCCCTAAAGGGACAGTCACCGCTACCGCTTGCCCCGTGCGCCGAACCCGATTCCTGTCCCCTCCAACCAGCGCCGCTCTTTGAGGTATTAATCAGTAAGTCGGTAATCAGTAATCGCTAAAAGCCCAAGCGGAAGTCAATTGATGGAGACAGGTCGATACCCAAGGTGACCAGATTCGGTTCCCGGCGCTGTAAGCCGGCCGCACGCGAGGCGTTTCGTTGCATTGTTCCTCCAGGCCAACCAGCAAGTACCGATCACCAATTACTAGTCCTCCCTACTTACCTACATAAATCGCTTCGTTCGGCCAGTCAGGACGCACATATCCATTCGCCATGTTCACAAGGGGGACATAATTACGCATGACCCGAACCGGGGAGAGCAACCGAATAGTGGAAATTTCCTCGATGGAATCGGTTCCATGATTTTTCAGCAACCCTGGGATCAGCTCTTCATGGGTTCGCTGAACGATGTCCAAATCACTGTTACCATCTACAAAAAGTAAGAGTGCAACCTTGCCGTCGATTTCGGCGATGTGGCTCTCAAAGATTGTCTCCGTGAAGATCGACTGTTGGCTGGAATCGAGCCGAATCTCATCAACCAATTGGTTGTAGGTGACTCCGACGCGAAACTTGATGATGTACAGGTGTCTGGCGTTATATTGCTTCGCTCCATCGGACGAAAGGTCGATATTGGTGAAGTAAGCCAGAAGACCCTCTTGTTCTAATCGCAATCGTTTGCGACTAACTGTTCGAACATTTACTCCGGTGAGCTCTCCGATACCATTATCGGATTCGCGAGGATCGCGTATGAGTTGACGCACGATGGCCTTTTCTTGCTCATCTAGAATTCTCATGCCAATATCAAAAACGGGGTTAAGGCGGTTCCAGGGTATCTTATCTCTCCACCCCGGCGCCGAACTTGAATGGTTTTTGCACCAAATATTCCAAAACCGGGGCGGTTGCGACTAAAAACCGCCAATTAGGCCCTTAGTTTGGTCTTGAAACGAGCAATTAGCGCATTAGGTTTGCCAGTTTGTCTCGCCATGAATGATGGGATTATTGATAGAATAGCAGGGCTCCCAAGATCACTGTATCAACCTGAAGAAGAACATGATTCTTGTGGAGTAGGATTCGTGGCTGCCATCCACGGTCAGCGCTCCAACCGTGTGCTCAGATATGGGCTGACTTCGGTGTGCAACATGGTTCATCGCGGTGCTGTCGATGCCGATGCCAAGACCGGCGACGGATCGGGAGTAATGACCCAAATCCCCTACAAGATCTTCCGCCGCGAAATCGCAAAATTGGGACACACTCTCTTCAATGATACCGATCTGGGCATTGGTTTTGTGTTCCTACCCCATGATAACGCCTACGCTCAAGCCCGAGCCAAGGCTATTATCGAAGAGGTGCTTGCCCACCGGCAGCTTTTCCAGTTCGGCTGGCGTGAGGTACCCCTCAATATCATGGTGCTAGGCGAGAAAGCGCAACTAACCATGCCCCGGATCGAACAGGTCTTGATCGGTCGTGGCGCCGGGATGAGCGATGAGGAATACGAACGCCGGTTGTTCCTGGCCCGGAATGAGATCGAGAAGCGGGCGCAACTCGACAATATCCGAAACTTTTACATTTCATCGTTTTCTCATCGGGTAGTGGTCTATAAAGGGCTCTTGACCGCCGTGTCACTGGAGAAATTCTATCGGGATCTGAGCGATCCTGATTACGAGACAGCGATCTGCGTCTTCCACGAGCGATATAGCACGAACACTTTTCCGACTTGGCCGTTGAGCCAGCCGTTCCGGATTCTTGGTCACAACGGTGAGATCAACACAATCCGCGGGAACCGAAATTGGATGCGGGCCCGGGAACCCGAATTGACGGCTGAATTCTGGAGAGAAGACATGGATCTTCTTAAACCGATTATTCAGCCAGGCGGGTCGGATTCCGCCAGCCTGGATAATGCGCTCGAGGTCCTGATGATGTCAGGGCGCGACATGCTGCACGCCATAACGATGCTGGTTCCGCCGGCTTGGCGCACGGATGAGCGAATGGCGCCGGAGGTGAAGGCGTTTTACGAATATCATCGCTGCTTTAACGAACCATGGGATGGACCCGCCGGCCTCGTGTTCACTAACGGCGTCGTGGCAGCTGCTTGTCTGGACCGCAACGGCCTTCGCCCGGCTCGTTATAAGATTACGGAGGATGGTATCTTCACCATCGGTTCCGAGGTGGGATGCATGGAGATCGACGACACGAAAGTCGTCGAGAAAGGACGGCTGGCACCGGGTGAAATGATCGCTGTCGATACGAGATCAGGAAAGCTTCTTCGGGATCGAGATATCAAACAACGATTGGCCGCCCAGCGGCCCTATCTTGAATGGGTCAATACGAACCTGCTTCGATTACAGAACCTCTCCGGCCGGGACTTCCAGACTCCAACCGGCGATCTTGATATTCTTGGTCTGACTCAGCGGCAAGTCGCATTTGGGTATAATAGTGAGGAGCTTGACCTCGTCTTGAAGCCGATGGCCAAGGATGGTCAGGAAGCGGTTGGCTCGATGGGCGACGATACGCCCTTGGCAGTGCTATCGTTGCAGCCCCGTCTTCTTTATACCTACTTCCGCCAACTTTTCGCGCAGGTTACTAACCCGCCAATTGATCCCATCCGGGAGAAACTGGTGATGTCGCTCGCAACGATCATGGGATGGCGCCGCAATCTTTTGGCGGAAACGCCGGAGCACGCGAAGCTGGTTTATTCAGAATCTCCGATCTTATTGCCGCACGAGTTGAATCAGCTAAGAAAGCTATCCGATCCGTTTCACAAGGCTGTGCAAATTTCGGTGCTTTGGCCGGTGGCTGAGGAGGAGACGGGTTTGGAGAAAGCTCTTCGGCGCCTTGCGGTAGAGGCCGAACAAGCCGTTGATGCTGACACTCGCTTGATCATTCTATCGGATCAAGGAGTCGATCATGAGCACATCGCTATTCCGATGCTGCTGGCGGTCGGTGCCGTGCATAACCAGCTGATTCGGAGCGGCAAGCGGATGAAGTGCAGTATCATCTGCGAGACTGGCGAAGCGCGAGATGTGCATCAGGTGGCCTGCCTGATTGGTTATGGGGCTAGTGCTGTTTGCCCTTACCTCGGGTATGAGACCATGCGTGAATTGCTGGAACGCGGCTCTCTCGGAGAAGGACTGGCCTACGAGAAAGTGATCCGGAACTACAAGTCCGCGCTCGAAAAAGGACTGCTCAAAATCATGTCGAAGATGGGCATTTCGATGATCGACAGTTACCGCGGCGCTCAAATCTTCGAAGCCATCGGGCTCAGTTCGGATGTCATCGATAATTACTTCGCGGGTACTCCATCAAAGATCGAAGGAGCTAGTCTGGTCGACATCGCCCGAGAAAGCCTGACCCGCCATCGACGGGCCTATTCTCAGCCCGTTCCGAACGAAGGATCCAGCGAGTTGGACGATCCCGGCTATTATCGCTTTCGCAGACAAGGTGAGCAGCATGCGGTTACGCCGCCGGTGATCAAGAATTTCCATACGTTCGTGAAGTCGAACAAGCCGGAGGACTACAAAGCTTACGCTGACGCCGTCAAAGCGATTCGGCCGAACGCAGTGCGCGATCTACTGCAAATCGTCCCAACCGGCAAGCCGCCCCTGCCGATCGATGAGGTCGAACCGATCGAAGAAATTCGGCGACGCTTTACCACCGCCGGCATGTCGCTCGGCGCTTTGAGTCCAGAAGCACACGAATGTCTGGCCATCGCCATGAATCGGATTGGAGGAAAATCCAATTCCGGTGAAGGCGGAGAAGATCCAGAGCGTTTTCATCGAAGACCTAACGGCGATTGGCCTAACAGCGCGATCAAACAAATCGCGCAGGCCCGATTCGGGGTCACCGCCGCCTATCTGGCTGCGGCCAAAGAGATCGAGATCAAAATGGCGCAAGGCGCGAAACCAGGCGAGGGCGGCCAACTGCCGGGGCACAAGGTCAGCGCGTTGATCGCCCGGCTGAGAAAGAGTACTCCGGGTGTTCCGCTGATTTCGCCGCCGCCTCACCATGATATTTATTCGATCGAAGACCTCGCCCAACTCATCTACGACCTGAAACAGGTAAATCCGCGCGCGAAGGTATGCGTGAAGCTCGTCGCTGAAGCGGGAGTTGGCACCGTTGCTGCGGGAGTCGCCAAGGCACACGCTGATACGATATTAATCAGCGGGCATGATGGAGGGACGGGCGCGTCACCGTTAAGCTCGATCAAGTATGCCGGCAGCGCGTGGGAGCTAGGCGTCGCTGAAGCTCACCAAGTCCTGATGTTGAATGGCTTACGCAACCGAATCACCCTCCGTACCGACGGAGGCATGCGTACCGGCGAGGATATCGTCTTTGCCGCCCTGCTTGGAGCCGAAGAATTTAACTTTGGTACAACTGCCCTCATTGCTTCGGGCTGCGTCTATGTCCGGCAATGCCATCTGAACACGTGTCCCGTGGGTGTGGCTACGCAGGATGAGCGGCTACGTGGCAAATTCAAGGGCAAGCCGGAGTACGTCGTCAATTACTTCAACGGAGTTGCTCAAGAAGTGCGGGAATTGATGGCCAGCCTTGGTATTGCCACCTTCAATGAGCTAGTCGGCAGGGTGGAGTACCTCCGACAACGGGAGGTGCCGGATCATCCGAAGGCCAATAAGATCAATCTCTCCCGTCTCCTCGCAAATGTGTCGAAGGAAGACAATGCGCAGCCCAGGCATAACACCTGGGAGCGTAACGACCCGAATTGGGGTAGACGCCTCGATGACACCATCCTGCAGGATGCGCGCGACGCGGTACAGGACCAGCTTCCGATTGTTCTCAGTTATCGAGTCAAAAATACCAATCGCGCGGTTGGGACCAAACTATCCGGGGAAATTGGTTATCTTTGGGGTGAACAGGGTTTGCCGGAAAACACAATCCAACTCAATTTGCAAGGCAGCGCCGGACAAAGCCTGGGTGCGTTTCTGAGTCCCGGCGTGAAAATTTCGCTTTCCGGTGAAGCCAATGATTATGTGGGGAAAGGAATGGGTGGTGGCGAGATAGTCTTAAAGCTCTCCCCAGGTGCGAAATATGTCGCTCACGAAAACTTCATCGTTGGCAACACCTGTCTGTACGGAGCTACCGGCGGCGCTTTCTACGCCGCTGGCCGCGCCGGCGAGCGCTTCGCGGTACGGAACTCGGGTGCAACCGCAGTTATCGAGGGTGTGGGTGATCATGGTTGTGAATATATGACTCGCGGCACCGTTCTGGTCCTGGGTACGACCGGGAAAAACTTCGGAGCCGGAATGACCGGCGGAACGGCCTATGTCTTGGATTTAAAGGAAGAATTTCTGCTCGATCTCAATCCGGAACTGGTAACGGCAACTCGACTGGCTGAAGAGGAGGATATCGTCACCGTAAAGGAGTTAATTTATAAGCATCTGGAACGGACCGAAAGCAACCGCGCGAAGGAAATCCTGGCACAATGGCCGACTTACCAGGACAAATTCTGGAGAGTGCGTCCCACTTACGTTCCGCCAGCGGAAAAGCCGGCTCCGGAGCCGGTTCCGACCGCCGTGGAAACAAGCGGAGCAAAAGAGTAGTCTATGGAGCTGGTAACTCAACTCGCGCTGTTTCTCGAGAACAAACCGGGGACATTGGCCGCTGTCTGTGATGCGTTGACGGAAGCTAAGATCAACATCTTCGCGTTGACCATCTCGGACACAGTCGATCATGCGGTTGTTCGCATGGTCGTCAGCGACACGGAGAAGGCGCTTTCGATTTTCGAGGCGCACGGAACGCTGGTGGTGGAAAACGAAGTCTTGATGATCGAGCACGACAATCGTCCCGGAACGCTGTCCGACATCGCTAAGAAACTGGCCGCAAAGAAAGTGAATATCGAGTACGCCTATCTCACCGGCGGACCCCATTTGAGAAAGGGCCTTTTGATTTTACGGCCGGACAACATCAAGAAGGCGAGCGAGCTGCTCGGCGCGAAATATTCGTGATCTGCATGCGAGAGGGCGGTCTCCACCCTCTGGGCGTACGAACATCAATGGCTCAAACCCGGCGCATGGGGATACCGAAGCGATAGAAGTAGCGCAGCTACGATTTCTTTTCGGCCTTCTTCTCGGCCTTTTCGTCGAGGTCGATCTTTGGTTCGGTCACCGGCTGATCGACCCATTCCAGAAAGGCCATCGGCGCCGAATCGCTCTGGCGCAGGCCCAATTTAACTATCCGGACGTAACCTCCCTGGCGTGTACCGGACCGGGGCGCCACATCCGAAAACAACTTTCGTACGGCCTCTTTCTGTCGGAGAAACGCAAAAGCAAGACGTCGAGCGTGTATGTCGTTTCGTTTGCCCAAGGTTACCATCCTTTCGGCCAAGGGTCGCACTGCCTTTGCTTTCGCCAAGGTAGTCTTGATTCGGCTATGCTCAATCAAGCTACAAATTTGATTGGCCAACAGCAGATTGCGATGTTCGGCTTTGCGGCCCAATTTTACGGTGTTTTTCGTGTGACGCATAGGTCCTTAGAGCGTAACTAACTTCCCGTCGTCGTTCCGGTCAGCGGAAAGTGAAGGCTCAACCAATCCAGATTCAAATTTCATTCCCAGGCTCAGCCCCAGCTGCTGCAATTTCTCCTTAATTTCGTTGAGCGATTTCTTTCCAAAGTTCCGGTACTTCAACATTTCGGCCTCGGTTTTCATCGCCAATTGACCGACCGTAGTAATGTTGGCGTTGTTCAAGCAATTGGCCGCTCGAACCGAAAGCTCGATCTCGTTGACGCTCATATTCAACATCTTCTTGAGGCGAGTGTTCTCCTGGCTGACTTCTTCCGAGGTTTCATCAAATTCAACCTGGCTATCGTCGTAATTGACGAAGACATCCAGGTGATGACGAAGAATGGCGGAAGCCTGCAACAGAGCATCGTCGGGAGTGATTCGCCCGTCAGTCCAGATCTCCAGGATCAGCTTATCATAGTCGGTGCGCTGACCGACCCGAGTATTCTCCACCGCATACTTCACCCTGGTAACCGGCGAAAAAATGGAATCGATCGGGATTACGCCAATGGGCATATCCGGGCGCTTGTTCTCGTCTCCGGTGAAAAACCCCCGACCAACGCGTACCTCAAACTCGGCCTCGAATTTCTGTTTCTTGTCGAGCGTACAGATGACCTGGTCCGTGTTCAGCACTTCGATTCCTGCGGTCGTCTGGATATCGTTGGCCGTGATAATGCCTTCTTTATTGACATTGACCGAGACCGTACGCGGCTCGTGGTCAACCGCCTTAAATCGAATCTTTTTCAGGTTCAGAACAATATCGGTGACATCCTCGACGATACCCGGTAGCGCGGCGAATTCGTGCTGTGCACCGGTAATTCTGGCAGTCGTAATCGCCGCCCCCTCCAGCGAGGAGAGAAGAACCCGGCGAAGCGAGTTTCCAATGGTGTGCCCATAGCCGGCCTCAAAGGGCTCAGCGACAAATTTAGCGTAGGTTTCAGTGCTGCCAGCCTCGTCCTTGACCAAGCTTTTTGGCATCTCGAAACGTCCTAGACGAACGGTCATAATGTTGCTTTCACGGATAAGCCGGGTTTCCCCTGGCGCGGGCGGCTCGCAACCAGAAGATTCGAGCCCAGGGACCTACGGCAATTAACTGCTCGCGCGGAGCGGAGACAAAGCCATAACGAAGCCCTGTTGTCAAGTCGGCAAGGAGGCGCTCGAAACAGGAGCTGGAAGCCAGCCAGGCTATGAATAATGAGTGACTCGGAGTATTGTTTCGATCGACGCGAGAGCGTCTTTAACTCCTAGCTCCTGGCTTCTGACTCCGGTATCAGGCCGGTCCGTACCACATTGCCTTTCGGCCCCATCAATGCGAGGATAATTTCAGGGATCAGATCCATGCCCATCCTCGAAGATGTTTACATTTTTGACGCGGTGAGAACGCCGCGTGGCCGGGGTAAATCGACCGGCGGTTTGCACACCCAGACGCCTCTCTCGCTGGTCGTTGTCCTGCTGGAGGAACTTCGCCACCGTTACTCGGGAATTGAGCGCTCGGTCGACGAGATCGTGTTGGGCTGCTGCGAGCAATTCAACGATCAGGGTGGCAATCTTGCTAGATCGGCGGCTTTGCAGGCACGCTACTCCAGCAGTACGCCCGGCTTAATGGTCTCACGGTTTTGCGGTTCCGGGCTCGACGCCGTAAACGTCGGTGTAGCCAAGGTGATGAGCGGGCAAGCCGACCTGATCATCGCCGGTGGTGTCGAGATGCTCTCAATATTTACCATCTTTGGGTCGGGCGGTCCGATGCTTTCCGATGTCCAGTTCAAGGATCAAACCGTCGGAATTCCGCAAGGTATCTCGGCTGATCTGATCGCCACGCTCCAAGGCTACTCCCGCAACGATGTGGACAGTTTTGCCGCGCAATCGCAACAGCGCGCGTATCGCGCCTGGGAACAAGGCTGGTTCACTCAATCGGTGGTACCGGTAAATACCGGCTGCGCGCTGGTCGAACGGGACGAACTGGTACGCAACAACGTCACCACGGAGAGCCTATCCGAGTTGAAGCCGTCCTTCGAGAAGGCCGGAGAAGTTGAAGGGTACGGTGAGATTATCCGTTATCGCTATCCGCGAGTTGGCCGTCTCAACTACGTCCATCATGCGGGCAACTCTTCCGGGATCGCGGATGGGGCGGGGCTGGTCGTCATTGGCAACCGTGAAGTCTCAGAAAGGCTGGGCATGCAGCCGCGAGCGCGAATCCTGTCGACCGCAAGCGCGGCCGACGACCCGTGCATCATGCTAACCGCTCCAGCCGAGGCTACGAGCAAGGCATTGCGGCGCGTTGGATTGCGATTTTCCGACATCGATCTATATGAGGTCAATGAAGCGTTCGCTTCGGTTGTTCTGTACTTTATGGAGAAGACCAAGGTACCCCATGAAAAGGTCAATCCGGTCGGTGGTGCGATTGCAATGGGGCATCCAGTCGGTGCAACCGGAGCAATGCTGATCGGCACCTTGGTCGACGAGATGCACCGGCGAGAGGTTCGCCGTGGAGCGGTGACCATGTGCACGGGACTCGGAATGGGTGTCGCGGCGATCTTGGAGACCGTGTGAAAAAAGTCGCATTCGTCGATTTTCCCAGAATTCCGAATGGAGGATTTCTTTCCGCATTTGAGCGGGAACTTACCGACCCAGCGAACTCCGGTGTCTGTATTCGATTTGCGACGCCGGCTGGCGAACCGGTCGATGAGTTACGAATGTTGTGTTCGGCCCCTCCATTGCTATCTGAGCTGCGAGGAATGCTGCGGACATGGGAAAAAGGCTCCAAACCAGTAGCTGCCTGGCTCGAAGGGGACTTGTCCGGTCTGGCTTTCGAGGTCGCGCTGGCCTGTCACCGCCGTTTCACTCGTCAAAAGGAGACCCAATTTTTCTGGCCTTGGACGAAGTATGGTTTGCCTCCTCTTTTGGGAACGACTCAGCGACTGCCCCATCTAGTTGGACTGAAATCGGCTCTCGATTGCCTGTTGTTCGATAGGCCGATTATTGGCGACAACTCCAACAACCTCCTCCTGGTAACGGTCGACGGAATACCCGAACAAGAAGCGATTGCAGCCTGGATCGATGCGGTTGGAAAACCCGCTCAACCCTGGGATCAGGCCGACATTACTCGATCACCCCTTTGGAGCCAAAGCATCCCGAATCGAATGCTTTTGCAAACCGCGTACTTGCAAATCAGGCAGAAATCTCCACCGGAAGATCGCGCACCGGGGCTCTTGCTCCAAGTATTCCACGACGGATTGGAAAGAACATTTGATGCCGGGCTAAAGCTGGAAGCTGTTGCGTTTGAGAAAGCCCGAATCGCACCCTCCACCAAACAGCGGATCTACGTGCAATACGAACTTCCGCAGCAGGCGACCAAGCGTGCCTCGGCAATCCCGACTACTGTTGAAACGGTCGGTGTTTTGGGGAGCGGTCTAATGGGAACCGGCATTGCCTACACTGCCGCTCGTGCGGGGCTGAAAGTGCGGTTGTTCGACGTGGATACCGAGGCGATCAGGCGATCATTAGACCGGATGAAAAAGCTCTCGGAAAAACGCTCATCGGCCGGAAAAAACGGCGATCAAATAATCGGTCGCGTCCACCCGGCCAATCAATTGAGTGATCTGAGTGACTGCGGTTTCGTGATTGAAGCGGTGTTCGAGCGACTCGAAACCAAGCGGGAAGTGTTGGCGGCGGTCAGCGCCGCAGTTGATTCCGCGGCCATCGTTGCTTCCAATACCACCACCTTTCCGATCTCTGAGTTAGCCAGAGCTGTTCGGCGGCCTGAGAACTTTATCGGGACGCATTTCTTTGCTCCGGTTGAACAGATGGATTTGTTAGAAATCATTCTCGGCCGGGAAACGTCCGATCAGACAAGCAAGTTTGCATTAGCGCTTACCTCGCAGCTCAATAAAGTCCCGTTAGTGGTCCGGGACGGTCCGGGGTTTTACACGAGCCGAGTGGTGATGGCCTACGTCCAAGAAGCTTTGCTCATGCTGGCTGAAGGGATCTCTCCGTCGCTTATCGACAACGCGGCCCGCAACGCCGGAATGATTCTTGGCCCACTGGCGATGGCTGATCTTACTTCGCTCGATTTGTTGGCCGATATTTTTCGAAGCTTGGCTCAGCACGGCCGGGGATCGGCTCAGTTTGCCCAAGACGCGCTTAACGTTCTCTCGAAGTTCGTTGATGCGAATCGGCTGGGACGGAAGGCCCGTGGAGGTATTTATGCGTACGCGGAAGACGGCAGCCGACGCGAGTGGGACCGACTCACGCAATGGTTCCCCTGTGATCCTAAGCCACCGGCCAGTGGCCTGATTGCAGATCGCCTAATGTATATTCAAACCATCGAGACCTTACACGCTTTGCGCGAAGGCGTTCTTGACGCGCCAGAGTTGGCAGACCTGGCTTCGGTGCTGGGATGGAAGTACCCGGCGTTTCGCGGCGGCGTGATGCGCTATGTACACGTAGTCGGACCGGAAAAGTTCGAGGCGACCCGGCAGGATTTGGAAACAAAGTACGGCTGCCGATTCGCTATTCCTGGCAACGTTTCCGGTAACTAGGGCGTGCCTGCACAAGAGGTCGCAAAGACAGAATTCTTGAACCCGAGCTTATCGAGCTCGCTGAGAAGCTAGTCGGCTGAGGGCCCGGGCCAAATCGCTGGCGTCTTTTTGCAGCAATGCGAAGCTTGGTAGAGACCTAGTCTCCTGTCTGTTTTCATTGCGATCTCTTTGTTTCAAAGTCCTTTTTCCACGGTCTCCTGTTCAGCCGAGCTGGCCGCCACGATTTGGTAACTCCGCCACGTCCCCCTTTCACGACTGCGCGGGGCCATCCACTGCGTACCTCCCAGGAACGAACGCCAGGATCAGCACCCCACCAAGCACAAGCATGGCAGAGACCACGTAGAGACCATAGTCTCCTCGCTTTGTTAGGTCGGTCACAATGCCGACAATCGAAGGGCCGAAGAATCCAGCCAGATTGCCGACCGAATTGATCCAAGCGATCCCGGCAGCCGCAGCTGTCCCCGCAAGCACCGCCGTTGGCATCGGCCAAAAGATTGGAAATGTCGCCAGAATGCCGAGCGTGGCGATGGTCAGCCCGATCATTGCGATCACCGTATTTGCTCGAAACAGGTTACTGATGACAATCCCGGCCGCACCCAAGAAAGCGGCAGTGGCAAAATGCCAACGCCGTTCGCCGGAATGATCCGAACTACGTCCAAAGAGCACCATTGCGATCGCTCCAAATCCATACGGGATCGCTGTCAATAGACCAATATATAAAGGATCGCTAACGCCGGTATTCTTGATCAATTGCGGGATCCAGAACCCGGTGCCATATAGCCCGAACGCGCAACAAAAATAAACCAAGCAAAACAAAAGCAATCGAGGATCGACAAAGATTTGGTCTAAGGACAGATGGGTTTTGTGGAATTCCTCATCCTTGAGATTCTGCTGGAGGAATGCTTTTTCTGAGTCCGTAAGCCAGCGGGCGGTGTGGATGCCGTCCTCCAAGATCACGGGAATACAAAGTCCGATTAGAATGGATGGGATTCCTTCAATTAAGAACAACATCTGCCAGCCCTTCAGATTGGCGACGCCATCGAACTGGTGAAGAATCCAACCTGACAACGGTCCGCCAACCACACCGGTCAGCGCGATTGCAGTCATGAAAAGAGCAATCATGCGGCCGCGGCGTCGAGAAGGAAACCAGTAAGTCAGATAGAGAATGATTCCCGGGAAAAAGCCTGCTTCGGCCAAGCCAAGCAGAAATCGCAGGATATAAAAAATCCAAGGTGAATTCACGAAAAGCATCGCCGAAGAAATGATTCCCCAAGTGATCATTATTCGCGCGATCCAGACGCGCGCTCCGAATTTCTCCAACAGAATATTGCTGGGAACTTCGAAGAAGAAGTATCCAAAAAAGAAAATACCCGCTCCTAAGCCGTACACGGTGTCGCTCAGACCAGCGACGTCAGATTGCATCTGCAACTTGGCAAACCCGACGTTCACCCGATCAAGGTAGGCGGCAATGTAGCAGAGAAACATTAAGGGAATGATGCGCCAGGCAACTTTGGCATAGACGGCGTCTTCGGACACTGCGCGTTCTGGAAAGACCGTGGACATGGGGAGAAACAGTTTGGAGGTTGAAATCTATCTCAAGACCAGTCAATATATTCCGCGGTCGCTCGGCGCCAGCAGCGCTCTATTGGCCTGCGAATTCCTTGGCAATCTTTTCAATGTGCCGACGGAAGTCCGGGTCTTCGCCTTCCAGGAGTTCGGGCAACGCCTTTCGAAAGTCCGACCGGCGACACCATTCACGCATGTAATCTTCCCAGGAAGACCAAAGCCGCCGAGTTTGCCGGTTCAAGTGCTCCTCGTAGACGAGAATATAAGCGCGTTCAAAGATCGAGACGAGAATTCCGAACAGAGCGAATCTCCGCTCTTCCTGTTCTTCGCTAAGCTCTCGCAATGGAGCGCGACGGCGTAAGAGTTGCAGATCGGCATTGTCCAGAACCAGTTTCAGAAACCCGACATACTCATCGGACAGTCGTTGATTGAGTTCTTCCTCCTCGGCCAACCGCTCTTTCCGTCGTTCAAAAACGAAGACCAAGATCGCGAAAGGCAGTGCGAACGTCTCGACGAAATAAAACGAGAACTCGACGGTGTCTTTCCAATACATTGCGAAATGTGACGGCAAATTACCGAACACGCCACGCAAGAAGGCGGTTCGATGTGACGCGGCACAAATCTGGCGCCCAAGCCACATCAATAGCCTCACGATCTCTTCGCCTGCAGAGCGCTTGTTGCGCCTGGTTTCGCCGGATAGTCAGTCGGAGCAATAACGCAGGCGGCCGACCAGCCAACTTTGCACAGGGAGTTTTTTACGCCATCTAGCACCCAATAGTTAGATACGCAACTATCTATAGGCAAGCCACTTATATATCAAATTACAAATTTCCTTCGAGAAAAGGCAGTTCCCTTCGTATATTCGGAATTTTTAAGCATGATTCAGAGAGATTACCTGATTGTTGGCGGAGGCATAGGTGCTGCCGGCGCCTGTGACACACTACGACAACATGATCCGAAGGGCACAGTCACCTTGGTTAGTAATGAAGCGTATCTTCCCTATCATCGACCAGCCCTCTCAAAGACGGTGCTGAAAGACGGTGCTCCGTCGGTCGAAAAACTGGCGGAGAAATCCGAGGATTGGTACCGCAAAAGAAATATCGAGCTTCGCCTCGCCACCATAGTTCGAGAGTTCAACATTGAACGGCGTTTAGCAGTAATGGAAAACGGCCAGACGATCGAGTTCCGTAAAGCTTGTTTGGCCACCGGCAGTCGAGCTCGGCGTCCGCATGTCGCCGGATCTAATCTGGGTAACGTGGTATATCTCCGAACTTATCGAGATGTTCTGGCGGTTCGGGAAATTCTCGGATCAGAAAAGCATGTCGTTATTGTTGGATCAGGTTACCTGGGGGCCGAAGTCTCCTCAGCGCTGATAGGATCGGGCGCCAAATTAACTTTGCTCAGCCGAGACAAAGCGATCTGGCAAGAATTGGTCGATCCGGAAACCGCTAATTGGCTGACGGAGAAATTCGCATCCGCCGGAGTCCAGCTGATGCTAAGTGAAAATCTCAATGGGTTCGAAGGTAAGACTGTCGTACGGAACATTCAGACGAAAAGCGGCCTGCGATTTCCAGCCGGACTGGCGATTGTGGTGATCGGCACCGAGCCAAATTTGCAGCTGGTAACGAATACCCCATTAAGCAGCCCGGGTGGCTGTCCGGTCAACGAGTATCTGGAAAGCGACGAAAAAGGAATCTATGCCGTCGGCGACATCGCGTTGTACCCGGACAGACTTTACGGAGGAACTCGCCGCGTAACCAGTTGGGACATGGCGCTGGTACAGGGGACAACGGCGGGCGCAAACATGACCGGGCGAAAGCGGCAGAGGTTTGAGGCTGTACCGCTGGCTTCAGCAGTGGCCCTGGGGATGCAATTCATCTTCGTGGGCGATTTTTCTCTTCCTCATCTGATGGGAGAAATCGAGGGTTCTCGCGAAAAAGGAAACTTCATCATGCGCTACCGGCGAGGGGAGCATTTGGTGGCCGCCGTTCTCTGCAATCGCAAACCGGAAGAGGTTCGGAAGCTGCAGGAAGAAGTTCGTACCAGCATGCAATCTCGACAGAAAAAGTAAGCGCTACGACTTACAGAATCGTCGGGACGCCTTCGTGCAAAATCTTAACGGCATCTTTCAGCTGGTGTTGTTCCACCTGACGACGCAATCTTTCCAAGGGCTCGTGTAATGGCTCATAGCTCAGACGAAAAGAGCCGTAGTGCATCGGCACCATATACTTCGCTCCAAGTTCTTGAAACGCCTGGACCGCCTCTTCCGGATTCATGTGCACCTCTCGGCGGCTAGGTGCCTCGTAAGCGCCGATCGGTAAGAGCGCAATTTCGACCGGAAGACGGGACCCGATTTTTTTGAATCCGGCGAAGTAAGCGCTATCGCCGCAATGAAAGACGGTTCGCTGTCCCAAGCGGAGGTGAAAGCCCCCGAAACCACGATGCCGGTCGTGAAGGACGCGGGCCCCCCAATGATGGCAAGGCGTGAGAGTGATGGTTACATCGCCGAAGTCGAGGTGTTCCCATTCCCGCAGTTCATGGACTCGATCAAAACCCAAATCATGGACCAGATTACCGACTCCGCGCGGCACCACGATGGGCTGAGCGGAGGCAACCCGGCGCAAGGTACGCCGATCCAGATGATCGAAATGAGCGTGGGTAACTAAGACCAAATCAACTGCCGGCAGATGATCAATGCGAATTCCGGGCCGACGAATCCGCTTTATCACCTTAAGCCAGAGTGACCAGATCGGGTCCACCAAAATGTTGAGTCCTCGCCAGCTGATCAAGAAAGAGGCGTGCCCGATCCAGGTGAGACAGAGACTATCTCCTTCCAGATTAGGAAATAGGGGTCGGGTCGGTCTTCCCTGCCGACGGGTAAAGAGCGAGGGAATGTACACCTCGGTAAAGAAGTTCCTTCGCAGCCAACCCTTGCCCGGTCGAAGGCCTACTCGGTGTCCATCTTTCCTCAACTCGGACAACACAACTCTTCTCTAGAGGTTCTCTCGGCAAATGGCAAATCACGCTTTAGAGAATCGACATCACTGCGTGGGGATACGCATCTCGAACCGAGGAATTCGAGTGATGAACGGTTGCCCTGCTTCATCAATCCCCAGGAACGCACCCTCGGCCACACTGTCATGTCCAATCACGTGATAACTGTTATAAGAGAATTGCTCGCCCGGAGCGAGCCGAGGAAATTGTCCGACGACACCGTCTCCCTCAACGACTATCTTGGAGCCGAGGCGATCAGTCACAACCCATTTGCGGCCGCGAATAAACACTGTTTCGGTCGAGCGATTATGAATCGTAATGAAGTAGACAAACGGAAAGGGTCGGTCTTGCGGTGCTTCCAGAGTGGGAACATAGACCACTTTGTCGATCGACACCTGGACATCGGCTAGTTCGCGAAATCCGGAGTTCATGTTCCTTTCGCGTTTGTTTCAGTAGTTATTATGGAAGCGCCAGTGGCCATTTCTATTGCCGGATCCGACAATTCGGCCGGAGCGGGTATTCAAGCAGATCTTAAGACTTTTACGTACTTCAAAGTGTTTGGCCAGACCGTCGTGACCTGTGTGGTCGCCGAGGTTCCGGGCCGAGTTACCGCCATTCATCCAATTGATCCGAAAATCGTACAGGAACAACTGATACTCAGCCTTCGCTATTTTCCGGTTCGCGCGATGAAAACCGGAATGCTGTATTCCGCCGAAATCGTTGGAGCAGTATGCGACGTAATCGAGTCGGTTCCGAGCGAGCTGCGACCATACCTGGTTGTGGATCCCGTAATGGTTGCATCTTCAGGTGACATGCTGTTGCAGCCAGATGCAGTAGCGCTTTATCGGAACCGTCTGATCCCGCTGGCGACCGTAGTTACACCTAATGTCGATGAAGCCAGCGCGCTCGCGCATCGAAAAGTTGAGAACATTGAGGAACTCGAACATGTCGCTCGGTATTTAGCTGAACAATACCAAGTCGCTTTCCTCGTGAAGGGTGGGCACCTTAATGGAACGGAAGCCACCGACGCTTTTGCATTTGGCGACCAAGTCAAGAAGTATACTGCCCCATTCCAGGTCGGTCCTTCAACTCATGGTACCGGCTGCACGCTCTCTGCTGCGATCACAGCCAATCTCGCACTAGGAAAATCCATGGAAGACTCCATTCAGGTCGCCAAAGAGTTTATCAGCCGTGCTATCGCTGAGTCTTTGGCTTGGAATGGAGCCGCGGGAGAGATTACCGCGTTGAAGCACTGGTAGCTAGAAGCGAGACCCAAGAAGCCAGAAGCTGGAATTTGGAATTTAGAGCTGAAGCTCAAGAATCAGCCGGTTTGGTAGTTCAGTGGTTCGCCGGAATACCGGATTCTTTATTCTGGCTTCTTGCTTCCGTCTTCCGGCCTCATCCAGCCCTTGAACCGAGTGACTGTCTGTGCCAGTCTGCCCCTTTCATTGCAAAAACCGGTTACATGCAGCGACGCACCATCTTCCTCCTGGCAATACTCTTTTTATCCGGCTGTGGCCATCATCATCATCGAGAAAAGGGCACCCTTCCTGCTGGACCGCGGGAAGCCACTGTCCAGTTCTTAGGACACGGTTGTTTTCTGGTCAGCTCGTCGGTGGGGATTAACATCCTGATCGATCCGTTCAACCCAAAGCTCCTCAATTATCCGGTCAAGGAAGGCTCGATACCGACAGACATCGTCTTGGTAACGCACGAGGATGAGAGCGCAAACGACACCGATTTGGCCGCTGGCTCACCGCAAATCCTCCGAAGCTCGATGGCCGCCGGGGTGAATCGAGCCAACGGTGTCCTCATTCGAGGAGTACGGACTAGCTCGGAAAATCTGGCCGCCGTGAACCGGCTCAACGTAGCCTACGTCTGGTCCATGGACGGCGTTCGATTCTGTCACCTGGGAGCAATTGAGGATCCAATCACGGTCTCTGAGGCCTTGAACATCGGGCATGTCGATGTGCTTTTTCTTCCGGTCGGAGGTCCGCCAGCCTTCACCGATGATAAAAGAAAACTCACCGTCGAGCGTTTACAGCCACGAGTGATCGTTCCGATGATGTATTCTACTTCTTATTCCGCCAAGGTTCCGTTACGCGGTCTAGGAGAATGGCTATCGCGGCAATCGAATATAGTCCGATTCAATTCGAATAAGTTCGCGATTTCCGCTTCTTTGCTTCCGCCCACCCCGAGTGTGTATGTGTTGGGAGTTCGTTAACTGATTTGATGAAGATTCTGGTGATTGGTGGTGGCGGACGCGAGCATGCGCTAGCATGGAAACTACGCCAATCGCCGAAGGCGGAGACGATTTACGTTGCTCCGGGAAACGCCGGAACCAGGCGGGTGGCGCAGAATGTGCCGATTCCCGCCAGCGATTCGGAGCAGCTCCTCCAATTTGCCCGCGCTGAACGGATTGATCTTACGGTAGTTGGCCCCGATGATGCGCTAGCCGACGGCATTGTTGATCGTTTCCAGGCGCACGGTCTACGAATTTTCGGGCCAACCCAGCGGGCAGCCCAATTGGAGTCTTCGAAGAGCTTTGCGAAAAGCTTCATGGAAAGGCACGGAATTCCCACCGCTCGATTCACCCGATGTGAATCGAGCGAAGCAGCTATCCGAGCTCTCGATCACTATTCCTACCCGGTTGTGATCAAGGCGGACGGTCTGGCCCTCGGTAAGGGTGTGACCATCGCTCATGATCGAACCGAAGCCGAACGAGCAATCATGGCGACGATGCAGACGAAACAGTTTGGCGCAGCCGGCGAGCGAGTGGTGATTGAAGAGTATCTCCGCGGCAATGAATGTTCGATTCACTCTCTGATCGATGGGACAAATTATCTGCTTTTCCCCTCAGCCAAGGACCATAAGACTCTCTACGCAAACGATCAGGGCCCTAACACCGGTGGGATGGGCACAGTGAGCCCTTCACCGGCGGTGAGCACAGGTCAAATGGAAGAGATAGAAGCCAAGATCCTCGGACCTTTTATGCGGGGGATTCGGGCGGAAGAACTGGATTTCCGAGGGTTGCTTTTCCCGGGGATCATGCTGACTCGCGAGGGTCCGATAGTATTAGAGTTCAACTGCCGTTTTGGAGATCCGGAAACTCAGGCGTTCCTGCCTCGATTAGAAGTAGACCTGGTAGAACTGTTGGAGGCGACGATCGACCGGCGGCTGGACACGATATCACCATCGTGGAGTTCGCAGTCCACGGTTTGTGTCGTCCTGGCGTCGGCAGGCTACCCGACGCACTACGAAACCGGCAAAACCATTCGCGGGCTGGAAAGCGTGGAATCTCCGGGAGAACTGATTGTGTTCCATGCCGGCACCAGGATGACTGATGACAGTGTGGTAACCGCCGGCGGACGCGTACTGTCGGTGGTCGCCTTGGGTGAGACGCTGTCTCAGGCGAGAGAAGTTGCCTATGGCGCAGCCGCGAAGATCGATTTCGATGGAAAATATTTCCGACCAGATATTGGCAGTACCAAATTTTAGCGCGATAGCCAGATCGAGGTGTTTGAGATGAAATCGATTTCGATCGGAATCCTGGTGGTGAACGGGCTGTTTTCGCTCCAAGCCCAATCGTCGGCGCCCTCCCCCGCTGCCGCCACTTTGCCGGAGCGGGAACAAGCAATTGCCGCGACCAAAGCTTGGTGGATCAGATTGGGCCGACTCAGTTTCAGGAAATTCTCAACCAACTGCGCTCCAACTACGTTGATCCTACGGCAGTGAATGCGCAGGCTCTCGATCAAGCCGCGATGATCGAACTGCTCTCGAAACTCGGTCCGGGGGTCCGGTTACGATTAAGATCGGAACTGGAGAAGCCGACCACCGATCGTCCGTTTCGCAGCGAGGTTTTGAATGATCGTTTTGGATACATCCGATGCGGCACCCTCAATCAAAACACCTTGGTTAAACTCGACGACGCTCTCGGGAGTTTTCGCAACCAAAATGTGCGAGGGGTGATCGTCGATTTCCGGACGGCGCCCGAGAGCACTGACTATCATTTGGCTGGTGAGTTCATCAGCCGGTTCGTACTCAAAGGGACCCTGGCATATCGGATCGTTGGCGCCAAAGCCAATCAGGAGCGCTCTTTTTCGTCGACCCTGGACCCATTGTATCAGGGGCCATTGGCCGTGCTCATTGATCAAGACACGGCCGGTGCAGCGGAAGTCATTGCCGCGGCCCTTAAGGTTAAAGCACACGCGTTGCTGATCGGCCAGAAGACTACCGGCAGCGCCGCGGAGTATCAGAGCTCCCCGATAGGTAACAATCTACTACTGGCAATGGCGGTCACTCAAGTCCAGGTGCCTAACTATCCGGCCATTTTTCCGAATGGCGTCCAGCCCGACATTTCGGTTTCACAGCCAGCGGAACAAGAGCGCTCAATTCTCATAGAAACCGACAATCAATCCAGCGCACCTTTCATTACCGATGAGCCACGCCAGCACTTGAACGAGGCCGCTTTGGTGGCCGGTACTAATCCCGAACTCGATGCCTATGAGGCGCAGCAATCGGGACAGAGTCAACCAGCAAAGCCTAAGGACACGATGTTGCAACGCGCCGTTGACTTCCTGATCACAGTCAATCTGTATAAGGCGCGATAGTGCCGAGGTCGAAAGGAGACGAACGGGAGGAGCAAACGGGCATAAAGCCCATGACCGTCGACATGCAGGCCGATGGGATGGGTTGGCGCAAATGCAGGGGACCGGTCTCGGAGAGGCCAAGTGAAAGCAGCCCAGCACTTTAGTTGCCAAGCTACTTTCACGCTGTTCTGGCGGACGCACTAGCTCGATTTCTCCTCGTCGTTGAGTCCGAACTTCGACCCGATCAGCTTCGCCGCCGCTGGAACCAACGCGACTATTGATGAAAGAATCATCAGCGAATAGACCTCACGCCGGCTGATCTTCGCGCCGATCACGCCTGGACCTTCAAGCTTGTTTAGCGTTCGGGCTCCAATCAGCGCCGGCAATGCGCAAGCAAAGCGAACCCGAATGGGGCGAATCGCCTCAACATACGCCCAGCCGGAACGCAAATAGTGCCAGGCGCGGTTACGCCACTCAAGGAAGAGCGGACGAACAAACTCCGGATTTGCTTTCACCCGGAGTGGGTCAACCATCGGTAGATACGATCTTCCGTGGGCTATATCGACCGAAAAATCTCGCAAGATATTAATCAGCTGCAGGCTTTTTCCAAACTCAACGCTAAGGCGCTCCAATTCAGAGTGCGCAATTCTGGAATAGGAAGACCACTCCAGCGCACAAAGCCGTGTCCAGAATTCTCCAACCGAACCCGCAACCAGATAGGTGTACTCTTCCAGCTCATCGGCGCTACGCAGCGCGTGGAGTGAATTGGCCATTTCGAATCTCTCGATATCCAGCCCTTGTCCTCGAAGTATTTTGCTCAGCACTTCCTGCACAAGTGCTTGATGACTGGGAACCAAATCGCGGGCGCACGCTACCACCGACATGAGCTGTTTCAATAGCTCCTTTTCGGCCCCCGACGGTTGCGCATCAACACAGAGGGGAACGCGCTGGGCGAGATCAATCGTCGACCCCTGGAGCGCAGCCAAGATGGCAGCCAACGCTTCCAGTCGATATTTCGCCTCAAATTTATTGATATCGGCAATGGTATCAGAGGCGCGCGCCAGTAAGTACCCGATCGCGATCGCCGGACGTATCCGCGACGGCAAAAACCGGATACTTAAATAGAACGATCGCGAGACACGCTCAAGTAACGGGAACAGTCCGGAATCTGACAAGGAAAAGGTCAAGGATTGCGCCGGTCTCGGATATCGATCTTTGTCAAATCGGAATTACCAATCTGATATTGGCTGGCCGTCTGAATGTATTTCGCGATCTTGGAGGCTGGATCCATTTTAGCCTGGACTCTCCAACTATCGAGTTGCTTCGCAGCCACGGCATCCAAGGCCACCGGATCCTTGCTGGCGTAAATCGTCCCGAACTGCACCGCGTAGTTTGTATCCCCAAACGGCGCCCCGGCATAAAGTGCGACTAAGCCGTCCATGATGTGCAAAACTACTTTCTCGCTAATGCGCGGGTCGGCGTACATCTCCGCAATCTCCGGATCACCACGGGCGGGTTCGTCTATCAGGCGACGCCAGTTGTCGACATTTTGTACGGTCATGTTGTAGAGCGCTCCCGAGAGCCCGCAGTACACGTTATCCGAAAGCACCGGCACGTTGATTACTTTCGTGACTACCTTGGAAAGCACGAGGCTCAAATGGCTCTCATTGCTCATATTGGACATGGAGAATTTCTTATTCTTGTCGTCTGGAGTGAGCTCGGTCTTGAGTTTCAGGCGAGGTTTGCCCACAAAAAAGAGATCACCGTAAATCAGGCGGCCGGTCACTGGAGAACTAAGCGCAATCTGCGGATCATAGTTGTCCTCATTCCACATGACCCGATAACCGCCCTTATGAAAATGAAATCCGGCACGCTTCAAAAGCTTTGCCTCGCGATCCCAGACAATAATATTTTCCGGCGGGAGGCCCGCTTGGCGCAGCCCATCGATTATGGTTTCGACCACCTCCGGGTGCGTACTGAATAACGGAGCGCCATTGGCGCAGACTTTGATCCCGACGATATCGCTTGGTCTAACCAGGGAAGCCCAGGCGGCAGCTACCGTCGGCTGTCCGGTGACGCTAGTAACTACCTCATCCACCATGCGCCGAACCTCCGCCGCATTCACTTTGTAATCGTAAATCGCGTCCGAACTCCCCGTTCGATAGACAACCGAACGCGCCGGCAAAGGCGTCGGAGTCGCCTCGGCAGCCGGAACCGAAGAGGGGCCGGGCTCAGATGTTTGGGCCGTCGCCACAAGAATTCTCGAACTCAGCAAACTGACCAGTACCGTCACCACCAACCTGAACACGAGGCAGGATTAGCCTTGAACTGTTGCGAAAGCAAAGCAGGATTTAGCAGCCGCCTGCCGGATTTGAAGGCCGAGCTGAAGGCGGTTTCTGATATGATATGAAAAGTTTCTGGCTCTCCCGGCGGCGGTTTAGACTCCACCTCACGGAGAAGGTCCGATTTTCGATCCCTTTCGCGAAGCGAAATCTCAGCAAGCCCGTCAGCGCGATCCATTTGCCTTTCGCTTGAATTTACTATCTATAATGTCGCTTAACTTACCGTCCGACGGGGTGATAGAACACCTTTACGTCCACATTCCTTTCTGTCCGAAAATCTGCCCTTACTGCAGCTTTTACAAAGAAGCTTCCGATCGTAATAAGGTTCAGGGCTTTCTCGATGCCTTGCTGATTGAGCTCGACCGCTTCGGTCCTGATCGTCTCTCTGTTCAAACCATATTTTTCGGTGGCGGCACACCATCGGCCCTATCTCCCTCTCAGTTAGACTTCCTGCTAACTGGACTGCGGAGCCGTTTGGACCTCGCTAATCTGACGGAGTGGACCCTGGAAATGAATCCGGCCACAGTCTCGGCAGAGAAAGCCAGCTTACTGCTTTCCCTTGGCGTTAACCGGATCAGCATGGGAGTCCAATCCTGGGATTCTGAAATTCTTCAACGCCTCGGACGTGTACATTCCGCTGTGCAAGCTCGGCGATCGTATGACATCCTGCGGGCCGCCGGCTTCGAAAACGTGAACCTGGATTTGATCTTTGGCGTGCCTGGCCAATCACGCCAACAATGGATGGAAACGCTGCGGGCAACGGCTGCCTTGGGACCAGATCACATTTCGGCCTATTGCCTGACCTATGAAGAAGACACTGAGTTTTTTCGCCGC
>DASTDH010000176.1:0-4776 GCA_035710445.1 Chthoniobacterales bacterium
GCCTTCTGATAAACCTAGTGCGGCTGGTGCTCTGGCTTGCTACTCCCATTCTTTTTGGGTTTGCCGCCTGGCGATTATATCAATCGTTTGAGGGGAATAAGAATCTGCGCCCGTCGATTCCGAGGCAACGAACCTAGCAAAGTCAGATTGGCAAGCGGGTAGGAAAAGGCGATTTCGGGCGAGGTCGCAAAAACTTGGACTGGATACCAATCTTCTCTCCGTCTTTTGGCTGGTACCTAGCCCTCAGGTGACCATCCATGCGAGATCGACTTTTAGACGGCCCATCGCAATCTCGCCAGCCTCATCGGACGATCGTGAATCGGGGCGAGCCCGGATTGGTAGATAGGGAGCCGGGTCGAGGATCTTCGTCCAGCTGCCATTTGCTGCCGTCCATGGTTTGTTCGGTTGCCGCCCACTTATCGAAAAATCTCTACAGCATTTCTAGCGGCACCTTCCTGGCCGGTCGCGGATATAGGGTGTCGAGTTCCGTCAGATCCTCTTCTGAGAGCACAATTTCAGCCGCCGATCGATTTTCCGACACATGCTGGACATTGCTCGCTTTTGGAATGGCAATGATCCCCTCCTGGGAAAGGACCCACGCGAGTGCCACTTGGGCAGGGCTTAGACCGCGCCGCTCAGCGAAGGGGCGAAGAGAGGTGAGCAGACGCCCCTGCTCAATTGGGGAATAGGCCATGATCGGAATCCGCCGTTGACGGCACCATGGCAATAAATCCCATTCAACGCCCCGTCGCTGTAAGTTGTATAAGACCTGATTCGTTGCGGTTCCATCTCCTCCAGGTAATTCCATGATCTGTTCCATGTCCGATTTATCAAAATTGCTCACGCCGAAGTTCCGAATCTTGCCGGTCCGCCGCAAATCTTCGAAAGCAAAAAGTGTTTCCTGTAGAGGGATAGAGCCGCGCCAGTGAAGAAGATAGAGATCCAGATAGTCGGTCTTTAGCCTTCGAAGGCTCCGCTCACACGCGGCAACGGCGCCTTTTCGGCTAGCGTTGTGGGGATAGACTTTCGAAACGAGATGGACGTCAGCGCGACGACCGGAAATTGCTTGGCCGACTATCTTTTCTGCTTCGCCATCGCTATACATTTCCGCGGTGTCGATGAGAGTCATTCCCAAATCAAGTCCCAACTGAAGGCCCTTTATTTCCGCGGCCCGTTCTTTTTCGGCTTCACCCATGTGCCACGTACCCTGGCCCAGTGCCGGTACGGCGCTTCCATTGGGAAAAGTGACTGTATGCAACCCAGCACTCATAGAATTGGTTTCGCTAAGCGAGGGAAAGCGAAACAAAAATCGGTGTGTTATTTGATTCCATTTATTTCCGCAGCTATCGGTTGAAATTCGTTCTAAAGATCCGGCATTGATCAGTTTCTCGCCAACCAGGACAGATATCGCTTGCTTTCTCCACTAGCTTAGTAGAGATACGTTCGCAGTGAATCTGAACATTTCCATGCGACCGCGAAATGATACGCTCACGTGGACTGATCAGACTGTGTTCTCCGTCCAGATTTCAGCTGGCGAGATGTGTTGTTGTCGCTGAAGTTGAACGCCGATCCGGCCACAGAGGCCTCGCGTACTTCTCCCATCGCCCCCCTTTTTTGTCTCAATCTTCAACAACTTTTTGACTCAGAACTGTATGTCTTACTTTCTCGCGATCTCGGGTATTCCGAACAAGTTTTCCAGAAACGCTTTTCTCTTACGCTGGTTTGCCAGGTATCTTGAATCCTCCCAAATCGAACTTCGAGCACTCCACGCGGTCGACTTGGCACCTTTTGATCCGGCCGCTCTTCCGCAGGATCTCGATGAGCTTATCCACAATGCGCAAGCCATTCTCCTGTTAGCGCCAGTTCCGAAGGATGACTGGGGAGGTCTGCTTGCTCCGCTCCTTCGGTCGCTGCCGAACGGCGTGTTTGCCCGAAAGCCGCTCATCCTACTTGGAACCGGCGGATTTGTCGGTGACATGCAGGGTCTAGAAAAGGCGTTCGCCTCCGATCTGGAGCGCCTCGGCAGCCGGCTGGCACTTCCTTCGGTGCATGTCGGTGTAAAGAATTGGGTTTTCGTCGGTGATCAACCACCCTGGCTTACGACCGGCACTGAAGTTCGCCTCGCGCGCGCGCTGGATCAGCTTCGCCTGCTCGCGGCCGAATCGAAAGAGTTCGCGGCTGCAGCCTGAAAAGACCAACCTTGAGCTTTGGAAACCTGGAGGCCGTCGAAATGTCCGGTCTATCGGTCCGGTAGCCTGCTGGAATGGGAGACTACGCGTCTAATGGCTAAACCACTGGCTGCCGGACCAGCAGACCGGATGCCACAGACCTTTTTTGGCAATTCGTGGTCAATTGTACAATCTTCTCGCGATTCACCCGGAGCCGCGTACTGGTTTCAAAAAAGGGAGGTGGGCAATGAGTACTGTCTCAGACCGTGCTGCCGGCGCAGTGATTGGCGCGCTGATTGGTGACGCTCTTGGATTAGGTCCACATTGGTACTACGATTTAGCGGAATTGCGCCGAGACTACGGCGACTGGATCTTTGGTTACACGGACCCGAAACCGAACCGGTATCATGGCGGGATGAAAGCCGGTCAACTGGATCAAACTGGTTTGCTATTGGTTCTCTTGTTGCGATCGGTGGTCGACAGTCGTGAATACGACGAAAATGATTTCACCCGCCGGCTAGACGAATTTTTTACGGAACTCGACGGAACACCGATGCGAGGTCCCGGCGGATACACGAGTCAATCCATTCGCGAAGCGTTTCGGAGACGGACTCAGCACGGCCTTAGTTGGAAAGAGACGGGTGGCAGCGCCGATACTACTGAGGCGGCGGAACGGGCCATCGTTCTAGCGGCCCGATATGCGTTGGATCTTCGGAAGATGGCAGAGACGGTTTCTGCCCACTGCGTGCTGACACAAGCCGATCCGGCGATTGTGGCGATGACGACCGCTTACAATGCGGTGCTCGGGCTTCTGATTTCGGGTGAAAGGCTCGATGCCGCAATCTCCGATAAACTGATGGATCTGGTCCAAAACGGGTCTCTCCCGTTCCATACGGTAACTACCGACCGGCTTGCCCCTCCTCGTCCGGGACAACCCGATCCACCAAATGCCGGAAAGTTTTCATCGCCCGATGCATTGTTAACGCCCTCTTACATCGCTGAGGCGGCCGCCGATCCGGATATTCGCATCGAACCGGCGTGGAAGATCTCCATCGTCTACGGGATGCCATGCGCGATCTACCATCAGCTTCCGGCGGCTTATTACCTGGCCACGAGATTCCGAGACGATTTCGAGTCAGCCGTGCTCCATGCCGTCAACGGTGGCGGTCAGAACATGGCTCGCGCCTGTTTGACTGGTGCGCTGGTTGGTGCCCAGGTAGGATTATCCGGAATCCCGCAGAGATTCATCGATGGCTTGGAGAATCATTCCGAACTGGTTTCTCTCGCAAAGAAATTAGGCGAGCTCGCCGCCCTGAATCCGAAGTCCAAATTAGGATCCTCCGATTAGGCTATTAACCTGAATTGCAGCGATCCGTTCACCCGCTCAATGAGAAACTGCGGTGAACAATTCGTCGATGGCGCGAAGTCGACGTGAAAGATCGCGAGCAATGTTCAGAATCACGATTGCGTATTGGTCAGGCTGATGCCGGAAAAGGTGGTGGAGATCAGCTGCTTTCAATGAAAAAAGGAAGCTATCTTCGCATGTTCGAAGCGAGGCAGCGCGAGCAACGCATTCGATGATCGACATCTCGCCCAGGAAATCCTTTGGTCCCATGGTCGCCAGAATCGTTTCACGTGGTTGCCCCAAATGCTTCAGTACCTGCACTCGTCCTGACCGAATAATGAACATTCGGTTACCCGGTTCGTCTTCTCGGACGATGATTTCGTCTGCCCGAAATTCCACTTCTTCGACCGCATGGGCGATCTCGGATACGGCGTCTGCATTTAATCCGGCAAAAATCGGGATAGTTTCCAGAAACTCCTGACGGGCGCTTAGAGGGATCATGTTTGAGGAATGTCCAATGATCGGCAAATTTCGCGCGGCGTATAGTCATTTATTTCCGTGACCCATCACCTGCTGTTAGCGCTTCGTTATCGGCGAAGCCAGGTCGTAACCATTCCAAGGCCGGTATTTTGCTGCATGACTGGCTACATCGGCTTGGTGCTTCCGTATCCGCTCACGCAGATTATCGGTGTAACCGATATGGAAATGTCCGGGCATCGACAGCGACTCGAGAACGTAAACGTAATGCATAGTCGGTTTGTCCGCCTCCGTTCGGCTAACGCCGAACTACGGCGCGACGCTTTCGCCCTTTGGGCAGTTTGCACTCGCTGGGTCTATCGCAAGCCGCGGGCTGTGCCGCGCTGTAGCCTGCGAGGAACGAGCGGGCGAACATCAGTCGAAGTGCCGCTTAGAGAAGGCGCGACCGGAACCGGATTTGAGATACCGTTCGAATCGGAGGGCTTTTTCTTTAGTCTCCAACGCTATATAAGTCAGCGGCGTGTAGGTTCGCGAGTTAGCCTGCCCTCATCGTGGTAAGCCGATGAGCATATGTTGGAAAAACTCCTAAGTGCAATCGTACTTTCCGTATCAAGCTCGATATGGTTCGGCCACGACGCTTCGAGGATTTGACCAAGCGTAAGAACGCTCGTCGCTCCGAGTTCATGAGCGTGCAGGACGCGAATCCAGAATCGGACCGTCCCCTTTGTTCTAGCGTAATCATCGTAATTTTTGCCATCGATCACCGCCGTAGCCACCGATCGCAGA
>DASTDH010000177.1:0-3812 GCA_035710445.1 Chthoniobacterales bacterium
CATACCCGGCGCGGACAATTGCCGACTTTGAGATTCTGCCCGGTGTAGATCAGGCATGTGCAGACTTGAAGAACGCAGGGTATCTGCTGGTTGTTGTGACCAATCAGCCGGACGTTGGGCGCGGCATTCTCAAAAAGGAGATCGTGGAAGCGATTCACGAAACGATGATGCAACACCTGCCGATTGATCGCGTCGAGGTCTGCTACCACGCGGGCGCCACATTCGGCGAAAAGTGCGACTGTCGGAAACCGCAACCGGGCATGTTGATAACCGCCGCAGCCGCACTCGATATTGATTTATCGCGGTCCTACATGGTTGGAGATCGTTGGCGTGACATCGACTGTGGCCGGCGCGCCGGTTGCAGAACGATTTTCATTGACTGGCGACACGAGGAGGAGCTACGCGAACCGCCAGACTTTAGCTGTCAGAATCTGGGCGAAGCGGTCCGATGGATTTTACGAAATCTAGATCGGTAAGTTGGCGCCGCTACCGAGCAATTGTAGCCTTCCTAGTCCGCGTCCACTCGCCGTTGGAAAATCAGGTCGAGGCTTAGTCCGCGGATGAATCGGTTGGCCGGTTCGCTCCAAAATTTTCCGATGAACTCGCCCACGACAGCGCAGACCAGTACGAACAAAGGCAGCAATACCGGAGACCAGGGCACCAGATCAAAATCCAGCGACTTCAGATAATTGACGAGCAGAAGCAGGACGACACCGTGAAATAGGTAAACTTCATAACTTCGTTTGCCGAGGATCCGAAGCGGCCAAGAGAGCGTCGTGAGGAAGCATCCGAACCGTTGCTCGCGACCGGTCATACCCAGAAGCAAAAGCGCAATACCGATTCCCAGCAGGGAGGGCCCCCAGACGATATTCTCAGGAATTGGCATCGCCACCATGGCGTAAATGGATAAGCTCAGACCGGCACCTGATAGAGCTAAGGAGAGCTTCGGAGCCATTGTCTGCTTGGCCACGAATCTTAGAATGATTGCGGTCGCACAACCCAAAGCGATGAGGTCAAAGCAGCAGAAGTATCCGTAGAGCTTATCAAAATTGGTTGCACCGGTGAGTCTCGCAATCGGACCAGCGACGAGCAAGAGGAGACAGGCGAAGAGGATGGTCCGTCGAGTTCTAGCCAGCAAACAAAGCACCGGAAAAAAGAGATAGAATACTTCCTCGATGGAAAGAGACCAAAGGATGTCCCATGGCAGGAGACCCCATCCGTTTCTGCAGAACAACAAGTTATATCGGAAGGTCAGCGTGTAGGTGAGTAAGTCGGAAAGCGAAGTCTTTTCCGTGTCATAAACAAAATCGCGAATGTGAGCGAAATGGAGCGCAAGTAAGATGACCAATGTCAAACCAAGACACGGCGCGATTCGGCCGAATCTAAACAAATAAAACTGTCCAGGCCGGATGGCGCTAAGCGCACCATACCTCGCAAGGGAGATACGGGTGATCAGAAATCCAGAGATGACAAAGAAAATGGTGACTCCGTAGTAACCCCGCTGAAACAGGACCGCGGTGAGCTGAGCCGGAAACAGAGGTGCAAGGGCGGACGCCTGAACAGTAAAAAAATCGTCGCCGTGATAAAGGACGACCAACAGGATTGAAATCCCGCGCAACGAGTCGATGAATCGGGACCGGCCTCGTTGCGTTACTTTGGATAAGGTCTTGGACGATTCCGTGCGCACGCGGCTCGCCGAAACTCAATCACAGCGAGCTCAAAAAGCACAGCGCAGAATAGCCGGTTTCACCACCAGCCGGAGACCAGGTATTACTCGCGGTTCCTACGAACCTAGTCTTCTTCTACGCCGTTCGGATTGTACGGGAGTGGCGGCGGGGGAGCCGCGCGAACCCCATACAAAGATTGCGCTCCGGTGACATCGTCATTGGTCAAATCATCCGTATTGCTGACTACCGAATTCATTATGGCGTTGACTTTTTGGCCCGCGGCATCCGGATGGTCGAGTCCGATCATGTGCCCGGTCTCGTGGAGCATGACCCGACGAATATCCATGGACCGCCAGAAAAGGGGTCCCCGGTCGGAGTTCCAACGGATATTCTCGTTGTACACCGTGTCTGCCTCGATGAAGAAGTTTGTGGAGGGATTGTAGTAATACTCGGTGATCGCCAGGGTATCGATATCGAGTTTGCTGCCGCCGAGACTCCCGCCAAAAGAAATGTTGTTAACACCATTACCGAAGGTCCCACCGGTCGGATTCCAATTGAAGTGAGGATAAATCTGCAATCTCAGCAAGTATCGATTCCAATCTGCAGCGACCCCCCAATAAACCCGTTGAAAGCTCGGAGAACCGTCCGACAACGGCAAACCGCGAAAATTGGTCAAGCGGTACTGCGTCGCGTTTATGTTCATGTTAATCGTGATTCCGCCGACATTCCAGATCTGGCCCTCTAGCACATAAGCGGGCGACGGGAGGACAGCTAGACCTGAAGCAATGGCGGTAAGTGCGATTTTTTTCATTGACTCCGTCATTCGTTTATTGGACTGCAAGCGTTCTTACCCGATTGATAAAATGCTCTACCCGTTCCGACGCCTGCGCGGCTTCGGCTTCCGAGCCCTGACCGGGTTTCTGGCGCGAGGTCATTGATTCGCTTTCGTTGACCGGTTGACCCCACCAGCGAAGGACGCGGTCAGTTTGTGTTGCCTGATCGCGCACAACTCGCATAGCGCCCTGATCAAGCCCTATGAAAGGGGAGACATAAAAGTCGTTTGGCGCATGGGAAAAGATAATCAACCGCTGACCGACCTGCAGTTGCGGCACTCCACTGACCGCCATTTTTAGGTAACCGACCGATCCACCCAAAAAGTCCAGAACAAGGGGCGAGGAGATGTTGCCTTTGATCGGCTGGCCGTTGACCCTGAATGTCACACGAGTATGAACGCTCCGGCCGTCTTGGGCATAGTAGACGTATGGTTCGGTGTTGGTAACAGTTACGTCGGCAATGACATCCGCGTTATTGACGAGGTCGGGAAGATCCAAGGCATTCACCGTGGTCGCGCGGACCGATGTAACGGATAAGCCGGAAACTATCAGTTGCAGCATTCCCAGACGAATAAGTACCAGCATCACTTCTTTAGTCCTCATAAGGCTTGCGGGGTTTTTCGCGCGCATTTTAGGCGGCGGTTAACAAAGAATCAACGAGACAAGTCTCTGCAAACTCTAGGTTCGACGTTTGATCCCAAAAAAAGTTTCAAACATTCCGACAAATAGCGTGCTAGCGGAGCGGTTCGGACGGGAAGAAATACTTGCCGGACAGCCTTTTCCGGCTCTACTTGGGCGAGTTGTAGCCATGAATTCCCTTGCAAATCTCTCGGTTAAGATCTTTGCCGACGGCGCTGATCTTGAAGGTATGTTCAGCCTGTATCGCGATCCACTGATTAAGGGGTTGACAACTAATCCGACGTTGATGCGGAAAGCAGGAATCGAGGATTATGAAGCATTTGCCAAAGACGTTCTTCAGGTGGTCAAGACCAAACCGGTCTCGTTTGAAGTCTTTTCCGATGAGTTCCCGGAGATGCGACGCCAAGCACTGAAGATCCGAGATTGGCAGGGGAATGTCTTCGTGAAAATCCCAATCACTAACTCGCGTGGGGAGACCTCGATACCGCTGATTCGCGAATTAGCGGCTCAGGGCACGCAGCTGAATATCACCGCCATTCTCACGCCGGCGCAAGTACGAGCAGTTGCTGCCGCGCTCAACCCTGATGTTGCGGCCGTGGTCTCAGTTTTTGCCGGGCGGATCGCGGATACTGGCCGGGATCCCAAGCCGATCATGCGTGCGAGCAAAGTTTTG
>DASTDH010000178.1:0-6563 GCA_035710445.1 Chthoniobacterales bacterium
TTCCCACAGCTGAATAGCATTCGATTAACGCAAGGAAGAACCGGAGCGGTCGGCCCGTTTTGAAAATCGAAACCTCTTCCGGCCACGTTGATCAACTGGGCAATCAGGCTGCAACGGAATCGAGGAAACGATGCTCAGCGAGGTGCGGGCGAACAACCATCACGCATCCTCCAATCCAACCAAGTTAGACAAGTCTGCGGCAAGTATGTGCGAGCTTTTTGAACCTCGCGGTCTGGTTTGGCTGCATGTCAGGTTCCCGACCGCAAACACTGTAGACTGGTTTCGCGGTGATCGTCGGCACAGTCGGCTTTACTGCTATGATGAATGGCATGTGGGATATCGTTACGGTCATTCTTAGAGCGGGTATAATGGGATTAATGTTCACGATGCTGCTTTGGCGGAACGCCTAGATCTTGCCCCGCAGAAACTCCGGCGTGTTATCAGACTGGCTTAGCTGTAAATCGGTGCGCTTTGCTCTGGCGTACGGAGATTTTTGGGCGCAATGGAAAGACAGTACGCCTTAAGTCTTTGGTTTGAAGGCGGTCACATCTGCCGATGCAACGTATTCGTCCAGCTCATCTTGAGTGGCATCGGCTTGCATGAATTCACGCCTGCGATGGCGGACCTGAATTTCAACATTTTCGTATCCTGCCTCGGTTAACCAGGCTTTGAGCTGATCGATCAGCTCCGCTCCTGCCAAGCAACCTGTATACGCGGCAAGATCGTTTTTAAGATGATCAGGGAGAGGCTGTAACGCCACCGTGTCCGCGACGGCCAGACGGCCGCCTGGTTTCAAAACTCGATGTGCTTCCTTGTAGACTTGCAGTTTGCTCGGCGAAAGGTTAATCACGCAGTTTGAGATCACGACGTCGACCGTATTGTCGCCGGCCGGAAGGTTTTCAATTTCGCCCAGACGAAACTCTACGTTTTGGTAATCACCAGACTTAGCATTCTTCCTCGCTTTCGAGACCATCTCCGGTGTCATATCGACTCCGATCACTTTCCCGGTCGAGCCGACAATCTTTGACGCTAGGAAACAATCGACTCCCCCACCACACCCCAGATCCAGAACGACTTCTCCAGTCGCAAGCGCCGCAATGGAGAGTGGATTTCCGCAGCCCAAACCCATTTCCGCTTCTTTTGGTAGTGACGCGAGGTCTTGCTCTGAGTATCCGATCCGCTCTGAAATGCTGCAACCGCAAGAACTGTCGCCTTCACAGCAGCCAGCCTCCCGCTCTGCGACTTTAGCGTAATATTCTCGGACATTGTCTCTAATGTCTAATTCGGGTTCGCTCATATTAGGTCTTCCAATTAAGAAGCCTATTCAGGCCCTTCCGAGGCCGCAGGTTTTTTTATCGTAACATAGAGACTTCCCTTTCTGGGAATCAGTCTTGCCGGTGCGGTGACGACGCGTATAGACGCTGAAGTGACTTGTTTTCCTTACCATGATTTTCACCGACGGCGACGACTTCTCCCGGCAAATGGCTCGGCATTTCTTTCTTTACTAATAAAGACAGACTGGTCGCCCGAAAGTCGCTGAGGATTTTGGGAGGGGGTGAAAGATCTTTTCGGCGCGACGGATTCTGTCGTTAAAGCGCTCGATGCGCTGCACCGGGTGGCGATCATTTCCTACGACCGCAACCGTGTCGAACGCCAAATAGACGCCCTCCTGACGGGTTTGGGACTCTAACGACGAGGCGATCGAATCCTTGGCCTTGTTCAAAGTATCGGCTTTTCGTTCGCAGACTGCGACGCGAGTTCCCTCCTTTGTAAATAGTTGTCAGCCGCTCACTCTTACGTTCCGGCCTGAAAGCCGTGACCTTGTTCAATGTCTGTCAGGTGCCACGTCAGCGATTCTTCATGCGATGGACGCTCTCGGCCGCATCTTCCCACAAAAGGGTATCGACCAAATGGTAAAGCACCACGGCGATTTGTGGTCTAAGCTCGTACCCTAAACGCTGGGAACCACACACGGGATCGTGGAAGGCTCACGCGGCGGCCCAGGCGGCCGCGAAAAGCTCGGTTTCACCTCTACCAACCAAGTACGAAGAAGCGAAGTCGTCTCTTCGCGCGCTACCTCGCGGAGCCAAGCAGCGCAAAAGATTCGTCTCAACGCGATCCAACTCGAGAGCGATCTTCATTGAAGCCAACTATATCAGGCCAGGCACGAAAGTGAAGCGGACCCGCGCGAGTGCGATTGACCGGCAGTCGCTTTGGGGATTAAGCTAATCGCACGCCTCGGAAGCCATTCGGCTAGGGGTAGGGATTCCTCCAACACCTCAACCTCACTGGAACATGCTAAGATTGCATTTAGGTCCCCGGTTCAATCGCTCAGCCACCAATACGCGCTTCTTAAAGTGCGTCCCTTACTTAAATCCAAAGATCCCTCGCTGGTTTTCTCTCTGTTGTTTGTTCTCCCTGGCCCCTCTCGGTCAGATGCACGCGGCGCCGCCTGATTTCGGACCGAACGTGTTCATTTTCGATCCAACCATGCCGCTGGGCGAGATCCAGGCGCAGGTCAACGCAATCGCCAACCAGCAGATTTCCAACCAGTTCGGAACGCAACGCTACGCGCTGCTGTTCATGCCCGGCACATATGGAACCGCCACCAACCCCCTTAATTTTCAGGTCGGCTACTACACCGCCGTGGCGGGCCTCGGCCTCTCCCCGAACGACGTTGTCATCAACGGGTCCATTGATGTGTACAACCAGTGCGATACCTCCGTCACCCCCCCAAGCTGCGTCGCGCTCACTAACTTCTGGCGCTCCCTGTCGAACCTGACCATAAACGTGACCAACTCGAGCTTCGGCTGCCACGCCGGCGAATTCTGGGCCGTGTCGCAGGCCGCGCCGATGCGTCGCGTCCACGTCAACGGGCTGGTTACCCTAGACGATTATTGCAGCCAGCCATCGTTCGCCAGCGGCGGCTTCATCGCCGATTCGGAGTTTGACGGCAGCACCGTGATCAACGGCTCGCAGCAGCAATGGCTAGTCAGGAACAGCAAGCTCGATGGCTGGACCAACGGCGTCTGGAACCAGGTGTTCTCCGGCGTCGGGGGCGCGCCTGTCCAGAGTTTCCCAAGCCCTACTTACACCACACTGGCGACCAGCCCGGTAACCCGTGAGGAGCCCTTCCTATACGTCGACTCGGCTGGCAATTTCAACGTCTTTGTCCCGGCGTTGCAAACGAACTCCTCGGGCACCACCTGGGGGATCGGCCCGGCGCCCGGTTCGTCGATCCCGATCACCGATTTCTTTATCGCCAAGCCGACCGATGACTTGGGCGCGATTAACAGTGCCCTAGCCCAAGGAAAGTACTTGATCTTGACGCCGGGCATCTACAGCCTTGATGGGCCTATCAACGTTCTCCGACGCGACACTGTAGTGCTGGGTCTCGGTTTCCCGACATTGGTACCTAAGCAAGGAAGCGCATCGATGATGGTCGCCAGCGTGCCGGGCGTGAAGCTCTCAGGCATTATCTTCGACGCGGGTCCCGTCAGCTCGCCGGTGCTGCTGCAGGTGGGGACCCCGAACGCCCATAACAGCGACCCGGTCGACCAGACCTTGCTCTCAGACGTGTTCTTCCGAATCGGCGGTGCGACCGCCGGTAAGGCGACGGTCAGCCTTGTCGTGAACAGCGACAACGTCCTTCTGGACGACATCTGGGCCTGGCGGGCCGACCACGGGAACGGCGTGGGCTGGACGAGCAACACCGCCGACACCGGCGTGATCGTCAATGGTGACAACGTCACGGCTTACGGCCTGTTCGTCGAGCACTACCAGAAATACGAGGTAGTGTGGAACGGCAATGGGGGCACGGATATCTTCTTCCAAAACGAGATGCCCTACGACCCGCCTAGCCAGGCGGACTGGATGGAGGCCCCTGGTGTGGACGGCTGGGCAGCATTCAAGGTCGCCAATACCGTGACCAGCTTCAGCGGATGGGGTTTGGGCAGCTACAGCTTCTTCAACCAGGGGGTAAGCATCTTCGCCGCGAACGCGTTTGAGGTTCCTGTCACCCTCCCGCATTCGAGCCTGAATGATCTGCTCACGATCTTTCTTAGTACGGCGGGATCCGGCGGCATCCTGAACGTTATCAACGGCACAGGAGGGTCGTCGACCATCGCCAATCCAGATACTCCGGTCACTATCGTGAGCTACCCGTAGCGGGCAAGCAGACCCGCAACTACAGGCAATTGCTGTCTCAGAGCATGTCGGCGTCGAACGGAAATGAAATGTCTGGTAGAAACCATTTGAAAGCGGCCGCATCAACCTCGGTAGGCAAGGATTCGAACGACGTAGACTTTGGCATGCCCGGCGAACAGCATTTCACTGGCGTTATGCCCAGTGTCCGGATGCTTCAATTAGATTGGGGAAATTAGCGAAACCGCACAAGGCGCCTCGCAACCGCCTGAAACAGTCCAAAAACCAGAAAATCTTCGAATGAGTATAGGGCGATAGAGCGTACGCAGGCCCCCTCTGCCCGGGGTGGGGTACCGGGGGGTGCGGCGGGCCCACTAAAAGCGCGATGGAGCTTTCAAGCGCCAAGCCGTCGAGGTTCCTGCTCGGGGGTCACACGGTTAAGCATTGCTGCCGAGGATCTCTGCCTGAAGGAGGCGGTTCCCTCGCCTATTAATCCATGGAACCGACTTTCCAACTAAGCCCAGAGTCAGCACGCGTATTAGCCTTACGCCTTTTCTCTAAAGAACAATTCAAGTCCGATCCGAGGGGCTGCATTGTCGCAGCTCTTGATTGGCTAGACCGTGCGGCCTCCGGTGACAGTACGCCGGCGCAGTCTTTGGAGTCTGCACTTAAGCACCCGCTCATCGCACGCCTGGATGCGGTGGTAAAAGTCGAAGGACTGGAGGTGGTCGCCGAGGGGATCAAAGTGCACGAACACGGTTCATGCCCTCTGCAATAATAATCGGGGTTCCCGCTTCTAACCAGTCGATTCCCGCGCGTAGTGCCAATTGAGCAGTGGCCAGCGCCTCAGGAGTGATGTTAGATCGAGAGAGATTTGTACAATCGTTTTTATTCGGTAAAATGTAGATCGATTTTTGTTTTCAAGAACCGGACCGATTCGCGCAAATCCTCTATCCCATTCATGCCATCCTCGATGGAAATCCAGGAGCTGAACCTCACCGAGTTCAGCGTAGAAAAAATTCGATCATAGTCATTGAGTCCCCTGCCGATGACTCCGTGCGCGAGACGGGCTGCGTAACCGGCAGAATTCTCTTCCCGTCGAAGATCGTCCAGAGTACCGGTTTTGAGATAACGATCGCTGGCATGCATCGACGCAACCCGGTATTTCACTCGCTCTAAGAGTTCTAAGGGATCCTCACCGGCGAGGAGGGCGTTGGATGGATCATAGTTGACGCCAAACCACGGCGAATCAATCTGTGAGATGATTGCCGTGAAGATCTCCATCTTTTGTGCAAATTCGGGGTATTGCCAGTAATTGTCCTTGTAGTGATTTTCCATTGTTAGAACCACTCCATACTGCTCCGCGACTGGCAGAAGGCTTTTGATAACTCGGACCACTTGAGAAATACCGACTTCCGTGGGTAACTCAGGCCGCCGCTGACCAGACAGAACACGACAAAACCGTCCACCGAAGGATGCTGTGATTTCAATCATCCGAATTTCCCGGTCGATTTCCTTCTGTAAAAGATCTGGATCAGTCTGTGTAAAGTCCGGCGAGCAGCAAAGCATCGGCATCTGTAGCCGGTGCCTCTCCAAGAATGCCTTGGCTTCTTTAAGAAAAGCTTCGCTATCTTCTATAAATCCTGAATAGAATTCGACTCCATCCACCTCGAGAGTGGCAGCAATTTCGATCCACTCGTAGAGTGTCATAGTGTGATGGACGCATAGCTCGTCCATATAGCATTTTGGAAAAACGGCGATCTTTGGCTTCATCGCATTACTCTGGCGAGTGGGAACAGGTTGCCGTCAAAACGTGGCGCTCGCTAGCCGATTAACAGTTAGAACGGCCCAGTGACCTTGCCAAGTGACATAAATTTTGCGTCGATTCGAAGGTTCCCACCCTCGTTGATCGGCTCTGGGAGCGGAGTCTCACGGAGTCTGACGTCTCCGGCAGCGAGAAAATAGATAAGACTCTCGTGCGATAGCTGTTAACGCCAACAGTTTCCACCGCCGATTCGCTGTCTCGGATGGCAGTTAATGCCAGGCCCCAACGCGACCAGAGAATCAAATAGGTAACCGCGAGCACTGCAACAACCAAGCCGAGTCCGATCCAGTAGATCAAGTGATCCCTGGCTGCACTAGTGCACTGTTTCAGTTGATTCAAAAGCGGTTGTGATACGATTAGAGGCGTCTTTGTAAGACCATTTAATAGGCGTTGCTTTGCGATTGTAGGAGCGGATGGAGCGCATGATTTTGCGGTCGAGATCTTTGACCGAACCGAAGATGCCGCGGGCGATGAGGTCTGGCTGGATTTTGGAGAACCAGATTTCGACTTGGTTGAGCCAGGAGGAATAGGTGGGCGTGTAATGAATACGCACTTTGGGATGACGAGCCAGAAAATCACAGACTGCCTTGGTCTT
>DASTDH010000179.1:0-3348 GCA_035710445.1 Chthoniobacterales bacterium
GCGGGGCTACTTTCATTCTGTTCCTGCGAGACGGTCCTGCAATGGAATGGCTAATTCATTCCGTTTCCCAACTAGACGGACAAGCCTTTTGCGCTATTTCTCAGCACTTCGTATTGGACTACTCTCACTCTATCTCTTTGGGACAACCCCGTATTACCATGAGGATTTTAACTCCGGGAGATCGAGCTGCATTTCTGTGATTAGAATTGGCCAAAATTAATGCGGTGCTACTCCGGTCACTTAACTGCCCCGGTCATTAAACCAGACACGTAGTATTTCTGTAGCAGCAAATAGACTGGCACGCATGGGATGATCGAGATCATCACCCCTGCTTGCAGAATACCCCAATCGGTAGAACCGTAGTAACCAGTTCGTGATGCCACTAACATGATCGGGAGCGTGAACATGGTTTCCTTGTTCATGAAAATCAGGGCACCGATGAATTCGTTCCAAGATGTAAGGAAAGCGAAAAGCGCAACCGTCACAATGCCGGGGACCACTGACGGCAGGAAGATCCGCAACAGTAATTGGAAGCTGTTGCAGCCGTCGATAACCGCCGCCTCTTCGAGCTCGCTCGGTACCGCCTCGAAGCTATGACGCATGAGAAAAACGGATCATCCTTCATCTGATCGGTGATGTCAGTCAGGAAGCCTGCCTTCATGAAATCCGGCATAAAGATGAGGTCGATCGAAAGGATGTCCGGAACATCGCCGGCAGCGGCAGCGGTCGCGAATTTCGTCACCATTTGCGGGCTGGGAATGACTGTTAGTTCGATCTTGTTGTCGTGACCTGCATTCCAAGCATCGACAATCTTTCTGGTCAATTCTTCACCATCACTTCGAACCCACATGCTCAGGGTGGTCGCGGTCATGACCGAGGGTACGTTTTCACGTTCGATCAGGATGTTTTGCGGGGTTAGAAAAAATGGTCGATTGCGCGTACTGCTCCCACCCAGGAAATGCACGACGCGGATCATCGTCGAGATTAGGGGCACGATTACGCCTCACTCGTAACGGCACTGAAGTTGAGCACGCGAAATCCAGTAAATAACCCCCTCCTTGATCGAGAGCTCAACCGCAGTTAACCGCTCGAGAAAGCGAAGGATCGTATTAAAACCATCCACCTCTACCGAGACTGCAAAGCCCTATCAAGACTTTGCAGTTTAGTCCTGGAGCAATTTCAGACACAACCTGAGCGGTTGGTAGAAAATCAGAACGATTCCGACCTTTGGCCGATCCGTTCGCGGTGGTTGGAACACCCTCGGATAGGCTCAAAGATCCGGTCTGGATTAAACCCTAATCTGGAGAACCTTCTGATGTGGCTATCCAACGATGAATGGGAACGTGGAGCCGGGTAGCAGCAGAGGTCGGACGCAAACCATAAAGGTCATGCTGTCTGGAGATGTGATGACCGGTCGCGGGATCGACCAGATTTTACCGCATCCGTGTGATCCTCGAATTCACGAGCCGGTTGTGAGTTCGGCCAACGAGTACATCTGGATGGCAGAGCAAACCAATGGTCCCATCGCGAGACCGGTAAATCTCGATTACGTCTGGGGTGCGGCACTCGATGAGCTGAAACACGGGCAACCTGATGCCCACATTGTTAACCTTGAGGTTAGTATTACGCGCAGCAACGACTATCTTCCCAAGGGCATCAACTATCGAATGAGCCCGGAGAACGCTGGCTGCCTAGCCGCCGCCGGTTTCGATTGTTGTACCTTAGCCAATAACCACATTCTTGATTGGGGGTACGCCGGCCTACTGGAAACCCTCGCGATTCTGAAGCGTCTAGGAATCAAGGCGGCCGGAGCCGGTCAAGACTTGGCCAGCGCTCGTTCGCCGATAGTCCTAGATATCGGAGAGAGTCGGCGAGTGATTGTGTTTGCCTTCGCATCGGTCACAAGCGGCACCCCGCGAAACTGGGCGGCCGACTGGCGTACTCCGGGCGTGAATCTTCTGCCAGATCTGTCCGATGAAAGCGCAATCCGACTCAGTCGGGAAGTAGGACAAATTAAGCAGCCAGGAGATATCATAATCGTCTCACTCCATTGGGGTCCGAACTGGGGTTACCACGTCCCGGCGGAGCAGATAGCATTTGCGCATAAGCTAATCGACCGGGCGGGCGTGTCTGCCATCTTCGGTCATTCTTCTCATCACGCCAAGGCGATAGAAATCTACCGGGACCGGCTGATCTTGTATGGGTGCGGTGACTTTCTCAACGACTATGAAGGAATCGCCGGCTATGAGGGATATCGAGATGATCTTGCGTTACTGTATGCCGCTAGCTTTGATGCAGCCAATGCAGAACTGCTCGAGTTTGAAATCGTTCCGTTTCAAATATGCGGCTTTCGCCTGATTCGACCAACGAGCAAGGACGCCGCCTGGTTACAGGAGACGCTCGACCAGCAAAGCCGAAGATTCGGCGTGCATATCCAGTCCAAACCGAACGGAAAGCTCGCTGTGTCCTGGGCCAAGTCGACACGAAGTTCCTAGGCACCAAGTTTGCGCGGCAGGCGTTGGCGCTGGCTATCGCGGATCTATATTCGACCCGACGGGGACGCTGGGAGAATTTTTGCGCGAGAGCGCGCATAAGCTGAGTTACTTTTCCCTAGTAGTTACCCCGGTTAAACCCTCCCGTTTGTATCCTATGAACGCGGTCGAAATCCCGTCCGCCTCATCCTCCAGGAATCGATCGTTGTGTTAAAACCATCCCTTATTAGTCTACTTGCGGTCGCCACGTCGGCGATGCTTTGTTCGATGCCTCCTGAATCCCAAGCGAGAGAGCAACACAGGTTGCTTGTCGTCGGGAATAATGACGACAAGGTCACAATCGTGCATCCAGCGCCACAGTATCCGTACGACGGCCAACGGATGCGCATTCAGGGCGATGTTCAAGTGCGTGTCCAGGTTGACCGCAATCGCGAATTCACCCTATCTGCTGGGCGTTTCTGAACGTTGGATCCGCAGAAATTGGCGGTTCCGGCCGTCCGTTAGCGGTGTGTACTTCGTTCCGATTTCTTACCAGCTCACCACCTGACCGAACCACGAATGGACGTGAAGGATATTGAACCGCGAATAGACGCGAATGGACACTAATAAGAGTACCCCCGAGCGGGAGCACCGTGACCGCAAAGAGGCGCGTAAGCGCTGGCTAATCGTACCGGGTTCGAACCACCGATAGACGATTTTCACCAGGAAGAGATTCCAATTCGCCGCTGATCAGCGAAACACGCCGTATTTGATGGGAGCCGAGGCGAACAGGCTGCGAATGGAGACAAACAAGTCCCCGAGTCCAGTCATCGTGCTCCCATTCAGAGTCTCTTATTCGTGTCTATTCGCGTCCATT
>DASTDH010000180.1:0-9887 GCA_035710445.1 Chthoniobacterales bacterium
ACCGCACCTTTCATATCAATATCATCTTTGACCGCCAAGCGGATCTGGCTACTCCCCTTCGGTGGCCAATAAACAGTGAACGCACGATCCGGAGAGACGCTCGCCACATGCCCTCGCGGAATTGCGCAGTCGCTGAAACCAGTTACGAACAAAAGTCCAGCCAGAACCGATCGCACAATAGCCCAGCGGCACTTCTGATTCCGCCTGCTCTCTCTTCTATCGTTGCGCGACATATTATCGAATGCTGCTAATTTTCGATTGGGTACGTAATGAACGAAGCTAGTATCGGCATTGCGTCGCGAGTCGGACCAGCAATCCGGATTTGCCGCTCAAAGGTCATCAGTTTCCGGGTAATCGATGGGCTGTCCCAGCCGAGAGCCGCAATTCAGAAATCAGTTAAAGATGACCGATGCCACCGCGAAATTATAGTTGAAGTTTCTGGGGCACGGTTTGCGCACCCTGCAACCGTCCCCGACGGACACCGCCAATCGACCGATGATCAGCCGGCAATTGAGCGATTGCTCATTTTCATTCCGCAACCCGTATTTCTCTTAACGTAACACTGCTTCAGCTTGCCGAATGATTTTGGCAAAACTGTGCGGATCCAGGCTTGCTCCTCCGATCAGCGCTCCGTCAATATCGGACTGGCGCATCAACTCTTGCGCGTTCTCCGGCTTGACGCTTCCACCATATTGAATTCGGACACGTTCCGACATCCCTGGGCCAAACATTTTGCCAAGGACTGAACGTATAAAATGATGCGCCTCCTCTGCCTGACCCGGTGTCGCGGTACGTCCGGTCCCAATCGCCCAAACCGGCTCATATGCAATCACCATCTCCGCAGCATCCTTCGGCGAAAGACCCTTCAACCCTAATTCGAGTTGTTGCTTGAGCACCGTTTCGACTTCCTCATTGTCGCGTTGCGCGGCCGACTCACCGACGCAGACAATGGGTCGTAATCCGGCTTCCAGTGCCGAGTGGACCTTGCGATTGACCGTTTCGTCGGTCTCACCGAATAACGACCGTCGTTCACTATGACCAATCACGACGTATTTCACAAATAAGGCCCGCAACATTGTTGCACTGATCTCTCCAGTGTAAGACCCACTCCGTTCCCAATGCATATTCTGCGCACCAATGCGGATGAAGGGCGCTTTCTCCGAGATTTGAGCCAATAATGGAATCGAAGTGAACGGCGGAATCACCACGATCTCGACGTCATCGACCTCCCCGACCTCGCCCAAAAAAGTGTGCAGGTACGACTCGGCCTCAACCTGCGTGAAGTTCATCTTCCAGTTCGCGGCTAGGATCTTTTTGCGCATGGTCACTTGTCGGTGAGAGCCGCCACTCCAGGAAGTGTCTTGCCTTCCAACAATTCCAATGACGCACCGCCGCCGGTAGAAATAAACGTCATTCGATCAGCCAAGCCGAACTGTTTTACGGCAGTGACCGAATCCCCTCCGCCGATGATCGATTTTGCTGATGAACGCGCTAGAGCTTCCGCCAAGGCTCTTGTCCCGTTTGCGAAATCGGGAATTTCAAAAACCCCGACCGGCCCGTTCCACAGCACCGTCTTTGCTTTTTCGATCTCTGCCGTGTACAAGCGAACCGTCGCCGATCCAATATCGACCGCTTCCCAGCCTTCGGTGATTCCAAGTTCCGTTGATAAAAGCGGCGTGTTGCGGGAATGAGCACCCGCCTTGAACTCGTCGGTCTCGATATTGTCTACTGGCAACAAAAACGTTATCCCCTTTTGCTGCGCCAGTTGAAGCAGCTCCTCCGCGAGATGAACCTTGTCCTCTTCCACCCGGCTGGCTCCGGTCGGAATACCCTGTGCGCGATAAAATGTATATGCCATCGCGCCTCCAATTAAGAAGACGTTGGCCTTTTCCATTAACGCCTTGATCACGCCAATTTTATCCGAAACCTTTGCTCCACCCAGGATCACCAGGAATGGTCTCTCCGGAGCAGCCAATTCGTCCTGGAGATAACGTAGCTCTTTCTCCATTAACAGACCCATCGCGGCGGGAGAAAGACAGTGAGCAACGCCCTCGGTGCTGGCGTGAGCACGATGAGCTGCGCCAAACGCGTCATTGACGTACACGTCACCGAGCCGAGCTAACTGCCGGGCAAAATCAGGATCGTTGGCCTCCTCCTGTTGGTAGAAACGCACATTCTCGATGAGCAATATTCCAACCTCCGCCAACTGGCGAGTCGCCTCTTCCGCGCGATTGCCAACCACCTCAGAAGAGAATTCTACTTTGGCGCCGATCAGCTCGGAAAGCCGATTGGCTACCGGCCGCAACGAATATTTCGGGTTGGGTTTACCTTTAGGTCGACCGAAATGAGCAAGGAGAACAATCTTAGCTCCTTTTTTCCGCAGCAGCTCGATGGTGGGCAAGCTCTCCCGGATCCGTGTATCATCGGTGATCCGAACCTCTCCTTCGATCTCTTCGGTCGGCACATTAAAATCAACCCGAACCAGGACTCTGCGTCCCTTTACGTCCAAATCTCGGACCGACAGCTTTGGCATGGACAAGCGCTCTAAAGGATGTGTTTAAGAAGATCAACGCAGCGTTGCGAGTAGCCCCATTCATTATCGTACCAGCTGATCAGCTTGAAGAAGCGGTTATTCAATTCGATGCCCGATCCAGCATCGAAAATGCTCGAATGACTGTCGTGCAGGAAATCGGTCGAGACCACTTCGTCGTCCGTATACCCCAGAATACCCTTCAGATAGCTCTGGCTGGCTTCCTTCATCTTCCCGCAGATCTCTTTGTAACTGGTTTCCCGGACGGTCCGCACCGTCAGGTCAATAACCGAAACCGCAGGGGTCGGTACACGAAACGACATACCGGTTAATTTGCCTTTTACTTCGGGACAGACCAGTCCGACTGCTCTCGCTGCACCCGTAGTCGAAGGAATCAGGTTGATAGCCGCAGCCCTTCCTCCCTTCCAGTCTTTCCGCGAAGGCCCGTCTACTGTCTTTTGGGTTGCGGTGTAGCTATGGACTGTCGTCATTAAACCTTCCTCGACCCCAAATCCTTCCTTGAGCAGGACGTAAACAACCGGTGCCAAACAATTCGTGGTACAGCTCGCGTTGGAGATGATCAGGTGTTGTTTCGGGTCATACTTTTCATGGTTCACCCCCATACAAACAGTGATGTCCTCCCCTTTAGCCGGGGCCGAAATTAGCACCCGCTTGGCGCCCGCCTTCAAGTGTCCCCGTGCTTTGTCGGCCTCGGTAAACAGGCCCGTGGATTCGATCACGATTTCAACGCCTAGTTTACCCCAGGGCAAGGCAGCCGGACCCTCTTTCACGGCCAGACAACGAATGGGATGACCATCCACCGCCAACATGTCGTCGTCAGGTAAATCCGGACTCGATTTTTCACTTCGAACTTCCCCGGCAAATCGGCCTTGCGTGGAGTCGTACTTGAGCAGGTAAGCAAGATTATCCGCCGGGACGATGTCGTTCACCGCGACGACGTCAACCTCCTTGCCTAGCAGACCCTGCTCAACGATTGCGCGAAATACCAAACGTCCGATCCGCCCGAACCCGTTAATTCCAATTTTGGTCATGATGACTGGTCTCTTAAATAAGCTGAGACCGCAATTAAGCGGACCCCAAGGGAGCGTCAACTAAAGATACTGGACATAGATTGGCCAAAGCTAACCGGGAGCGCGTACGAAGGGTGCGTATAGGTCGTATGAGTCATAAATACCTATATGAGCTGGCAGCAGCGGACCGCTTTCCCCTTAAAAAAAGCACCGTGAGTGATTAGCTCACGGCGCTCAAACAAAGCTGTGAAGGGCCCCTTAAGCCGGTGCTTCGGTCAAGCCGCCAAGACCTTCCGGTTCCGGCCGGTCTTCGGGACGCTGCTCGATCCGCGCCGGCGGGATCGGGGGCGGCGGATTGATCAATTTTCCGTAATTGATGATCTCTCGCACCTGGCTGCCATCCAACGTCTCGTATTCAAGCAGCGCCTTTGCGATCGCAATCAAAACATCTTTCCGATGAGTGAGCGCCTTCATCGCGCGTTGATAGGCGTCATCACACAAGCGCTTAACCTCTCGATCTATCTCCTGAGCGGTCGCTTCGCTATAAGCCCGGGAACGTGATATGTCCCGCCCGAGAAAAACGAAATCGTCATGCTCACCATACTCCACCATACCCAGGCGTTCACTCATTCCCCATTCGCACACCATTTTTCGGGCAATCCCCGTTGCCATCCGGATATCACCGGAAGCGCCACTGGTAACATCGCCAAAAATCATTTCTTCGGCTACGCGTCCGCCCATAATCACGACTAATCGATCCAGTAACTCGTTCTTGCGGTTGTTGTACTTTTCCTCCGCCGGCAGGTACATGGTCGATCCCAATGAAGGCCCGCGCGGTATGATCGTGACCTTGTGAACCGGATCGGTGTGATCCAGCAATTCGCAAAGCAACGCATGACCAGCCTCGTGATAAGCGGTGTTCTCCTTTTCTTTTTCGCTGATGGCCAGGCTTCGACGCTCTTTACCCCATCGCACTTTATCGCGCGCCTCTTCCAACTCCGCCATGGTAATGGCTTTGAGTCCTCGACGCGCGGCCAATAAGGCCGCTTCGTTAATCACATTCGCCAGCTCGGCTCCGGAATAACCGGGGGTACCGCGCGCGGCGACACCCAGATCTACCCCTTCCGCCAATTTCACGCGCTTCGCGTGTACCCGCAAAATCTCCTCGCGTCCTTTAACGTCGGGCAGATTTACGGTGATCTGGCGATCGAACCGGCCGGGCCGGAGCAAAGCAGGATCAAGCACGTCAGGGCGATTGGTGGCCGCGATAATGATGACGCCTTCCTGGGTATCGAATCCATCCATCTCCACCAGCAGGGCATTGAGTGTCTGCTCTCGTTCGTCATGACCGCCGCCTAAGCCGTGTCCCCGGTGACGTCCGACCGCATCAATCTCATCGATGAATATAATGCAGGGCGCAGATTTCTTTCCCTGTTCAAACATATCGCGCACCCTGGAGGCGCCTACCCCGACAAACATTTCGACAAAGTCGGACCCGCTGATGCTGAAAAACGGCACGTCTGCTTCGCCGGCAATCGCCCGCGCCAACAGAGTCTTACCGGTGCCGGGAGGTCCCACCATCAAAACACCCTTGGGAATACGCCCACCAAGTTTTTGGAACTTCTTCGGGTCCTTCAGGAAATCGACAATTTCCTGTACTTCCTCTTTCGCTTCTTCGACCCCGGCGACATCCTTGAACGTCACTCGGTTCCGATCACGAGCCAGCATCCGCGCCTTACTCTTTCCGAACGATAAGGCACCCTTGCCGGCATTACGGATCTGCTGGCGAAAAAGCAAATAGATGAGGAAGAAGAACAGCGCGATCGGAGCGAAATTGAGCAGCGCGGTCAACATCACATCGGAGTCAGCGCGGATGTCAACTTTGTAGCCCTTGTTTTCGAGTTCCGATTTCAGGTCTTTATTAAACTCCAAAAAGACAGTCGTTTTGAACCGGTCTGGAGAGGTCGATCCGGCGCCCGGCTTCCTTTCCTTGTCGAAAGCACCGCGCAAAACTTGTGTTGTCTTCCCTTCAGTGACAACGAGTTGCATCGGCTCATCTTTGCTGATGCGGCCCTCGTTTAGATATTGTTGAAATTCGGTGAACGGAATATCCTCTACGTTTCCGTAGCCTCCGTTCCTAGAAAAGAAAAACACCCCGAGCAACGTAATGGCAAAAGCAAATAGCAGAATACCACGCCAATTGAAGTTATTGTCGTTGCCAAAATTCCGGGAGTTCTTGTCTTGTCTGGACCTTGGATCTTGTTCTGGCATACACTAATAGATCCAGGAAACTAGCACATTGCCCCTTACGTGCAAAGAAAGCCCGTTCGTGAGGAATTGAACGTCAATCACGCCGCTCTCTTTAGAAGAAGTTTCCTGAAACTCATTCCCTATCCACATCATCAGTGGGTCGTCTCCGATGGAGCTCGTATACGGCCGCAGCTCAGGCGGCTGTTTTCAAAGCGCGAGCAACGTTCGCTGGCGTGCGCTGTCGTTCGCTGTCTAGTCCCCAAGCAGTTCGCGAAGCCTTTCCTGCGCTTTCATCGTGACCGGATAGCCATGCGCAAATGTGAGAAGTCGAATTGGAATATCTCGCAGTTGTCGAGCAGCCGCCTCCAATCGTTGCAGGTCCAGACAATATTTCTCCGGAAGCATGGCAAAGCCAAACCCAGGTAAGTGGAGGAAGGCGTCTCCGATCGAAAGGATTTCCATGTCTCGCCGGTAGATTGCCACCTCGCCCGGCCCCGCACCCGCGAGATCGAAAACTTCGAGTTGATTCCAGTATACTTCGCCCGGTTTGAGTTCTCCGTCGGGAGTAAATCCCAGCTCATGTTCAATATGAGCAGGTGCGAAGATAGGGATTTGCCATTGCTTCGCATATAGTCTCGCCGCTCGCCCGTGGTTTCCGTTGGTCAATAAAATCCCGCGAGGAACAGCCCGCTCGACCAGCGCTGTCGTAGCCTCCGGCGCCAGTCGAATCGGGTCGATCAGATAGAGCCCATCTTCAACTCGATGGGCGCTACAGCTTAGATCGGTGCGCGAAGCACGATCGTATTCTTGCCAGAAAGCGACAGCGTCATTAACCCACGCAAAATCACTAGCGCATGGTCCAATCGCCATTACGGGGCGTATTTTACGCTGCAACCGTATGGTCGTGTAGACGCGGTCGCAACGGTCTGGCCGCCCATGACCGCATTCAGAGCGGATTTTACGTAGTTCTTTGCCGTTTTTACATCCGCCAAATCGGTGCTCGGTTTATCATCGATCGCTCCCTGATACACCAGCACGCCTTGCGGGTTGATGATGTACATGTCGGGCGTCGTCTTGGCGCCATAAAGATGTCCCACTTTGCCGTCGGCGTCGAGCAGCAGTGCCGTGCGAACCGCTCCACTCTTAGTCGCAATCTGGTTCAGCTCGGCCGACGGATAGTTTCCCTCCTGACCGGCAGCCGAAGAATCGATGCTTAGCCAAACGACCCCTTTGGCAACGTATTCCTTTTGGAGTGCTTGCATATTGCCCGAGTTGTAATGTTTACGAACAAATGGACAGTCCGGTTGATACCACTCGAGCACAATATATTTGCCCTTGTAATCGGAGAGATGGTGGGTCTTTCCGTTCGTGTCGGTAAGGGCAAATTCAGGTACCTGCTTTCCAACCTGGACTTCGGCCAACGAGATGCCTCCAGTGGTGACAAGGACTCCAACAGTCATCAATAGGGTTCGGATCATAGGTATTAATGGATTGGCTTGAACGGATACGAATCGATGGAAATCGGCAAATGAAGTTTAACCTTCCTTGAGCGCATCCAATACTGTCTGCGCGCTGATCAATTCTGGCAAGAGCGCAGGTTCCCGATTCTTTCCGCCCGGATAGACGAGATACATTGGAACACCTGCGCGACCGTGCTGCTTCAATATTTCAGTGATGACCGGATCGCCATTGGTCCAATCTGCACGCAACGTGATTACATTCCGTTTGGCAAACGCATTTCGGACCGTCGACGTATCAATGGCAAAGCGTTCGTTCGCCTTGCAGGTGATACACCAGTCGGCGGTAAAATCGACGAATACCGGATGGCCGGACTGCAATGCGGCATCCAAAGATTCCTGGCTGAATTTCTGCCAGGCCAGCTTGCTCGGTGCGGTAAAAAAAGAATAGCCAGCTAGAGCCAGGATGATTACGCCGGCCATCGCGCCGGCTGAAATCCATTTGGCCCGAGTGGAAGCGATCGGGCTCCAAAACGACCCCTTGATCCAAGCAATAACTCCAATGAGCAGGAGAAGCGCACCGAGAACTACCATTTCCTGAACACCCTTGAGCTGACCAACAACCCACGCCAACCAAAGAACCGTGCCCAGCAGGAGAAAACCAAAGACTTGTTTCACCCGCACCATCCATTCGCCCGGCTTCGGCAGGTACCCCAACCACTTTGGATTAGCAGCGAGCAAAAGATAAGGAGCCGCCATTCCGATCCCCACCGAAAAGAAAATCAGAAAAGTGATCAGCGGAGGTTGAGCGAATGCAAAAGCCGAAGCCGTGCCCAAAAATGGCGCAGTGCATGGGGTTGCCAGTACGGTCGCGAAAACCCCTTGGAAAAAAGCGCTGGCATATCCCTGACCACTGGCCAAGCGGGCGAGCCCGCCGGTCGCACCGGCAGAGACGGTGATTTCATAGACGCCGAGTAAATTCAGAGCGAAAGCGAAAACGATGCAGGTGATAATCAGCACGAAGCGTTCGTCCTGGAATTGAAAACCCCACCCGACGTTCGCCCCGGCGTTTCGCAGAAGAACCACTCCGACCGCCAAAAGCCCAAAGCAAGCGAGTATTCCCGCTGCGAAAGCCAGTGCGAGCCGAAAGGCTTTGTCGGGTCGCCCACCCGCCTCACTCACGAATCCGAAAATCTTTAAGGAGATCACCGGCAAAACACACGGCATTACATTCAGAATCAAGCCACCGAGAAGCGCAAACCCCACAGCTTGCAACAATGCGGCTAAATCGAGGGCTTGAGCTTGATCCGCCCCGGCGATTGAGTTCGTCTTGAATTCCTGGGCCGGCACCTGGAATGCCTCGGTCTTTGACCCGTCCCTGATCACAGCAACCCCGCCAAGTTGATCCAGCGTCTTGCCCTCAGAGTCGATCGAAAAGATGACCTTTGTAGCTGATTGTTTGCCGTGCCCGAGGACAACCTCGAGCGGCGGTTCCGGATAAAAGTCAAGTGAGGCCGACGACGGCGTCCCGGAGAAACTGACCGTAATCTCCTGCGCCTGGCGCTTAAGGCTTAACTGATAATTCCCGGGGAGTACCTTCGGCACCTGGGCAGCATATTGTTGAAAAAGTGCTGGATCAGCGGCCGCCTGTCCGGAATTGAGCTCGAGACTGAGATTCGCTTCTCCAGGAACACAAGAGCTCTTACAAACCAGCCATTTCGAATCGGCTTTGATCGCAATCGGGCCGGCCGGTAACGATGCCGGAGCCGTTACCTCGGCATACAACAAGACCTGGCTACTATAAGCAAAAACTTCGAGATCCCCCGGTTCCTTGTCACGGTTTGGCAACGGCCATTGCAGCGGCCCGACCTGAAAACCGGGAGGTAGATGCCACTGAATCTCAGTCGGAATACCCGAATCCCCTGCGAACCTCCAATAGATATGCCAGTCTGGTTCAATCTTGTACAAGACACCAATACGGAACGTCTGACCGGCTTGAACAGTCGCGGTATCCGTGAGCAGCGTGGCATGAACCAGCTCACGTCCATCCTGGACTTGCGCAATCAGAAGCCGGGCGCCGCACACAAGAGAAAGAAAAACAACGTAGAAAGATCTCGGGAGGCCCTGTTTCATTGAAAATCGTGGGTTACAGCCAAATCGGCACTAATTTATTCCAGAAAACGTGATTTCGCTAAGTCGAGGTGATTGCGTCCACTAAAGAAGGTTGGACGCAGAAAAGGGAAAGCTCGATTTGTTCCAACTCCCGCAAGCTTCGCGTAACCGCGCGCAAGAACGAACGTCCTTTAGTTCTGGGTGGCTTTTAGGAATTGGCGTCTTTGCTCTTTCCCATTCCTATCGAATTCAGTTGCGCTGGCGGTCAAACAAATGGTCGCTGGCGCCATGATCCACCCTGACTTTTTGCCATCAGCCAGGAAACCACGCGCGCAGGCCGGAAGATTTCCGGCCTGCGCCGCGCTCCATCGATGCACTTTGCAAGCCGATTCGATCTCCTTGCAAACTCAGCCGGGGAAACGCCCTGCCTGATTCCGTTTGTGCCCGGGAGATGCCGGTGCTCACGGGTTGGCACGCATCTAGCGTCCTAATAACAACGCCGTCCAT
>DASTDH010000181.1:0-11255 GCA_035710445.1 Chthoniobacterales bacterium
CAACCAGATTCTTGTTTGCGCGCATTGCCTCCATCGTTTCGGGATCGGAGAGGAGATTGACGCCGTGTCCGATGCGTTGGGCCCCCAAAAACAGAGTGTCACGAACGTGATGGAGTGAAACGAAGCACTACGGCCTGAAAGCGAACCGTCACTCCGGTAGCGATCGCATCGGGTTGACGCAATCGTTCTCGGTAAAGATCCGCCATCTGATCCACCGAAATCGGATTGCCATCCTTATCGTGGAACTCGGTAGGCGTTCCCAGGCCGAACACGGAAGTAGCGATCATGGGAACAGATTTCGTGCCGGATCAGGCGACGTCGGCCGAATTAATCGCTGCGATACGCTGTTGCGTACCCGTCTGGAACAATTGGATGGCAAGGTTTTCTCGAAAGTTGACCGAATCCATCTGGGCCGAATGCCAGCACATTTAGCAGCCCATCTATACGGCGCTTGTTTTCTCGCTTGATTTCATCATTTACCATGGTGCTCAATTCCACCTCGACCGCCTGCCGTCACAAAAACTGCTGCATTTAGCGTCATGCTCGAACGCATTTTTTCCCTCTCAGAACATCGTTCTACTCCGGCCCGTGAGATTGTTGCCGGTCTTACGACGTTCGCCGCGATGGCTTATATCCTGGCGGTAAATCCGGCCATCCTTTCCCAAGCAGGAATCGATAAGGGCGCGTTGGTGACCGCTACCGCAGTTGCCTCGGCGGTTATGACCCTCACTATGGCGCTCGCTACCAACTACCCGATCGCGCTCGCGCCCGGTATGGGAGTTAACGCGTTCTTTACCTATACAATCTGTTTGGGTAAAGGCGTGCCTTGGCAGGCTGCGCTCGGCTATGTTTTCTATAGCGGCCTCATTTTCCTAATCCTGTCGGTCACCGGTTTGCGGAAAAAGCTTATCGCCGCGATTCCTTTGGAATTGAAGATCGCTATCACTGCCGGTATCGGGTTCTTCATCGCGTTGATCGGCCTAAAAAATGGAGGGGAAATCGTGGCAAATCCGGCTACGTTCGTTGCGCTCGGGGATCTGACCAAGCCGGCACCGTGGTTAGTGATTATCGGCATTATTCTCACTGCCATTTTGATCGCCCGAAAGATCCCGGGCGCAATCATTCTGGTTATTGTCCTGCTTACGATTGTCGGCCTCTTTGTGCCCGCATCAGACGGATCGGGCGTATTAACCAAACACCCGGATGCGATCTTTAATTGGCCATCCTCTTTGAGTCCTACATTTCTGAAGCTGGATCTGAGCTATTTTTGGCAGCATCTCTTGATTTCCTTACCGCTCGTACTGGCGCTGTTATTCGTTGACCTCTTTGACAACATGGGAACATTGATCGGGGTTACGAAACGAGCGGGCCTGCTGGACGAGAAAGGCAACTTACCCAAACTGGGCCGGGCTTTGCTGGCGGACGCTTGCGCAGCCATGTTCGGATCCCTCTTGGGCACATCGACCGTGACCAGCTATATCGAAAGCGCCGCCGGCGTTGAGACCGGCGGACGTACCGGGCTGGCTTCGATTGTGACCGCCATCTGTTTCTTGTTGGCGCTTTTTCTTACCCCGCTGATTCTGATCGTCCCTGCGGTTGCAACCGCTCCGGCCCTGGTAGTCGTTGGCGCTTTTATGATGCAGGGGCTGGGAGAACTGGACCTCGCCGACTTTACCAAGGCGGCCCCTGCCTTCATGACCATCATTATGATGCCGTTTGCCTTTAGTATCAGCGAGGGCATCGCGTTCGGTTTGCTGACCTATGTCGCGATCAAAGTCGGAATCGGCCAGGGCAAAGAGATAGGTATCGTGACCTACGTGCTAGCAGTCCTGTTTCTGCTCCATTTCTTATTCGGAAGGTAGGAAGATTTTCCGCTCTTTCATACCCGGCCTGAAGACATCCCGGGCTCGCAACGACCGAGCGGGTAGGTCAGTCCCGCGTCCGCGCGTGCGCGTCAACATAGGGGCTTGCGACGGAAACCCCGGGGTTTGTGGTTCCGGAGGGATCTAAAGAAAGTAGCCCGGCACTTTAGTGCTGGGTCGGGCGTTTTAAAGCGGTCCGTCCCGGAGGGACGATCGATCCGCCGCTCGTGGTGGGTAAGCTTATGTTGCATGTCGGGATCGGTATGTTTCGATCGTCCCTGGCGGGACGAGAATATCTTTGGCATGGTTCCCCACCGCTAAAGTGGTGGGCTACTGTCATTCTGTCCCTTCCTCCTCCGCCCTTCGGGCTATGGCGGACAAGCCGGGACGATTTTTCTTCCCCGCCAAGGCTGCGCGAATCGTCAGTTTGACTAAATGCGCCTCTGTGGGACCTCCGAAATTTGCTCGGCAAAACTAGTAAGACACCGAGACTCTAGTCAAACTCTGGGTGCACTCTCAGCGTATCACCAATGCGTCGACGTTTCGGGAGATTCTGAATCCGTCGAACTGCGGCCAGATAGATCTCGACGCTTTGGGCATGGAAGCGAGGATAAAGATCGCTCAAAGTCTTCCAATCCCATGGGCCTAGTCCCTCGGCTGGATTGGAAATAGCGATCAGACTTGCGTAATTGATGTTAAGCTGGCGGGCATAGGCCATTTCGGTCGGTACATTCATCGTCACCAGATCGCCGCCGAGTCTTTGGAACATTCGGATTTCGGCTGCCGTTTCAAATCGTCCTCCGGCAGCCTGGATAATCACTCCCCCTTCATGAACGTTCTCTTGGCCGGCAACTCGGGCGGCTTCCTCGCTCAGAATTTTTCGCAAGAGCGGATCATCGGCCGGCACATGACGCGGCAAGATCCTAGCCGCCTCAGCGCCCAGGATCTCAGCGGCGATCGAACGCTTCCGATCGATATTGAAATCAATGAAGTCGTCTGCGATTACCCAGTCGCCCAGCTTGTACGCCGAATTGATGCTCCCAGCGGTCGCACCACCCAGAACGTCGCTGACTCCGAGGTGATGCAGGGCGCCCCAAACTATGAGCAGGGCGTCCTGTTCGGCCACTCCGGAGGCCCCGGTAGAAGAGCCGTGCAGTGTGACGTGATAAAATGGGACTCCTTCAGATTCTCCGAAGTAGATTGCCGGAGATAAGCCGAACGGTGTCTCCAGTGCAAAAGCAACCGAAAGGTGACCTGACATCGTCAAAGCATGCGCAATGTTAGTGCCGCCAACAATGCAGATATTGGCTGGCGGCGGTTTCTCCGGACCGTGCAGAGAGTAGCGTCTGATGGGAAGTGAATCCATGTGGGTGCAGATTGTACAATCAAGAATTCAGAATTCGAAATTTAGCATTTGCTGGAGCCTACCGTTCATCCCATTTGTCCATTTCTCCGGTACTCCACTAAGACGATACTATGTCGGACAAGCTAGTCGCCGCTACCGCCAAACGCCGAACGCCACGCGCCAAACGCCGAACGCTTTACTCGATGAGCAACTGGTCCTCCGCCGTCCATTCGGGTGAACAACAGGCGAGCAGCACCAGGGGAACGTCGCCATTGTTCGTGATCTTGTGACGCATTCCCGGAAGGATAACGACCGTGTCGCCAGGGTACACCTGTGCTTCCTCGTCGTTGATTTTCATCAGGCCGGAACCACTCAAGATGTGGTAGAACTCCTCGGTGACCTTGTGGAAGTGCTCGGCTACGGACTCGCCGGGTGCGATAGTGGCTTCGGCCAGACTTTGCTTTTTTGCGGAGGAGTTTCTGCTTGCAGCCAACTCCCGAATAATCGCCTTGTCAGGCGCTACAAGAACGGGCACCGAATCGCGTTGAATGATTTCCATTGTCTGCAAGGGTCAACCACCCCTTCGCGGTGATGACAGATGACAAATAACAAATAGCAGATGACAAATAACAGATAAATTGCAGGCGGCAGATTTCTTCGATCTTATCCCGTGATTGCTGTTCATCTCAAACGGTTCTTTCTGACCACTATCAGCGATAGCCGAAATCCGCTATCTGCTATTTGTCACTTGTCATCGCCGCGAAGCGGCGTGGTATGTGATCTGCCCAATCCGCGCCCAATATTGCCACGAACTTGTCGCCTCGTCCTTTTCGTTCTTGTCCTTTCTGGCTCCGGCGTTGCGGATGAAGTAAATGTTTTTGTTCAACCAACCGTTGGCTTCCGTATATGGGATTCAACCTCCTGCCGCTGTCGGTGATCCCGGAGATCCGGCTGACCGACAAGGGACTTGTCTTGTGCCCGGCCATGAAAATCGCACCCCTGTTCGAGCCGGTATGAGGTTGCCAGGTCCGGGATGCACATCGGGAGGATGTACGCTTTTGGCCCAATGGTTGTTCGACACATTAGCGCGCGGAAAAACCCTGCCATTTTGGCTGACGCTATCTTTTATTGTTTCTTTGTGGGCTGAGCGTGGTTTCTCGGCACAGTTCGAGCGGATCGATATCGTCTCCGCGTTCGATCCCGAATTGGAGTTGTTCCCAGTGGTTTGTCGCCATGGTTAAATTCCCGGCGCGGTAACTCTATTACAAGGATGTGAACCGTCCAGCGATCTGACTGGCACTCAGATTCATCGCGATTACGGTGACAAATCCATGAACGCAACATCCGAGAGCCCGGCCCAAAAACTGATTCGGCATTTCAAGATGGAAAAAATCCCCGCCGAGGGTCCGTGGTTTTCGGTAACCTATCGCAGCGAAGATCTCTTGCCTGCAAAGAGTTTGCCTGTTCGCTACCAAGGCAATCGCGTGGCCGGTACTGCCATCTATGCGATACAGACAAAGGAGGATTTCTCGGCTATTCACAAGCTGGCCACCGATGAAATTTGGCACTTCTATGGAGGTGATCCATTGGAAATGCTTTTGCTCTACCCCGACGGGCACGGACAGATCGTCGTTCTCGGCGCCGATGTATTCAGAGGGCAATATCCCCAATTCGTGGTTCCCCGCGATGTCTGGCAGGGCTCCCGACCGATGGGTGCAGAACCGGAATCGTATACGTTCTTCGGCAACACTCTCGCGCCCGGTTTCGAATTCGACGATTTCGAGATGGGTTACCGTGACGAGTTACAAGAGAAGTATCCCGAGTTCGCGGGTCATATTGCGCGCCTCACTCGCGCCGAGTTCATAGCCCGGCGTTAGACGGCGGGATATCGGCCAGCTGATCCGGTTTTCTGCAGAGTGAAACCGTGTCGATCTTACTGTTCAGTGGTGATAGCGGATCGAATGGAGGTATTGTTAGTGCGCCTGCCGCCGAACCGCGTGTTTTGGCAGCAACGGTGAGTATTCGGCTAAGGGCGGCTCTGCCAATGTAACCGGGCGGGGCTCGCCTCGGGGTGTTCCACTGGGCCGCAATCTATAACGCTATCGAGCTTGCGTGCGACAGAGGCTGATCAACGCTTGCAATAGCGCCGAAGAATCATTCCCTCGATAGACGAGATAACACGTGATCCTGGGTGTCGGTTGTACCAGTCTTCGATAGGTTGTCCCGCCGATACAAAGGTGTTTCACCGATTCGATGAGGGTGGTGACGGCTACGCCGCACGCGACCTGTGAAATCACTCGTGGTCGCGGCGATACTTCATCGATGATGCGCGGGCTAAATCCTGCCCGATGGCAGCAGCCGATGATCTCATCATATAATAACGCATTCGCAGCGCGCGGCGCCATAATCCAGGATTCATCCCTCAAAGTACCGAGCGGGACTTCCTTCTGTTTGGCCAAGCGATGCCCGGGCGGCAGCACTATCCCGATTTCCAAAGAGATCAAACGCCGGCTCGTTAGCTCGGGATGACTCGATGGCAACATCGTGAAGGCGCAGTCTATCTTGTCCTCAATCAGGTCGTTGAAAAATCCTTCGGAAGTGTTCTGATAGAAACTGAGTCGAAGATTCGGCCAACGTTTCCGTAGCGTCCGGAGGGAGGGTAGCAGGACCTCGGTGGTCGCAATGCCCGCATCCCCGACCCGGAGGTGACCGGCGGTGCCGCGGGAGGCGAATTGCGTACATTCTGTTATTCGATCGATATGGGCAAAGAGTCCGGGCAAGCGTGCTGCCAGCTCGCGCCCTTCGGCCGTGAGGCGCAGTCGTCTTAGCCCGCGTTCAAGCAGAACGATACCAAGCGCGCTCTCCAGATTTTGAATCTGTCTGCTCAAAGCAGGTTGAGCTACATGCAGGGTTTTGGCCGCACCTCGATAACTGCCAATTCGGACGATTTCTGCAAAAGAGGTTAATTGCCGGAGATCAAACGGATGATAGCGGAAGGGCTTCATATGCTCGAGGTTCGATACTAGAACGTGATCGATACGTATCCTAGCTTCTCATCCCAAAAAACCAAACCGATCATGGGCTGAGTTGTGTAACCGCTTCACGGTAAAAGACATCTAGGCACCTGGATCGCAATCACCAATCACTCTTCTCCGATCCGACGGACCGGAGCAACCCGGCGTATCGAGCGTCAGGACCTCTCTTTTAACCCACTGACCGCACTTTCGACCACGCGTTTCACGAATCCTTCGTCGAGGGGTTCCCGGGAGAACCATCGCCGATAAAAGAGGGGGCCCAGGATCATCGCAACTACCTCGGTCGGGCGCCGGTGTCGGGACAGCTCCCCCCGTTGTTGGGAGCGCTTAATGACCGCGCGAAAAGCCGTTGTCATTTCCGCGTGCATGCGGGAATGGAGGTCGGCTAACTCGGGATCGCGCTCGGCGGCATCAATCATCGACGGTAGAACGGTTGCCCACCGTGCGGTCCGCAACCGGCTGGCCAGGTTCAGAGCAAGGACGGTCACGTCGTCCTTCAAGTTTCCGGTGTCTGGCGCCTCGGACTTTGGTTTCAGCCTGGAACAGGCATCAAGTACCAACGCTGAACGGGATGGCCAATGCCGATAAATCGTGGTTTTGGCAACCCCTGAGCGTCGAGAAACCTGGTCGATGCTTACACCGGTTAAACCAGTTTCTGACAACAACTGAAAGGTCGCAGTTAGAACAGCTTTTTTTGATCGCTGAACCCGCTCATCCTCATTTATCTCCTGGTCCGGAGCGGGGTTAAATATCGACTTTTTTTTCACCAAATTGACACCCTATTACAATACGATACAGTAGCGTATCTTGTCCATCACGAAACGATTACTCCTCGCTCCAATAATAACCTAAGAACTTGGGTGTTACAATGAAGCTAACGCACACCAGAATTGCTAGTAATGACCTTCCGCGCTTCGTTCAGTTCTATCGATCGAGCCGAGTCCAATGCAAATCGCCCGCCGGCATGGTAGCCTGAGCCGAACATCTTACCCTATGAATGCTTTTGTTCCGGAAGTGGCCGTCGTCGCAGGTGTCGGTCCAGGACTGGGCGCGTCTCTGGCGCGCAGATTGGCTACCGCGGGCTGCCGTATCGGGCTGCTGGCCAGGACGTCTGAATTTATCGAAGCATTAGCTATTGAGCTACGTGACAAGGGAAGTCAGACTCTGGCGGTGCCGGCCGACGTCAGCCAACCCGATCAAGTGGCGACCGCATTCCGAAGCATCCGCGAGCAGCTCGGACCAGTCGATCTTCTGATCAACAACGCCAGTGCGAGCGGCCCTTTCGGACAACCGTTCACCGAGATTACTGCCGACAGCTTCGTTCGCGGCTGGCAGGTTGGTGTGCTCGGCGCTTTTCTCTGCTCGCAAACAGTAGTTCCGGATATGCTGGTGAAGGGATCTGGTTGTATTCTGTTTACCGGCGCGACTTCATCGGTTCGCGGCGCTGCGATCACTTTTAGTAGCGCGAAGTTTGCGCTGCGCGGTCTGGCTCAAGGTTTGGCCAGAGAGCTGTGGCCGAGAGGGATTCATATCGCCCATGTTATTGTCGATGGTGTGATCCGAGAGCGTGAGATCGGACCAGGGGTTGAAGATCAAGCCGGTGAACCCCTGATGAATCCGGCGGCGATTGCCGAGGTCTATTGGGATTTGGTCAAACAGGATCGGTCGGCTTGGACGCTTGAGCTCGACCTCCGACCGTATCGCGAAAAATTTTTCGAATAATCAGGGACGGATCCTTCGATCGAGGCGACCGAAACCGAATGGTTAGGCCGGCCATTTGACATCCGAAAAAGATACGATACGGTAGCGTATTATAAGTGCGGATGGCTGAACCGAAGACGCAGCCGGTCCATGTATCCAGGAGTACACCCAGATGAAAAGAAATGAGATCACCTATTGGGCTACCACCGGAATGGTGGCGGTAATCATGTTATGGAGCGCATTCAACTTTTCGTTTAACGAAGAGATGAAGGGGGGTTTTGCCCATTTAGGTTTACCGGGTTGGTTCCGAATAGAGCTCACTGTTGCCAAGATATTGGGCGCGTTGGCGTTATTGATTCCGATGATACCCAGGAGAATAAAAGAGTTCGCCTACTTCGGGTTTGCTCTCACTATCGTTTCGGCTTCGATTGCCCATTTATCCAGTGGCGACGGTATCTGGCACGGACTAGAGCCCTTGGTGTTTTTGGGCATTTTGGGAGTTTCGTATTGGTATTATCACAAATTGCTGCCGATCTCGGCGTCGCGATCACAAATCGCAGAAGGAGCGCAAACCATTTCGAGCTACCCCGATTAAGCGGCGGTCCATCCTCCATCGACTAACAGTGTCGTGCCGGTGGTAAATTTCGCTGCGTCGGAAGCAAGGTAAAGGACGGCGGCTGCGATTTCTTCGCTGATGCCAAGCCGACCCACGGGATGCAGCGAGAGTAACCAGTTACGTCTGTCGCCGTCTTGGCCCACCAGGCGGTCTACCATGTCAGTGTCAATGGAGCCAGGTGCGATCGCATTGACGCGAATGCCCTGCTTCGCGAACTCGAGCGCGACAGCTTTGGTCAGTCCTTCGACGGCGTGCTTCGTCGCCACGTAAATGCTTGCCTGCGGCAGCGCAACGTGTCCGGCGACGCTTGATGTGTTGACAATGGCGCCGCCCCCGGTCTTGAGCATCGCGGCGATTTCATGCTTCATCGAATTGAGGACACCCCAAACGTTGATGTCAAAGGTCCGGCGATATTGTTCTTCGGTGACTTGATCGAGCGGACCCGCGATTTCGACCCCGGCGTTGTTGAAGGCCACATCGAGACGACCATGGGTGGATAGGACGAAGTCGATCGCCTTCACGACTTCGGCGTCCTTGGCGACGTCTGCCCGAACAAAGGCCGCGGTTCCACCGGTCCTGGTGATCTCCGCGGCGACATCCGCACCTTCCTTTTCGCGGCGGCCCGTGATGACGACTTTCGCACCCGCCTCCGCAAATGCCAGCGCCGTTGCTTTGCCGATACCGGAGGTTCCTCCGGTAACCAGCACTATTTTGTTAGTGTAGGAGTTTTGCATAGTAGATAGCAGTGAGTTGGTTGAAATTGGATGATTCAGTGCTGGGCGCCGCCATCGGCGAACAGCTCAACACCAGTTCCGGCAGGGATGACTCCGCCACGGTTGCCTTCTTTGCCCCACGAGCCGATCGACTATGTCAGCGCGACATCAGCTTTCACATTGGCAGATTTTGACACCGAAGGCACAGCCTGGACCAAGCCCCTCCAACAGGGTCGGGTGAGCCAGGATAGCATCGCGAAGCGCGGTATAGGGTAGCCCTGCGATCATGGCAATCTGGGCAGCAGACATGATCTCTCCTGCCTCGACACCGAAGGCGGTGAAGCCAAGGATGCGATCGCCATCGGTCTGCACCAAAGCCTTGAGGAATCCTCGGGTTTCAGAAAGTGTCTGCGTGCGCAGTATTTCCCCATTGGGATCTTGAACAAACGGTAGGCAACGCCTCGTGCTTTAGCTTCCTTCTCACTGAGACCGACGCGTGCGAATTCCGGATCCGTGAACAGACAGAACGGAACTTGCCGGCCAGTGGTCACGCGGTTGCCGCCGGTGAGACCGGCGAGAACCACACGGAAATCGTCAACGCTAATATGGGTGAAATGTGGGCTGCCTGCTACATCGCCGACCGCCCAAACACCGGGTGCCGTTGTCTCGAGCCGCTCATTGACCTTCACGTATCCACGGTCAGTCACCTCCACACCAGCCAGCTCCAATCCGATTCCCTCCGTGTTCGGTGTGCGGCCCGCAGCGACCAGCAGGTGAGAGCCATCTAACGCCTTCTCTACTCCATTTTGCTCGATAACGGCTCGTACAACCTTTCCCGACTTCCCCGATACATACTTGAGCCGTGCATTCAGAACAATGTCGACACCCTCGTCCTCGAAGAGGCTGCGAAGCGCTTCAGTCACATCTTCGTCTTCTCGATGCACCAACCGATCATTGCGCTCGATCACTGTCACTTTGCTACCAAATCGACGCATCGCCTGGGACAGTTCTAATCCGACGTAACCACCCCCAATCACAAGGAGATGTTCGGGGATTTCATCCAGTTCGAGTGCCTCGACATGGGTGAGTGGCAGCGCTTCTGCCAGGCCAGGAATCGGCTCTAACGCGGCGCGCGTACCAGTACCGATGATCACATTGGTCCCGCGGAGTTGACGACGGGTCCCATCGGGCAGCGTGGCTGCCAAAGTCCTCGGACCGATGAAACGTCCGGAGCCGAGGATGAGTTCTGCTCCGCTCCTCTTGTAGTTGTCGACATGCGCGTCGATCGAGTCCGACACCATCCTACGTTTGCGATCGCGCACGGCAGACATATCAACTGCGAATCCCTTCGTAGCGATCCCGAACTCCTTACCTCTGGCGAAGTACGAGGCAACCTTCGCACTGTGAATGATGTTCTTGCTGGGCATACACGCGATGTTCGGGCACGATCCGCCGATGTATTTGCGCTCGATCACGGCCACCCGCTGTCCTTGTCCAGCAAGGGTCCAGGCAGCTAATTTTCCTCCTGCGCCGCTGCCGAGGACCACCAGATCATACTCTTCCGGATCGGACTTCTTAGGTAGCTGGGTTAACGAAATGTTTTCCATATTGTTTGATGCGAATCTTCCATTTTTGGAGAGATCTCAATATGCCTCTGCCAAATCCATAGAAAATGACGCTCTCTCGACATCCTGTTTTAGCAAATAGACCGATACGGCAAAGAGAACCACGTCCTTCATCAGGAAAGCAACGTTGCCAACCATGGCGGGAAAGCCGCCGGCAGACGCAGCCCAGCCGTCCGGCATAAATGGAATTATAGTGACAGTCATTATAAACGTAACACACGAGCCGAGCGCCCCCAGAATTCCCAATTTCTTATTCCAGAATCCTGAGACCAAGAGCGCGCCAAATAACCATTCCGCAACCCCCAACAACCAACTGGCCCCCTGACTACCGAAAACCGGGTCCATCCAAGACATAAGA
>DASTDH010000182.1:0-11182 GCA_035710445.1 Chthoniobacterales bacterium
GATTTTATCGGTTATCTCCTTTGTGGGCCGTCACATTGCCGATCATCGCGACGCTTTACCTGCTGATGACTTGGTCTTCGGCGATCGAATACTGGAAGGGGCGCCGTTCGGTCTGGAAAGGCCGTGTGTACGCGCGTTGAGATCTTAGAATAGCCACAGAGACCTCAAAGATCACAGCGCGGCATAGCCGCAACCAAACTTCAGGGGTATTGGAACGCCGCTGGAGTTGGTAAAAGCTGTGGATGCAAAACCTAAGCACACCAACACCCCACGGCGTTCCAGAGAGTTTTTATCGCAAATTTGGTCAATACGTCACGCACGTTCTGAGTGGCTTTGACCGGATTCGGTTCCGCGGGAGCTTGCGGATGCTCTTTGATCCGCGAATGATGGATCTTTATCTGGGTTGCTGTGGGGTGCTGCTCAAGGAGTTTGGATCCTTTGCCGAAGGGATGACCAAACGAGTTAAACAGCTGGCTTATGAAGCGGCTCAAAAGGCGGGTCGTCCGATATGCTATCTGCGCGGCGGCAGCGAGTCGAAGGAGGAACTGGCTCGAGAACTAGCTCAACGCGATAAAATCGACTCTGGTTTGATCGCGGTCTTTACAGCCCTTGAGCCCTGCTTGTCCTATTCGGTACGAGGAGAGCGCTCCTCGAAAAAGCTCAAGCTGGTATTGGAGACGCGCAAATGCCTCCATCTCTATCACTATTACACGCATCCGAGCTTTGGATTGATGCACGTACGGGTACAGAGCTGGTTTCCTTTTACTGTCGACATCTGTCTCAACGGCCGGGAGTGGTTAGCGCGCCAGCTTGATCAGTGCTCGATTGCTTACCGGCAACGGGACAACTGTTTTCTACGTGTGGCTGATCCGATGCAAGCCCAGGTTTTATTCAACCAACAGTTGGCTACCAACTGGAATGAAGAGCTCGAGGCACTTTTAAGCCAAGCTCATCCTCTGCACACCGAGATCGCACAACCCATTGCGCAGCGCTACTACTGGAGTGCCAGCCAGACCGAGTTCGCTACCGATGTGTGCTTTAAGAACAGGGCTTCGCTGGCAAAGTTTTATCCGCAGTTTTTGCATCACGCTATCCGCAGCTTCGGCAGCGTCGATGTACTGCGCTTTTTAGGCAAGAGAGTCAATGAGACCACCGGCAAAGTGGCCAGTAACTTCCGAGGCCAAGTAACCACCAGCCTTAAGGAGCGGCCCGAAGGCATCCGCCTGCGTCACGTCCTCAATGGCAACTCGCTCAAAATCTACGATAAAGAAGCCGTTATTCTACGGATCGAAACGACTATCGTGCATCCCCAAGAGTTTAAGGTTTATCGTCCGGTACACGATTGTGCCGATGGCCAATTCAAATGGCAGAAGCTGCGCCGAAGTGTAGCCGACCTCTATCGTCGAGCAGAGGTCAGTCAGGCTGCCAACAGTCGCTATCTCGAAGCATTGGCCAGTGTGACTGGAACTACCCCGCTTTTGCAGGAAGCCCAGAGCGTTTGCCGGGCCCTCGTTGTCAGGGGCAGACGTTACCGGGCGCTCAACCCTTGGTCGGCTCAAGACGGCGCGCTCCTGGAAGCAATCAACCGAGGAGAGTTCGCTATCAATGGGCTGCGCAACCGCGATTTAGTACGACTCTTTTACTCTTCCAGAGCCGGCGCCAAAGAACGTCGCAAGCGTTCAGCAGCCATTACACGCAAACTCGCTCTACTACGTGCTCACGGCTTGATCCGCAAAGTCGCCGGCACCCATCGCTACATTCTCACTTCACACGGACGCCGAATTACCACTGCGCTCTTAGCGGCAAGACGCGCTGACATCGACCAACTCACTCGCCTCGCCGCATAGAGCTATGATCAAAAACTTCCTCGCAAGAAAACAAGATTCCGATCCCCTGTAGTACAAAGAGGTTGTGAACTGGCCGCGTAATCAACATGGTCAGATCGGTTTGGCCGAAGTGATCGGTGATATTGACGCTACAGTGTTGATTGGTTTGTCGACGGTGAAGGGTATCTTTTCCGAGGCGATTGTTCGTGAAATGGCTAGAAAGACCGAACGGCCGATCATTTTCCCCTTATCGAATCCCACCAGCCACTCGGAGGCGGAACCGGCAGACCTGCTTGCCTGGACAGAAGGCCGGGTGCTGGTGGCGACCGGATCACCATTCGCACCGGTTACATACAATGGAGAAGTCATTCAGGTCGCTCAATGCAACAACGTGTTCATCTTTCCAGCCGTTGGGCTTGGAGTGACCGGTTCGCATGCTCGGAGAGTGACCGATAAAATGCTGCTCGCGGCGGCGAAAGCGCTAGGTGATCATTCACCCGCTTTGAGAGATCCCACCGGCTCTCTCTTACCGAGAGTTAAGGCGATCCGGGAGGTGGCTCTCGATATTGCTTATGCTGTTGCTGCGAAAGCGCAAGAGGAAGGGTTGGCCCCTGCGGTCGATCCGGAGGAATTACGCAAAAAGTTAGCCGAGAGCCAGTGGTTCCCGGAGTACTCGCCATCCGAGCTGTAGGGCATATTTGCAGACAAAACATAAGAGCCGGCGATGCGAACAGCGAGTCGGCCAGGCCTCTGCAGCTGTGAAAAGGATAATGAAACATCTAGTCGGGCCCGGATTGGGATCCGGCTTGTGAGGAATCTTATATGAAAAGCGTCAATAATTTGGATCCGCTAGTCCATCGCGAGGGCGCTGCGACCGCTAGGAAAATAGCTGTCACAAATCCAATCTTGGCCCTCTGGCACACTCAGATCGGCAAAAAGGTGGTGATGGCCGTTACAGGGGTCGTACTTGTGCTGTTTGTTATCGCGCACATGCTGGGCAATCTGAAGATATTCGTTGGTCCGGACGAGATCAACGCTTACTCGCGGTTTCTGCGGGAAGTAGGTATGCCTGAACTTGGCTATGGACAGCTGCTCTGGGTTGTCCGGATTGTGTTGCTCGCATGTGTGACTCTGCACATCACGGCTGCGATTCAACTCACTCGCATGAGTTGGGCTGCGCGTCCTATCAGGTATGACGTTAAACGAAATGTTGAGACGACATTCGCTGCCCGAGTGATGCGGTGGGGCGGGGTAATTCTGGCTGTGTTTGTCGTTTTCCATCTACTGCACTTGACCGGCGGTCTCGTGGGTTTCGAGCCCGGGCAGTTTAAACATCTCGCCGTCTATCAAAACGTCGTGGCGGCCTTCCACGTTTGGCCCATTACGCTTTTTTACATCGTAGCGATGGGCGCATTGTGCCTACACCTCAGTCACGGAATCTGGAGCATGCTGCAGACGCTCGGCTGGAGCACCGCTCGAAACGCGGCGGCGTTGAAAACGCTCTCGCGAGTAATCGGGATCGTGGTGTTCTTGGGATTCACTTCGGTTCCGGTCTCGGTGCTGGTGGGCTGGCTGCATTAAGGGAGGAATATATGTTGAAAGCAAAGTTACCATCTGGTCCGATTGAGCGGCCATTAGAAACGGGCCGCTCTGAAGTGACGCAAATAGATCTGGATGCAAGAATACCGTTAGGTCCGATTGAGCAAAAGTGGGATAAATGTCGTTTCGAAATGAGGTTGGTGAATCCAGCTAACCGCCGCAAACACTCGATTATCGTTGTGGGCGCAGGCCTGGCGGGAGCTGCAGCCGCGGCTACTCTTGGCCAACAAGGCTACCACGTTCACTGCTTTTCCTATCACGACACCCCGCGCCGCGCACACTCGATCGCAGCCCAGGGGGGGATTAATGCCGCTAAGAACTATCGAAATGACGGCGACAGCATTCTCCGCCTGTTTAAGGACACAATAAAAGGGGGCGATTTCCGCGCCCGAGAGGCCAACGTGTATCGGCTCGCCCAAATCAGCCTCAATATCATTGACCAGTGCGTTGCTCAAGGCGTGCCGTTTGCCAGGGAATATGGCGGACTTCTGGATACGCGATCGTTTGGCGGCGTACAGGTTCAACGAACATTTTACGCGCGCGGTCAGACCGGACAGCAGCTGTTGCTCGGGGCTTATCAGGCGCTGCAAGAGCAAATAGCCGCGGGTACGGTGACAATGCACATTCGACGAGAGCTGCTCGACATTGTGATCGTCGACGGCAGAGCGCGCGGTATTGTGACACGGGACCTGGTGAATGGTGAGATCGAGTGTCATGCGGCCGACGTGGTCATGCTGGCAACGGGAGGCTACTCAAATGTCTTCTACCTCTCGACTAACGCCAAGGCATCCAACTGCACTGCTATCTGGCGCGCCCACCGCCGCGGCGCCCTGTTCGGGAACCCCTGTTTTACGCAGATTCATCCGACCTGTATCCCGTTAAGCAGCGAGCATCAGTCGAAGCTGACGCTGATGTCTGAATCGCTGCGAAACGATGGACGAGTTTGGGTGCCAAAGAAGAAGGGCGAAATGCGCGCTCCGAAGGATATCCCGGAAAGCGAACGCGACTATTATCTGGAGAACCGGTACCCGAGTTTTGGTAACCTCGTACCGCGCGACGTCGCATCGCGAAACGCTAAGGAAGTATGCGACGAAGGACGCGGTGTCGGGCCGCATGGGCAGGGTGTGTACCTGGACTTCGCGGATGCCATTCAGCGCCTTGGCCTGGAAACGGTTCGGGATAAGTACGGAAATCTGTTCGACATCTATGAGCGGATCACGGGAGAGGACGCGTACACCGTGCCGATGCGGATCTATCCCGCTCCTCATTACACCATGGGCGGCCTCTGGGTGGATTACCACCTGATGTCGACTATCCCGGGACTGTTTGTTGGTGGTGAAGCGAACTTCTCCGATCACGGCGCCAACCGACTCGGCGCGAGTGCGCTCATGCAAGGTCTCGCCGATGGCTATTTCGTTCTGCCGTGTACCGTGCCTGACTACATCGCCTCGACTGCACTTGACCCGGTTGAGGTCTCGCATCCGGCGTTCGCGGAAAGCAAGGCCGAGGCTAAGAATCGGTTTAAGGCGCTGCTTGCTGTGAAGGGAAAACGCAGTCCCGATTCATTCCACCGCGAGCTCGGTATGATTATGTGGGATAACTGCGGCATGGCTCGCTCGGATGCAGGTCTGCGAAAGGCCCTCGCTCGCATACCGGAGTTACGGGAGGAGTTCCGGCACAATCTCAAAATCGTCGGCGCAGATGAAGAGTTGAACCAGACACTCGAGAAAGCGAATCGCGTTTCCGACTTTCTGGAAATCGCCGAACTCATGTGTCTCGATGCCCTGGATCGCAGAGAATCGTGCGGAGGCCACTTCCGCGTGGAGAGCCAAACGGATGAGGGTGAGGCCAAGCGAGATGATGCGAATTTCAGTTACACCGCGGCCTGGAAGTGGAAAGGTCCAGGCAAAGCGCCCGCACTTTATAAGGAACCACTCACGTTCGAGTACGTTCCGCTTTCACAAAGGAGCTACAAATAATCATGGATTTCACCCTTAAGATCTGGCGTCAGCAAAACGCAAAGGCACAGGGGCAGTTCGTCACCTATCAGGTGAAGGAAGTGACACCAGACATGTCATTCCTTGAAATGCTGGACGCCCTCAATGAGGACCTTCTTACTCAGGGGGAACCTCCCGTGGCTTTCGAACATGATTGTCGGGAAGGTATCTGCGGTTCATGCGGCTTCCTGATTGACGGGGTAGCCCACGGGGGGCGGCGCGGTACTACCACGTGCCAGCTCTCGATGCGTTTTTTCAAAGATGGCGACAGGCTCACGTTAGAGCCGTGGCGCACCCGCGCGTTCCCGGTCATCCGCGACCTGATAGTGAATCGGTCAGCCTTTGACCGAATCATTCAAGCAGGGGGGTTCATCAGCGCGCCGACGGGCAGCGCTCCGGATGCCAACGCGATTCTGGTCTCAAAAGAAGCTGGGGATACTGCGTTTGATGCGGCTGCATGTATCGGCTGCGGAGCATGTGTTGCTTCCTGCCCGAATGCAGCCGCCATGCTGTTCACCTCCGCCAAACTAACTCACCTTAACTCACTTCCTCAGGGTCAGCCCCAACGTGATCAGCGGACGCTTGCGATGGTAGTCGCAATGATGAATGAAAACTTCGGTAGTTGCACGAATCATGGAGAATGCGAGGCCGTGTGCCCCAAAGAGATACCCATCGAGTTCATCGGCAAGATGAATCGTGATTTGATTCAAGCTATATGGGGGCGCCGCCGGGAACCACTCAATGTGCCTAGTGTTGTGCAACAACCATCCCACGAGGAGGCCGGCATCGAAGCGGAGAGGTCCTAACCGTCGGAACGGATCTCAGCGGGCTTCGTAAAAAGTGAACTAAGTGCCGCAGCTTCACGGAATTGAGCAACTGAGCGTTGGCTTCGGCTGACGGTCAAACTCCTGCGCGACATGACTTGCGTTAGAAGCTCTCATGCGACTATGAAAAGGCAAAAATCAATTTTTACCAATTCTATCTGTCGAGTACTTTTGATGGCCTCGGCTGTATGCTTACTGGGATTTACCGGATGCTCCAGCATTGATGCCGGGACGGGAAGAGCATTCCAGAATGCATTTATCGAAAGAATGGATCCGCAACCCGATGACCACATTGTGGCGGCGAACCGCGATTGGTACCAGATGAAACATTAGCAACAGGGGCCAGAATCAAGGGAAGTGATCTAAACCTATTGCTAACGCATCGGTTACAAAGATGTGAACTGCTGACGATCGAATCATGACCACGCTAATAATAAAACGTCGCTGCAACACTGTTGCCTCCGACACGCGGGTTAGATCGAGGGCGGACAATCTTCGGTAGCGGCGACTGTCCAATCGAAGCGATCGCGTACCGAGCGAGCAGTTCCAAACGAAAGAGACTAAACTGGCCCGACCATGAAGCGCAGTCGCCTCGGTAGCGTTCGCGAATGACGGCGACATGTGGACGAACGTCAAAACGCCAAACGCCGAACGCCAAACGCAAATTGCCTCTGGAATAAAGTCTCAGCCGGGTGCTCTTTATGTTCAGAACAACCTGATATGAGAATCTCGGTTCTACTCTTTGCAATCGCTGTAATTGCTCCCGGGACTACCTAAACTATAGCGAGGCGTCGCGCCGCTTGAATGTTGCACAGCCCGCCATAAGCCAGACCATTTTGGACCTAGAGGAGGCCAGGCTGTTTCTGCGCAGTAATCGTAAGGATCGACTCACGGGGGCGGTACCGCTTTCTTGCGAGAGGCAGAAGCTAAGGTAGTGTGTCCGAAAACCGTAATGGTCGGCAAATCCCGTTAGGATACTTCTCTACGATAGTGGCGGTGGGAACCGTAGTTCTTCCGGTGATCACGTTGATATAGTCCAATTTCCAAGCTTCCTCCGAACCGCCAAAAGAATCCTCGACCAAAGCCGCCAGGTCGATGCTCCTAAGCAGTTAGGAAAAAGCGATTAGTTACTTCGCTTTTTCGTATTAGCCGACCAAGCAGCCGCGGCGTACGATAGGAGGTGTTATTATATGGATGCGAATTCTTTTTTGAAGCGCATCGCCCTTTTTGCCTTTCTTACGGCACTCCCCCCATTTGCTAGCGCATCACCGCCCGGCGGCGGCGGTCATTCCTCGGGAGGTGGCGGTGGTCATTCGGCCGGTGGCGGTCATGCAGTCGGCGGTGGCGGCCATGCGGTCGGCGGTGGCGGCCATGCGGTCGGCGGTCGCGGTCAGGTGGTCGGGGGCGGGGGTCATGCAGTCGGCGGTCGCGGTCAGGTGGTCGGCGGTGGCGGCCAGGCGGTGGGCGGTCGCGGCCATGCCGTAATCGGCGGCCGTTCCTCAGCTGGTATGCACGCGAATGCAAGTACCGTTCGACGGGGTACTCTCCCGGTCGCCAACAGTCGCAGCTTTCGCAATGACCCTCCTGGACGCGGCAACTGGAAGCACGGAGGCGGCAACTGGAAGCATGGACGCGGCGACTGGAAGCAGGGAAACGGAACCGCTTGGCACCGAGGTGACGATGACAACGACCATCACCACCACCGCCATCATCGTGTTTCCTTAGGTTTCTTCCCCTATTGGTATCCGAGCGGAGGCTATTATAGTTACGGATACCCCGATTACTCGTATGACTACTACGATTACTATTACCCGGATAACGGTTACTACTCCGGCCAAAGCGAATCGGCTAGTATCCAGGTGTTAGTTCAAGGGGCCCTTGCTCACCGTGGTTATTACGCAGGCCAGGTTGACGGTGTTATCGGGCCGGAGACTCGAAGCGCGATTCGAGAATTTCAGCGCGACAATGGACTGCAAGTGACTGGTGACATCAATTCACAGCTTGTACAGGCACTGAAGCTCGGGTGAGATAAGGCCATCTTGCGAAAGCAGGATTCAAGGCTCATGTGCAATCGGATTTTTTGCGAGGGGCGCTGCTTGTATTGAAAGCTACTCAACCTCGAGCTGTGAGACGGCAAGAGAGGCCATCATCGGTTCGATGAATTTGGGGATAGGGAGGCGCCGTCCGTGGGTACGAACCTACATCTGGCGCGAGCCAGGAAGCTACAGGAGTGATTTTAGGGGTCACCTCACTAAAAAGTAATTTTAGCACGGTAAGAGCCAGCCTCGTTAGGACTGCGCCTCCGATCAAGTGGTTGGGTTGCGTACGCGCGTTTCACGATGTTCGTTCTCTTTGTCGCAAAACACTAAGTTCCAATGGCTGTCCATTGATCGCCTCACGTACTAACGGAGAAGTCCCTCCTCATCTCTATGAAGGCCCCTGAACGCACCACCGCCGAGGTCTTTCCCCGGTACCTCGATCGCGAGGTGCTTGCGGGCAGCGCAACGCTAAAATAGCCGAGGCTTCGCCCGGCGCTACCGGGTCCCTCGCGTGGTGGACGGGTTTCTCGTGCCGGCTACGGCGGAGCCACTGATCACGTGCACCTTAAACGGCTCGGCCGAGTCTCAAGAACGTGACATCGGCGGCGCCTGGCTGCCTCGACGAATCCGGCGCGGAGACATCTTCGTGACGGGCTCAAAGACCCCTTACGAGGTGCGCTGGCGCTCAATCGAGACGCTGGCTGAGTTGGCCGAGCTGAGCCCCTTCCATTTCTCCCGCGTGTTCAAGCAGACCACGGGGATGACGCCTCTGCAATTCGAGATCCAAGAGCGCATGCTGCAAGCGAGGAACGAGCGAACAGAATAACGAACGCAAAAGTTGGTAACCGTTTGCTTGGAGTGACCGCTGGCAAGAGATCCCGCAAGAGTGCCGTAGGGGAGCAAGCCGCACAACGAACGACGAGGACAGCTCTTGACAGTTAGGGAGCGGAAAGCTTTGGGTTGCCAGCGCAACCCCGTGATTGACTCTTGTTTCCGAGGCGGCCAACAGACATCTTTCAACGGCGGAAGGGTTTGCAACTTGGGTTCCTCTTCACCGAACTGAGTCCTAAGGAGCAGGCGCTCGCCAATGCATCAAGCCGAATCGGAGTACAACATTGTCTTGTTTATGGACTAGTCTTGTTGCTTCCGGCTGCTCTCCACCCGCCTCTCGACGACGCAGTTGGCTTCAGCTACGGACAGACCAGTGCTTCAATCCGATGAGGATTTTCACCCCACTGTTGTGCCTACTCTCAGGCGCACTTCTTGTGCCCCTTCGGAGCAAAACCAAACCCACTTTTACGTCGTCGGTTCGTTTGTCTGCGGATCTTAACTAAACCCCGCTCCGAATTCGACCGACCGCGTAAGCCGGCATAACTAAACGCTCACCTGTTAACCCGCGTTCCAACGAATCCAGGACAGATAAATCCTTGGTCGCTCGCTCGAACTCTGGTGCTGACAGGATTGATACGCTACCGATTAGTTTCGGAGCTAACTCGAAATCCTTTGTTTGGTCCGTCAGATTGGCCACCCACAGTTCGATGCCGTCTTTATGCCCGGTTGCGATCGCCTGTATCTCATTCGGAGCAGAGATTTCCAAGTCGATAAGTGGCCGCCCGCGTAACTTGGCGAGTCCCTTGATCACATGGTAGACCGGGTAAGTTCCGGCGTTTTCATCGAACCAGGGCTGTGGATAGTCTGCCTTAGCATAAGTAACCCCAAACTCGCCGGCGCCGCCGCCCAACGTTAATGCCGACGCGCCGCCTTTCGCAAAGTGCGCTGCAAAACCCACCGACCAGGCTGCCGCAAACAAACCACGTTGGCGCGGATCCATCCCATTCATGGCTTGACGAATGTTGCGCGGATTCGGCATTGGAGCTTCTCCGTAAGGATTCATTCGCAACCCGATTGCGCTAGGACCGACATGGTAAGGTTTGTCCCCAATGAAACCGCGTACGCTCTTTGCCAGGTACGGTAGCGATTCCAGACCTTCCATAGCGGAGCGATCGTCGCCGGCGTGGAAAATTGCTACCGTAGTAAACGTCACGAAATCGAGCAACCCAAGGGGCGGCCGCTTCCGGTTCAACTCAGTAAAGAAGCTGAACATGCCTCCGCCAAGGCGTATACCCGGAAAAGCTTTCTGTGCCGCTCGGTAACAATCCTCTAGCTGGGGACAAGGAGGCCATGGGCTTCCCGGTAATGTACATTTCAGATCTGGCGCGGGCGAGACCATGACGGCGGAGAACGGATTGCCCAGTTCGCCGACTGTGCGGCCAACCTCCCTGATATCGGCCTCAAAATTGTCAACGCTTGGGATGACGAACTCTAACCACAGTTCAGCCCCGATTTCCGAGCCCAGCGCGGCCATGCGCTTCAGATCATCGCGGCTATGCCCGGACCGGGGATCGTAATGACAGACGATATGGGACGGCGCGACCTCCCTCAGCGCGCCGGCGTTTTGTTCTGTCGCGTCCAAGTCTTTGGGTTGAAGTCCAATTCCAAGCGGCGGCATTACACTTCCGCTAGTTGGTTTGCCAATGGCCAAAAAAGAGCGTCTGTCCTCGGATCCATTCTTCCTTACCGATCCGCGCACCGTTAGCGTGACCCGCTGATTGATCATCTCGCCTTTCGCAATCGGGTAAGGCCAAGGAAGCGCGAGAGGGCGGACATACGTTTTGTACGAAGCGTCTGTCCAATTGCGCTGGTCTTCCATCTCGAAAGTGTCGCCTTCCATTCTGCAGGTGACCTTCAACCCCGGCAAAAACTCGTGAGTGATTGCTCGCAAAGCGGTCATCGGCTGGATCGGATCGATGAACAGCGGGAATCGGGTTTCTTCGATCGCACCATCGACGTGCTCTACAGTGCAGACGGCGCCAGCAACCCCCTCAATCGGATGGAGC
>DASTDH010000183.1:0-6652 GCA_035710445.1 Chthoniobacterales bacterium
TCGGGATAGTCCCGAGTACCGCACGGCTTCCGGGACGCGCAACCACTTGCGATGTAGAGGTGCGTGAAAGGATTCGCCAAAAACTCCGTCCAATCTTGTACTCATCCGCCCTAGAATATCCAGTCAGCGACGGGGCCGGCAGTGGCACCAAGAACGTTTTTCTGACTACCACCCTTATCACGGAGAGAAAGACTCAGCGGGCTAGTTCTCCCGAGGGTAGAAATGGGTACAGTGCGCGGAACGTTTTTCGTGCTCGTTGCACGTCCCGCTTTATCTTGCGTTCGATCGACAAGTCGGCAGTCTCTCCTCTTGTTTTTCGCGTTTGCGCGATTTCTCTTACAGTGTGGACGCGGTTAAGTCGCAAGGTACCCAGCCATTCAAGTCGTGCGCGCCATTCGCTCGGCTTGTCTTTTCCTCGGCCCTTAAGTTTAATACCCTCTTTTTGGGCGTTGTTGTAAGTCTTTTCTATATCGGCAAGCACTTCCTTCTTGCTAGCCGCCACATTGATTTTGACTAAGCGCCACTGAGAGTGGAGATCCATAGTACCCCTAAACACAAGAGAAGCACCCACGCTGTCGCTTACTACAATCGGATCCTTCGGGGACATTGGTCGAGCTTGATCCAAAATTTGACGCATTTTCTTGCGCGACTCTGGATCTGCTGTTGCACGCAAAAACTGCTTGCGCTCCCGTTTAATTCGATCTGGCAGCGTGTTATGCCATTCCTTCGACGCAATGATCCAAGGCGATTTAAGGTAAGCCTTACCGAAAATGAATGAAAGCTGCTTGAGCCAAAGTACCTCTCTAGTCTCAAACAAATTTTCCAAAGAGTTAGCCTTCCGCAGCGTCTCAGACTCGCGCGCGTATTCCCAAATCGCCGCGGCTTTTTCTTCTCCTGGAAGGAGGTCGCCGAAATCCCACTCTTCCGGCTCCAATTTCTTTTGGCTCACAGCACGCTCGGCAACTTTCCAATCGCCTTCTCCTGCAGCGACAAATCGAGGTGGACATACCGTCTGTGAATCTGATCGCTGCTGTGTCCAGCGAGCATCCTGCGCAGATCGACTGGGACTTCGCTATTAGCTAGTCGACTAATGAAAGAATGCCTTAGGCTGTGAAATCCAAGCTTTTGGAAGCGACGGCCTTTGCCTTCCTTCTCTGCTCCAACCGGAACCCGGATTCTGGCCTTTTGGATCAGCCGGTTAAACGTATTAGATAATCCGGCGTGACTACCACTCTGGCGTCCCGCTAGCGACGGAAACAGCGATTGACCAGGAACATCATTGACAGGTAGCGAGTCCAGGTAATTGACGATATCCTGGTGCAGTGCGATCACCGTATCTTTCTTAGTGCGCTTGCCGGTTTTCTTTGCTCTGAAGGTTAGCGTACGGCCTGCCAAATCGATGTTGTTCCAGGTTAGATTGGCGCTATCGGTGAGCCGTAGACCCGCATGGACGGCAAATAAAACCATACCGATCCATTGGCGGTCACCCTTGGCAGCAGCCAACAATGCCTTGATCTGCTCTTCATCAAAGGGTAATCGCTCCTCAGGTTCTTCAAGTAGTAGCTCAACTGCTTCGGCCGGATTGGTCGAGATGACGCCCTGACGCCGGGCAGTGTTGAAAACCGCTCGCAAGACCTTTACACCGAAATTAGCGGTTCCCGCCGTTTTGCCCACCTGGATTTCCGAATTTCGGAATCTTTCGATCTCCGCAACAGTCATACTGGAGACCGATGCGCATCGTCGTTTCTCGGGAAGACGAGCGAGGAATCCGTCTATTATCGACTTATATCGCCTTAAGGTGCTCTCAGCGGTCGCCCGGCTATTCTTTTTCCCTTCGAGCCAATCGGAGCAGAACTTCTGAAAGTTTTCACCCTTAAGCTCTTCACCGATGGAGTTGCTGAGCAGATTGTTTAACAGTCGTTTGGTGATCCGTTGCGTCGCGAGCGATTTCGTCAGCTCCCAAACGTCATCAAGGATCTTTTGCTGTTTGTTCCGCAACTCCCAGTCCGAAGCCAATTGAACGGCTTTTTCCCATCGTTCGGCGACGGCCATCGCTTTGCGGTAGTCTTTCTGCTTGGTCGAAAGCCAAACGGGTCTACCCTCCAAGCCTTTGAATTTTGCTTGCCAGAATGGGCTTTGCACGCCAGAAGCCCCTGTTTTCTTATGAATTGACGCCACCGAATTCTCGAAAAGTTCTACTTGTTCGAGCGCGTACGGTCAAGCCCCAGTCTGTGTAGATCCTCTTAAAATGGACATCTACGGACATCTTGGAACCACCGAGATGGAAACCTCCGTTCTATCCGTTGAACTAGGGGGACGTGGCGCTGCGCGCGTGATCAATAGCCGATAGCCAAGCGCGGCCGTGCCGGGAATAATATCCGCACGCAGCAAATGTTCAACCGCGCAGGGGGAAATGGCGAATGGGCGAAACGGCGAGTCGGCGAAAGGGCGAGAGGACGCACGAATGCCACAACGGCATTCTCCGCACTCGATGCGCCGTTTTGCATTGACGCGATGCCGCCGAAGCTCCCTTATCATGTCCTCGTCCAACAGCCGATAGGAAGAGGAAAGGGACAGGTCAGCTATTTTGCGAATCAGTTGACGTGCCAATACAAATCAAACAAGGGACTAGCTCATGAGCAAACACATTACCATCTCTCCCGATGAGGCCGCAGATCGCCTCGCTATCCGAGAGCTTGTCGAAGCCTATGCACACTGCGCCGATCGCCGCGATGCGGAAGGCCAGATGTCTCTGTTCACTGTGAACACCCACTTTGTGGTGCACATGAATGCCAAAGACCCGAATCCCTCAATGGAGTTGCATTCGCGCGAGGCGCTCGCTCCCGTCTTCGCGGACCTCAACAAATATGACGCTACCACGCACTTCGTCGGACAGAGCACAATCTTCACACTAACAGGCGACCGAGCCACCGGAGAAGCCTACTGTCTGGCGCATCATGTCACAGTGGACGGCGAAAAGCGACGATTGATGCTCGCCTCACTCCGTTACCTCGACACGTTTGTAAAGATGGACGACACATGGCTGTTTGCGGAGCGCCTGCTCTTTGTTGACTGGCGGGAAGAGCGCGCATTGTCATAGCAACGACGTCGGTGAAGGCACGTTGTGGCATTAAAACATCGGTATTTCTTATAAGAAACTCAATGGAGCGGGTGAAGGGAATCGGACCCACATTTAAGGTTTAGGAAACCAGGCGCTACGCGCATGACCAATAGCCAATAGCCGATAGCCAATGGGCCTGAGGCCAAAGTGACCTACCTAGTCTCGTTAGTGGCCGTTTCATCGAATCATCATAACGATGTATCCAGAGGCCGGGCCCGCCGCCTGACCTTGTTGAAGGTTCACACGAGCCGGCCCTTCAACATTTACCATCATAAGGTAAAAAACATCGAATATTGCGATGAATAACAATCGAGATCTTTTCACGGTCACAGCAGAGCCCGAACTTAGCCCACCGAAAGGCACCGCAGTTGTTAATGCATCGCTACTAGCTAACAACGAGCTTTGCACTCCGAGGGTGGTAAGTGACAGCAAATCACTAGCCGGTCGCCGCTTCTCACAACCTGCAGGTCGTTTCAGTCCTGCCCGCCACAATCCGAGCACCGGCTGAGGTTATGCGCTCCAATCCAGCCCACTGTTCAAGCGGGTGGCAAAGTCTTCGGAGGGGTGACCCGTTCTTCCTGAAGAAACGACGCAATTAAAGCCGCCGATAATAGGGGTTTTGCCACATCAAGCTGCACGAGGTCCGCTTGGACACGGTGGCCGCAGCGCGCGCCGCTTGCGGTGAATCGGTATGGCTCGCGCTCGACACCAACTGTCCGTGCACCGTATCTCAGTCGATCGAACATGCCCGCGCGCTTGAGGCATCGCGTCTTGCCTGGCTGGAAGAACCAGTGTGGCCGCCGGAGGACAACGTCGGCCTGGCGCGTGTGCGCGCCGCGACGACGCTTCCGATCGCCGCGGGGGAGAATGCCGCCGGTGTGCACGACTTGGGAACGATGCTACGGGCTGGATCGATCGACATCTGTCAGCCCAGCGTCATCAAGATTGGCGGCATCGAGGCGATGGCACAGGCGGCGATCTTGGCGCGCGCGCATGGTGTCGACTACGTGCCGCACTGTTTGTACTTCGGACCGGGATTCCTGGCGCCGCTTCACCTCGCTGCGGCGTTTGCGCCGGCGGTCGCCTTCGAGCTCTTCTTCGGCGACCTGCAAGCCAGCCCGTATCACGACGCTGTGCGCACTCGCCAGGGCCGACTGTCAGTGTCACCAGGGCCACGGCTGGGACTCGATCCGGATTTGGAGGCAGTCAATCGCTACTTGATCGAAGCTGACTGTCTGCGTTTACAGCGGGCGACCGACCGCGTTGGGTCGAGAGTTCGCGGTCGATAGTCGGCTTTGGAACAATCGGCTCTCGGGACCTGGCTTTTTGTGCCCTATTTGACATATCGGTGCCACTTCTTGTCCGACGGTCACAAGGCCCTCGGGCCATCTTTTCGATCCTTCGACAAAACTCTTTTTGTTCGCTGCTCCAGCCGGTTGATCTCGAGAATTCCCGCATCTCAGATCAAAACACGGTTCAGAAGTCGAATGTTTCTGGCGGTGACTCGGCGACCGCATATGCCAAATATCGAGCAAAACTCTATGCCAAATAATTCGCAAAGTGACATTCAGAGTTAGGCGCGCCTAAGGATTATGATACATAACCCGCGTTCCGATGCGTTGTCGATGCTACCGGCCTCACGATCGGAGAGAGGGTAGGGTGGAGTAGGGGAGGTGTTTCGTTTATTGCCTAAATCACGTTTTGTTCGATTCGTGATCTCCCGATCGGTACCCCGTTAGTCGTCGGGAAATGAGCGACGGAGAGCAGCCATCGAGTGATGCCCTTCGGCCCGATCAGGCAGCGAGGATCAATGCTCGCGGCCTAGATGTCCCAATCATTCAGTGCCGAATGAACGCGCCACAGCTGTCCCGTACGACGAGGCGCGGATTGGAGAGCAGCGCTGTTGCCGGCAGCGTTGGGTCCGCTCGTCGATTGAGCATCGCCCGCATGGCATTTGCCGCCATGTCGCGGAGAGGTTGAGAAACTGTCGTCAACGGTACGCCGAACAATTCCGCATACCTCAGATTATCGAAGCCGATCAGGCGTATATCGTCCGGCACGCGAATCTTAGCTTTAGCCAAGGAATGCATCAACTGAGCTGCCGTGAAATCATTGGCGCAAATGATGCCGTCGATCTTGCAAGCCGCCGTCAACTCTTGCACAAATGCCTCATCTCTGGGATCACCGATACGATAGAAATCTTTTGAGGGTTCCAGACCGGCAGCGAAAAGAGCTTCCCGAGCGCCTGTCACACGAGCCGCCACCGTAGGAGCGGAAAACGGACGCGCAACGAACGCAATCCGTCGCACCCCCAGCTTGATCAAGTGTTCGCTTGCCATGTAACCAGCCATGACGTTATCGATCCCGATCAGATCCAAGTCGCTACGAAACGGAAAGGGCACGAGATCGCGATCGAGAAGCACAACAGCGATCCCGGCTCGCCTCAGTTGCTCCACGGTTCGCTTGCTGACCCTATCCTTGTCGGGGGCGAATTCGAAGGGCGCAAAGAACACACCTCTCACTGACCGATCGATTAAGTGCTGGCAGGCTTCTTCTGCGTCTTTGACTGTGAGGTCTGCCCGGTGGCTTGCCTGCGCGCTGCTAGCCCAAAGCAAACTGTAGTCGTTAGCCCTCGTAAGGACCGCAAGCTCCCCACAAAGAACCTCCAAGATTTCTGACACTTCGAGTTCCGGCAAGAGCAATCCGAGTTGGCGGGAGGCTTCTACATTGGACGGCTTGGCGCCTTTTGTGAGGAATGAGCCGGCGCCAACCCGTCGCTCAACAACCCCCTCGTTTTGCAAATCGCGGAGCGCTCGAGCAGCAGTAGGCCGTGAGACTCCAAACCGGCGCACAAGCTGCACCTCGCTTGGTAGGCGCTGAGTCGCGTTATACTGGCCATCAGCGATTTCTGCAACGAGCGTCCGATAAATTTCGCGATGTTTAGGGATTCTTTTCACAAAATCATAAAAGTTGTCAATACATAATGCGCGAATTATGCTAAAGATGTAAAGTCAGTAAGCGTCCAAAACTCCTCCTACCAAAAGGTGAACGTTACAATTCAAGATGCAGCTAAGTGTAGTCTCCTTACATTAGTCCTTGTATCACAGGACGTTATTTCTTGATGTTCCTTTTTTAGGTATGCTTTTTTTGAGGCCAATACGGTAATTACAGATTTGAAAAGGACAATACATCTTTTTGTGATTAGATAGGTAAACTTGTTGAATTTTGGCCCCAGGTCCCGCTATTATAAAAGGTACATCTGCCCCCTTGAACGCTCCCCCCCTTAATCTTTCGGCCTCAGCAATATAATTGGACCATAATGAGTAGCCTACTAGGCATAGACCTCGGGACCTCCAGCGTGAAGGTGGTTGCCTTCGCTGTGGCGGGCGTGTTAAAGGGTGTCGGAATGGCGGAGTATCCGATTCTTACTCCGCGTCTCGGATATGCGGAACAGGACCCAGAGGAGTGGTGGCGGGCGACGATAATTGCTGTTAGGAAAGCACTTGAAAAGGCGGGCCACCCCGAGATTTT
>DASTDH010000184.1:0-7125 GCA_035710445.1 Chthoniobacterales bacterium
AGCGCTCAGGATTACTATCAGATACGCTAATTCGATCAGCTTACGAAACTCGAATGGCTTTCGGGATTCCAGGTTGTCCGGCATTGAGTCATTGTTCTTCTCGAGTGTAAGCTGCTGCCGGGATTGCCGCAATCGTCTAGCCTTCAATCCGTTCGTTTAATTTGCCCAGCCCCTTCGATGTAACTATATCCGGCGCCACCGAAACCGGACACACTTCGGCCCGCTCCTGAACGATCAGGTCATCCCGGCAACTTTTGTTTACTGATCTCGTCCCGCCACGCGTACCATTTGAGAAAGCACTTGATTCTAACCTGCTTAGCCGGATGAGGCTTGGTAATACCGGCAATCCACCTCTTCAGTGACTCGGGAGAAATCCCGATAAGCTCGGCAGTTCGCGAGATGCTCAAGTCGGAGTCTCGGACAAAGCGCCGAAGAACGGAGACAAATGCCTGATCGCCCTCGTTGCTCAACATCTGGGTTAGCTCCGCTCTCGCTTCCTGATCTCTCTTCCGGCGGATAGATTCACGCATGACACGCAGTTTTCCAAGAGCAACTGAAAGAACGTTAATTGTGGTTCACTATTGTTCAACGATGTGGCGGATTTCCTCTGCGCTCTTTCCGAGCTTTTTCTGAAGTCGACCAATCAATTCGTCTTCCTTCCCCTCAGCGTACGTGAGGTCGTCATCAGTCAATTGCGCATATTTTTGTTTGAGCTTGCCCTTAACTTCATTCCAAGAGCCTTTGAATTGCAGTTTGTTCATGCCGATAGTTCGACGCTGCGCGGTTAGCCGGCCGCATGAGTTTGCCTTGATCGGTTTTTCGCGGCCTTGTCCGACTGCCGAACATGGAAGTTTGCAGTTGTAATCGGTGTGTCCGGCAGCCTCTGTCTCAGTGCAAGCACCGGTGCAAACAAATCGCCTTTTCTTTTCACTCGACGCAAAACGTCTCCTGCTTCGAAAGTGAGCAAATCCCGGTCACCTTTTTTGGCTGTATCGGCGACTTCTTTCCAGCTGACCGGCGTAGAAACGGTCGGACGTTCCTTCGCCCGAAGCGAATAGACGCAGACCGTCGTTTTGTGCTCATCATTCTGGCTCCAATCCACGAAAACTTTCCCTCGACGCAGATTCTTTTGCATTTTCGAAGTGACGGAGTCGGGATTCTCGGACTCCAGATGTTCGGCTATGGTACGAGCAAACGCCTTGGTAACATCGTAGGTTGCCTTCGTGTTCAACGGGACATAAACCTGCAGTCCTTTTGAGCCTGACGTCTTGGGAAAAGATTGTAGATCGAACCGATCGAAAAATGTCTTCAAAAGCAGCGCTACTTCGCAACAATTGACTAAATCAGCCGGCGCCCCAGGATCTAGGTCAATCACAAGAAAGTCCGGATGTTCTAATTCCGGAGCTCGGTGCAAAAATGTATGCATTTCCAGATCAGCAAGATTGGCTGCCCAAACCAAAGCTGATTCATCGTTCATCACGCAATAGTCGATAAAACCTTGTCGGCGCCGGCTTGGTACTCGAGCAGTGTCAACCCACTGCGGATGATGGGGCGGACACTGCTTTTCGTAGAAGAAGAACCCATCTACTCCGTCCGGGTATCGCTTTAGACTGATGGGCCGATTTTTGAGATGGGGTAACAATATCGGCGCTATTCGAATATAGTAGTCAATCACGTCGCCTTTGGTGAAGCCCGTCGCCGGATAAAACACCTTCGATAGATTTGATACTTTCACTGGCTTACCGTTCACCTCCAGATAACTGCGCTGCGGCATCGCTACCTCCTTTGCTGCGAATTTCTTTCAAAATCCGACGGAAACCGTGGGCTCAGTTCTTTTATGCCTTTGCCGCGCTCAGTCCAAGCCTTCATCAACGATCGTGGCGTCATTTCTTGAGGTGGTTCCGATGGATCGTCGTCTCATTCCCAAGATACAAAAGCCGCGAAGTTCTAGATCACCCAATATTTTGTTCCTTCATATTCCTGCGGATCGCCTAGTATATGAGGATCGATCGTTTCACGCACTGCCTCTGCTTGTCCGATAGAGCCTGGCTCGGTAAATCCACCCTTTTCCTCTTTTACGGCGAGAGCAACGAGATTCGCTACCGACTCGTTAGTAGTATCAACGACCACAGTCCATTCCAGTTCTCGGATTACGTAAAATGTTCTCTCCATTGCATTGAGAATTCGCTTTGCGAGAAACGGTCGGATTTATCGCCAGGCTTCAAGGGATTTGAGCTGTTTTCTCCGCTAGATCAGCGCCGTCCCGGCTTGCTGGTCGAATCGGCATCCTGAATGAGCGAGAGACTCCGTCAGGCTCAGCTCGGGCGTCGAATATTGTGCTGCGATCAGAGCGGTCGCATTCTGAATTAAAATGCTGGATGCCTTGCTAGGGAGTCCGGCCAGTTACGAGTTTGAAAATAATAAACTACTACGGCAATAACCAAAAGCGCGTGAGGACACTTATCCTCCGCATTCTAAATCGCGCCTCCCCGACTGACTGGATGTGCGAAATTCCCGACAGAACATTGGCTCCGCCCTTGCCTGTTCAGTTCGCACCCGCCGAGAAATCTGATCCGGCGACCAAGCGCTTAATCACAACCGCCGGCAAAAGCGATTTCGAACATCCTGCGTATGCTTAGTCCTCCGGTAGAGCCAATGGAAGCAGAGCTGGTCGAGCAGATTCCGGAAGAAGGGAGTTGGCAATATGAGCCGAAATGGGATGGCTTTCGATGCCTGATTTTTCGCCAAGGTAATGATGTTTTTCTTCAGTCAAAGGCCGGGCACCCGTTGCCTCGCTATTTTCCGGAAATCGTTCGCGCGGCGCAAAAGCTAAAACCAAGCTGCTGGGTCTTGGACGGCGAACTCGCTGTACCGCTGGGTCATTCTTTTTCATTTGATCACCTTCTGCAAAGAATTCATCCGGCCGCATCGCGGGCCGCCAAATTGGCGGACGAAACGCCAGCAATTTACATTGCGTTCGACCTGCTGATGACTGAAAAACAAGATGTTTTGCTGGATTCGCCGCTGTCAGAGCGCGGAAAAAAGCTGAAGTACTTCGCCCGACATTTTCAATGCTCGAAGACTTTTTTCCTCTCACCGACGACTTTGGATACCAAAAAAGTGCGCGCTTGGCTGGACAAGACGGAGACAATCTCGACGGAATTGTTTGTAAGCGGCGAGATAGCAGATACCAGCACGGAATTTCTCCCGCTTTTCAGAAGGTAAAAACTATCGCAGCATCGATTGTGTCATCGGCGGCTTTCGTTACGCGAAAGGAAGCGAATTGGTAGGCTCACTGCTGCTGGGAATATACAGTGAAGCAGGAAAATTAAATCATGTTGGATTTACTTCCGGCATTAAAGGCAATGAGCGAACAACCTTGACGCGAAAGCTCGAAAAACTGGTAAGTCCGCCCGGATTCGATGGAGATGCGCCGGGCGGCCAAAGCCGGTGGACATCTGGCATTTCAAGAGACTGGAAACCGGTTCGACCCGAATTAGTTGTGGGGGTCCGCTACGATCATTTTACCGGCGGCCGATTCCGGCATGGAACCCGCCTGTTGCGTTGGCGACCCGATAAAGCACCTGGACAATGTCGCTATAACCAATTACCAAAGCCGACTAAGGACCTGCGGAACTTGCTGGAAGAAGCGGGATAATTAGCTCGGCATTCCCGATACTCTTTCCGTTGAACAAATCAGCCGACACATCCGTCGGAACTCTATAAGGCGATCAATTTGGACGCCAAATTCCGCGCTCTATGAAAACGTATATAACATTATTAGCTGCAACCCTGTCTCTCGGTGCGTTTGCTCGAGCGGACGAAATCCAATTCACAACCTTACCTCAACCAATTCAAACATCGGTGATTCGGGAGACGCACATCTCCGGTCCCACCGCGGTTACCCGCGTTATGCACGAGAGCGGCGGAATTTATGCGGTAACGGTTCGTGAGAACGAAGGGACTAGGGTAGTTTATGTAAATGAAAGCGGTGTAATCGTGCAGGCTCCGAGTTCGACCACAACTACGACCACGACCACAACTGAACCTATCGAGGAACAAGTAGTCACTTATGAGCAGGTCCAGCAAGATGTACCTCGTTACCAGCTGATCGAAAAGAAGGGGGAGAAGGAAGTATATTTGGATCGCCAGACCGGTAAGAAGGTAAAGGTGAAACGACAGAAGGACTAAGAACCAATCCAGAACCTCTCACGATGAGCGTCACCACCATTGGTGGCGCTTTCTTTTTTTTGGTGTCTGTTGAATGGTCGTCCAAACGTTGGCAATTGCGGTGGTTGTTGCCCTAGTGCTTTCACAAGGGCGTCTGGCCTCCGGTAGCGCCGTAAATTTCTCCGGTGACATAGCTTGCTTGATCGCTAGGAAAACGAAAATGGGAGATATCTCAACCGGCTGGGCAGCACGCCCGAAGATAGTCTGTGAGCCGAATTGTTTCACCTTCTCCTTGGGTAATGTAGAAGGGATAAGCGGGGTCCAGACAGGACCTGGAGCTACTGCGTTGACCCGCACACCTTGCTTGATTGCAAAACTGGCAAGCGACCGAGTGAAGCTGACGATGGCCGCTTTCGTCGAAGCATAGGCGATGAGATTCGCGCTCGGATCGAATGACTGGATCGACCCGGTATTAATAATGGATCCGCCCGCTTTCATCTGCGGAAGGATCGCCTTGCAGAGGCGGAACATGGCGAAGACGTTCACGCGATACGTTTCCTGGAACTCATCATCGGCAATGTCCTCGAATTTTTCGTAAGTTCGTTGGAAGGCGGCGTTATTCACAAGGATATCTATGGAGCCGAACGCTTCGACGGCTTTCCGCGCCACAGCTTGGGGTACGAACCGCTCGCCAATATCGCCAGGCAGGAGAACGGCTTTGCGACCGGCGTCGGTAACGAGACGTTCCGTCTCCTGGGCATCCTTGTCTTCGGACAGATAAGAAATGGCAACATTCGCTCCCTCTCGCGCGAAGGCGAGGGCAACCGCACGGCCGATGCCGCTGTCTGCTCCGGTAACCAACGCGCTGCGATCTTTAAGCCGCCCGGTGCCTTTGTAACTAAGCTCTCCATGATCCGCCCGAGGACTCATCTCCTCTTCATCTCCGGGAGGAGGTTGTCGCTTTTCTGAATAGGGCGGCCGCTTGTAACTTTTCCGAGGATCTTCCATACTCATTGGGTGTCTTAGTCCATGTAGGTTTCATCGGTTCGTTCTTAGCGGGGCGTTTGGCCGCCTCTTTCATCTGAGTTTTGCCGAGGAGCGAAACTGAATTTGCTGGCTCACGAGAAACCTCACCTGCGGTCAGGTGTACGCTATGAATGGTTGTTTTGAATCGATAAATACCCCAGCGCCATCAAGATACTTATACTGGTCCGCGTGCGGACTTGGCCATCATGCGACCGCTTCCGACTCCATAGATCGGTAGGTTGCCCGGCTTCGTCCAGAGCTAGGTGCTTTATATCGGCGGATTTGTCGAAGGAGGAAGCGGATCCGAGCCTGGAGCGGGCGGTTTTGGCAATGGCGGCTCGGGCACGGGCCCTGGTGGAGGATGGCCCGGCAAAGGCGATGGCGATGGTCGTGGGGGTTCTGGAGGCTGCTCTGGGGGCAATGGATTAGGAATATCCGGTCCGTCGAATTTCATCTCCCAAGAGTTCGGACCTGGTAATGGGCACAGGCGTACCTTCTAAGACAATTTTACGAAGCGGGCGGGTACAGCTGTGGAGCAACGGTCCTGTTCTCGCTACGCAGACCTATCGTTCCTCATTGCCAGCGGCCTCCTCACCTGGATCCAGTATGTCGCTGGCGACATCTTCATTTTCAGGCTTAGTGCTTTTTCCTTCAGGGAATCATGCCTGTAGTTTGAGGCCGCAGAAACGCTGGAGTTATCGATCGTCATTAATTGCCTTGCGTCGGCTGCTGGTTTGCTGGTCGATTGGGACCTGACGATTTGACTGCCGGACCACTATTCACCGGGGAATTGCGTGAAGAGTTCGAGCAGCCACCCAGAATTAGGAAGCTGCCGAGCACACTTAGCAAGGTCAAGAGCTTTGATGTAGTCATAACGCGGCTCTTGTTCGATCCGTCCGAAAGAGCGGATGGTGCTTTTGAATGCTCCTTCCCCAGGGTCGCTGTCCGGATTCCTGGCAAGACTGGGCGAAGCAAGCTCTCTGCGGTTGAATCGCGGAGAGGTAAGCTGGGCTGGGATTATTCTGATCGCGCTCTACGACCGGAAGAACCGGGTACTGCGAACTTGAGTTGAACTCGACCAACTTCAATGGGGACAATCCTGTTAATAATCTTAATCCTTTTATTAATCGGTGCTTTGCCGACTTGGCCTTATAGTAGCCGTTGGGGCTACTATCCTACCGGCGGGCTTGGCCTGATTTTAGCAATCGTTCTGATTCTCGTCTTGCTCGGAAGAATCTAACCGGGCTCGATGAAACCGGCCAAAGTGGCGGCTACCTCGACTGTTCTATCCACGAAGATGCGTTGGCGCTAGAACCAAGAGCCGGGAAAAGTTGCACAACCTCTTCCCGGCTGGTGCTGGTTTCTGTTGCAGCTCTCCTTTCTGAGAGACTCTTCTAAGAGACGAACTTAGCGCGCCGGCTATTCACGATTTTTCTAAGGCCTGCTTCCGCATCCTTGATGCAGGTGCGCGTTCTTATAAACACTGTTGTGAAGGGCGCGACTCCTCAAGCGATTGGGAAACTCTTAAACGAAGTCGAAGCCAACCGACGCGACGATTTGTCTCTCGAGCGCTCACTTCTCAGGCGTTGCCCGGGCAGAACGGCGCTTTGTGGATGGGCTGCGCGACCGCACGCTCCACCGGAACGAATTTGTGCCGGCCACCGTCTTGAATCGAGGTTCTAGACGGTTCTCGCATCATTCGTTCAAAGCCTTCGCTGTCCGACATCGGATCCGGCAGTCCCACAATGGTTGCAACATTCTAAAAGACCACAACCCCGTTCACTCACGAAGATAGATATTGATGCCAATATCATGACCGAACCAAAGTCTGTTTTCGGAGGGAATCTTATCGCGGCAATTGCCAGTTTTTTTATCCCCGGTTCGGGGCAACTGTTCCAGGGAAGATTTGTCGCAGCACTTGGTTTCTTC
>DASTDH010000185.1:0-6138 GCA_035710445.1 Chthoniobacterales bacterium
GATAGCGGGCCGTCTCAACAGGGCCCCAAGCGCCTTTTCGTCAGCTGGTCGATCAAAGAGACCTAACATGCGTAGAATCGAGAGTTCAGGGCCTTCCCCAAACCAAGTTTGGTAAGATTCCATGACCTTCCGGGCATGGAGTCCCTGTCGCACGTCATGAGCAAGATGTTTTGAAACCTCTTCCCTACGACGAACGTCTCCATTGTAAGCATCCGTCAGGTAGCTGCCTAGCAGCGTTAGAGCAAGACAATGGCCACTGAATTCGTCGCTGGCACTTCGCAGCTCCGTCTCATCCCCTTTAACACCAAGGGCTCGCACTAGCTTTGCACCGGCATCGCTGCATAGTTGTTCTAGATCGCGACGCAGAACTGAAGTGCCCTCGTGATCTGCAATATCAGCGATTGGCATCCGGGTGGTAATTACGCAAAGCCCCGCATTGAAGGCAGCAAGTTCGCGCAAAAGCGCCTGGAGGGAAGGCTCACGTATCCGTCCTTCTTGTGGACCAGGCGGGTTTTGGAGCGGCTCCAGCCCGTCCAGAACCAGCAAGGTTCGACGATGTGCCACGAGCTTCGCCAATCTTTCGCCCTTCTCCCACGCCGTTCCGAGCCGTGGATCTGGATCGCCAAACCAAGTGAGAGCCGCGTCAAGAAATTCATCGGCAGAAGAAGATCGCCCGCTGGTACCCTGTCTGTAAAAGGACCAGCCGAAAACGAGCTCTGCCGAACGATATTGTTCAGCAGCCATCCGTCGGAGCCAATGATTGACCAGTGTCGACTTCCCGACACCAGCCCAGGCAACGATTGTCACGACATTTATGTGCTGGTCTGCCCATGCATGGTCCAGGAAAGCGATGTCTTCCTCTCGACCAAAAATGTCGCTTCCTGTAATGGGTAATGTGGCTACTGAGATCTTGTTCGGTCCCAGTCTTTCTGGCGACTTGCGAGTTGCGCCAAAGCGACCGGCAGGGAGCTTATTCTGCAAGTTCTGGTGAGCGATTCTTCGCCGTGCTTCGACAGCGGCTGTTATCGTCGGCATCGCCCGCAGAAGTTCGACTGGATCCCGAAAACGTCGACCGGGGTCCTTTTCAAGAAGCGTTTCCAGTAGAACAGTGACCGGCTGCGGAACGCCTTTGAGCTGCTCAAGCGGCAAGGTCGCGTGCTGATGCTGGTAGATCAATTCCGGGGAAGAGCTGGGGAATGGCAGCTGACCGGTCACCATCTCCCAAAGCATTACACCCAGCGAGTAGAGGTCCGAACGGATGTCCACCGCTACCCCTGCGAACTGTTCCGGACTAGCATACTCTGGTGTACCAGCGAAACCGCCGGGCGTTGAAATCGGTCTTTGAGCGCTTGATTCGTTCACCGCCTTGGCGAGGCCGAGGTCGATGATTTTCACGGTTACAGCGCAACCGCCCTCCGAACTAACCATGATGTTGCTCGGCTTAATATCCCGGTGAACGAGTTTTTGCTTGTGTACCGCGGCCAGGCCAGCGGTCACCTGCGATACAATTTTGAGCGCCAACTTTACCTCAAGCCGGCCTGTGCGTTTGATGAGGTGCTCAAGGGTTTCTCCCTCCACGAACTCCATCGCATAGAAATAACTGCTCCCAGTTCTGCCCAGATGTAATACCGGCGCCAGGTTGGGGTGACGGACACTGGCCGCTGCTCGCGCCTCCCGTACGAAACGAAGCCGCGCGGACTCGTCACCAAGGTATTTTTCGTTGATGACTTTTAATGTCACCGGGCACTGCAGATCGATGTCGAAGGCTTTGTAAGTGATGCCCATGGCGCCGCGGCCCAACTCGACGGGGTCACCATCTTTGTCAGTCGCAAGTTCATAATGTTCGAAGCGATTCGGCGGGTGGCAGGGCGTCGACTCGATACGATGTTCCTCAAGAGCAGAATCCGCTGGTCGATCCTGTTCATCCAACGCCTAACGCAGTATGCAAACCGGGCAGAGCTCTTTGGCTGCGGGGAATTGCGTGCCGCAAGCAGGACAGGTACGCGTGCCCTCCGTTTTCATGGATCTAATCGTCCTTCGGCTGCGATTAAGGCTTCGCAAAGACAATGGATTTCCTCATCGACCTCTCTCGGCTCGCAAACCGTACGCGCGACTTCCTCGCGCAAGAGCGATGCGTACTGCTTGCGCAGACGGTGGATAAGTGTCTTGACCGACCCGACACTAACCTGAAGTGCACTCGCCGCTTGCTCGTAAGATAGTACACCCTTGTTGTTGACGGTGTCTAAGAGAGGTTTCAGAGTTTCGAACAGAGTTGTCTTTCCCTGGGCGACATATTCCGCGTGTAGTCGACCCATTGCCTGATCCAGCAAAGTCATCGCCCATCTGGCATCGAAGATCTTTTCCGCAGTCAAAGAATTGACGGGCGAAAGCTGGTAACGAGCTTCGGCCAACTTCGCGTCCAGAGGGATAATCTCCAGGTTTCCACCTCTCTTCAGACAGCGCGCGCGGTCGGCCTCATTCAGAAGATAGTTTTGCAGCGATGCGACTAAGAATGAGCGGAACTTTCCCTTAAGGGGGCTAACCTGGTGTAGCGCCTTGTGCTCCAGAAAATGCAGAAAAAAACCTTGGGTCAGGTCTTGCGCGTCCTCGGAGCTGAACCCGCGCCCCCGAACAAAAGCATAGAGCGGGTACCAATAAATTCTGCACAGCTCGGCGAGCGCCTCTTCTGAGCCAGGGGCCTGATCTGTGCCGAAAGCAAAACCGCCGTCCAGCGAGTGGTGCGAAATCGGCCAGTATCGCCTACGGGGGAATCATGGTCGGGCTTCAAGCGTTACCCCCTATCGTCCAGTCAGGCTATCAGATCCAATCAGCGATTCAAATCATAGATTTCAAGCCGTGTAAATTCGCCCGTCCCGCTGAGAGAGACTCCGTCCGAATCGCTTCCGAGAAGCTCTGAAACACGGCGCTCTCAATCCTTTTGTACCTAGATGACGGTTCTCGATTCAATGAGCACTCCTTGCAGTCTTGTAAAGGTTGTTCAGCGGATCCGCAACGAAAGGAAATACCTGATGACCGCCGTAAAAACAGGAAAACTTCAAGACCCTCACTCAATCACGGGATGGAACGCATCGTTTGAAATTCTAATTGCTCTCCTTCTCGGCAAAGGAACTGCCCTCCTTCTCGGCACAGAAACGAACCCAACTCAATCAGTCACCATTGTTAATAAACTCAGTGGTAAGGTGCTGGAGGTCGAAGATTCTTCGACTAATTGGGGCGCCCGTATTCAGCAGGTCACGCGCAATGGTGCACCTAACCAGCGGTGGTTCGTCAAACCCATGAAGCTTATCCGGCATCGGACAATTCCGGAGGTGACAGGCGGTCAGACACGCCGCTATTGGTCGAATTTTCTTCGGTTTCCTCAAGCCGCCCACTCAGTTATCGCGGAACATAGCGGTCTATGTTTGGATATTCTGAACAGTACAACGGATAGCGGCGTGGCAGTACAGCAGCCCACTGGGAACGGCGGACAGAGTCATCTCTGGGCGTTTGTGCCGGATAACGAAGGCTTTAACTTCATAGTCAACTTACAGAGCGGACAAGTGCTAGATGTAGCGGATAGCAGTCTCAAAAATTACGCCACAGTACAGCAGTACCCGTTCAATGGCGGTCATAGCCAACGGTGGCAATCCTTCAGTTAACGAGATAAAAGAAAGACACGCCGGAATAGCGCGAACGTAGGCGAGTTAGCGCTCGCAAAAATTTCTCGTAAAGTGACCGTGGCCCATGGCCGCGAATAAATTTGGGCGGAAAAGCCCAACTCGCCGCGCCCATTACCGCGGCCGGTTAGGCAATGCTGTGCGCATCCAGGAGACGCGGACTGTGATGGCCTACTCGCTTCACAGGACTGCTGGTGATTCATGCCACCCGAGACGTCCGGACATTCATCGTTTGCGCTCCAATGCTTCAATTCTTCGTTCCAGCTCATCAATACCGAGAGCCCACCTCTGTATCGGACGCCACCACAGAAAAGCGAGAACAACCACTATAACCGCCAGGACCGGCAGTACCAGAGCAGGCGGCCGTCGATTAAACGGGGACATGGTAATCTCCTCGCCGTTCGGCTGAACGCCGAGATAGAAGGCGATTACCCGCAGCCGGACCTGATGCCAGGCCACTATTTAGAACAAATTGATTTGCCTTCTGCATACTTGGCCCCTTGTTCTCTCCCTCTTCTCTTTTATCGACGGAATTGAGCTGAGCTAAAGCGCATTCATGCACAGCTGACCGGTCGGCACCCTGGCAGCTCGCGCGCGATTTCCCGCACGTTGGGTCCTGTGAATTTCTGTTTGATAGCCAGGGGACAAGAGGGGAAGAGAGATGGTTGAGAGACCCAGTGAATAAAGAATGAGCGCGAGCGACGTAGAGGTTGGCGACATTGTCATGGTGTACGGCATTAAGACCGGGAAGGTGGTTCACAAGTTTCTATCTAAGACGGGAGAAGAAGTGTACGACATCAAGCTGGCGTATGGGCCATTTCGGGTAGCAGCGCTCAAAGACGACATTCTGATCAACTACGGGCCGCAGGCCAACAGCCTCAAGTACGGCATGTAGTCATCAGCCGTGAAGACAGGAATTATTAGGCGTGTCGCGCCAGCACGTAACTGATTGGCTATTTGGCCGGAAGAGTCCGACTCTCGAGCACGGTGTGCGCTTGCAAGCCTTCCTTAAGAAGCAGTGCCGTACCCGTAAGTCATAACCGTTATGACTTCCGGGAGAGTTTATAGCGAATCGCGCATCAGGAGGAATAGAAGCAAATCCCGGTGCTTCCGACCCGGTCAAAATCTGCAGGTCTTAGCTCACGTAGGCTTTTTTCGTCTACCTCGCCAATGCTAGAATGGGTGATTCTACGATGCGGTCCGGGATTGACATTAAAAAGGACTAAGTCCCCGGCTTCTTGCTCAAGGAGCTCGCGCGAGCGTTCGTGGCCAGCGCCGATCTGCATCTTTATTAAGCAATGAATCGGTTCGCCTTGGTCTTCAGTATGACCGGCGCTAATCAGCTTCGCTCTGTACTCGAATAAGGCGTGCTCGCTCATCAAGCCATTGACGATGGCCTAGCGATGGGGATTCAAATTTTTTATGAGGGTTAGCTCTTTTGTATGGCGCAGCTTTTTCTCCGATTAGAGGACGTGCTCAAGACTCGATTGTTTCGCCTCAGTTTCGAAGTTGCGATTGTCGGGCATCCCGACTCTCGCGCCGGTTTCCTCCAGAAATTTGCACAGGCGTTGCCCAGCAGTTCTCCTGCTCTTTCGACCAGCACGCGCCGCCAAGAAAAAACCGACAGAGCGATACGGGGGAGTGCGACCTTCACGGTTCACTCATTTGCTGTGGCCGGTGGTTGTAAACCGCTTTCGCAAATCTTCAATCCCCAAAGTCGCTCTCCCCGCAAATGCAGATAATCGATCACATTTCTGGGTTGTGTTGGTTGGGTTTGGGTTAGGCACGTAGTTTACGAGGTTCCAGCTTCAGGTCTCGGAGCTTAGAACGATAGGGGCGATATGGCAGAACACCTATGTGGTCAGGTGAATTATAAGAGCCTTGACGAAGACGAGCGCAAACTACTGATGGGGAATCGGGTCCACCCGCAACCATTCGCTTGGTCACCGGCCTTTCTTTTGCTAACGCTATCGATTGCTGCTTCGTAAGCGACCACTACGTCCTCCATGAGCGAACGACTGATGGAGTTTGGGCAGAACCCTTCGGGGGACATTCCCGGCTTCCGGCATCAGGGCGCGTCTTTTCGAGCGCCCGATGCCACCCATGCATCCGCGCACGCATTTTGCTCCGAATGAGGTGCTGTGAATTTTTGTTTCAGGTGGAGACACCGAAATGGATCAACAATAGAATTCGGGTCGAACGGCTGGCGCTCAAATGATCCTGCCAAGGCCGATTGGCTGTCGAAAATGTGGCAGCTTCACGGTTCTAAAGGGGACATTCCTTCAGTCATTCGGGACTGGCTGAAACGAGAGTGTGAACTCATCGGGGTCAGTGGCCCAAGCGTTTAGAAATCTCACCGCGTGGGAGTTACCCAAAATTTCTATGGCTCTTCTCCATTCCACGCTTGAGCGCGTCCTCTAACCGGAGAGAGGCTGTACCACAAAAAGAGAGAAGCCTCAGA
>DASTDH010000186.1:0-3133 GCA_035710445.1 Chthoniobacterales bacterium
GATCAGCTTTCTATTTCCGAAACCACCGTAAACTTTCACATCAAGAATATCGTGGAGAAGCTTCAAGCCAATGATCGGACCCACGCGGTGACAATTGCTCTGCGGCGAGGCTTGATCCACGTTTGACAACCAGGACATTCCTTTCGCATCACACGTCTCCTGTAGAAAAGTACAGGTGCTCGCCTGCCAGATTGCATGATGCGCAGAACCCTCCCTTCCAAAAGACTAAAAGAACCAGGCAGAGAGGATCTCAATAAAAGTTTTGAGCGCCGAAGTGATTCCATGGCTGAAACAGTTTATTTGCATTCCAAAACGGCGGATCGGCTTCCTGCGCCTCACGAAGCGCACTCGAGAGTGTATCTCCCACCGAAGCTCACACAGAAATTTCGTGTCGTGGGTTGTCGCGAAGTGAAGGTTCGTGCGGAATTTGGAGAAATCGTCGGGGAAAGCCCAGCTTTGAAAACTGCGCTGGAGCTGGTGTCGGTAGTGGCGCCGACAGATTCGAGCGTGCTGATCCTGGGCGAGACGGGAACTGGCAAGGAACTCGTGGCACGTGCCATCCACAAGCTAAGCGGTCGCAGCGAAAGGACATTCGTGAAGCTGAACTGTGCGGCAATCCCTCTTGGACTTCTGGAGAGCGAGCTGTTTGGTCACGAAAAAGGTGCATTCACCGGCGCTGTCGCGCAAAAGACGGGGCGGTTCGAACTGGCCGACAGAGGTACGCTGCTTCTTGACGAAGTCGGCGACATACCTCTGGAACTGCAGGCGAAACTGCTGCGCGTCTTGCAGGAGCAGGAATTCGAGAGACTCGGCAGCAACCGTACGCATAAAGTTGACGTCCGGCTCATCGCGGCGACGCATCGCAATTTGGCTTTGATGGTAAGGCAAGGGACTTTTCGAGATGATCTTTTTTACCGTTTGAAAGTGTTTCCGATCCACGTTCCGGCCTTGCGGCAACGCACGGAGGACATTCCGAAACTGATCTGGCATTTCACAGAGCACTACGCCAGGAGAATGAATAAGAGAATTGAGGAAATCCCTTCAGAAACAATGGATGCGCTGGTGCGCTACCGCTGGCCGGGAAACGTTCGGGAACTACAGAACTTTATTGAACGCGCGGTGATCCTCTCTCCGCACGTGGCTTTACGCGCGCCGATATTGGAGTTGGACCCGCCGAGCCCTTTCGGGGGGTCTAACTTGTCCATCAGTGGTCTGGCAGAGGTAAAGCGGGATCATATCCTCCGTGCACTCGAAGCGAGCAATTGGGTGATTGGCGGCCGCAACGGCGCCGCCGAACGGTTGGGCATGAAGCGAACCTCCCTGGTGTACAGGATGCGCAAGCTTTGTATAAATCGTCCCGCAGCACCCGGTCGAAAAAGCACAGTGAACAGCCCCTTCGTGCATGACTAGGATTGCGCGAGGAACGAATACGTCGACGTTGGCCTTGCACGTGCAATAATTGCGGTTGGAAAGCTGTGAAAGGCGCAAGAGCCGAGAAACAGCGTCAGGGTAACCGCGAAACGGCGCTGGTGTTTTCTATCGTTGCCCGGACCAGATCCATCGACTGCGGGAGAATGCGATGTCTGAGACCCGAGAGCGTGTTCATATCGAGGATGGGCCCAAACGGGTGCGAACTTATCTCGGCGGAGAGCTCATCGCCGACACGAAGCGCGTCAAACTGGTGTGGGAAGTGCCCTACTACCCGACATATTACTTCCCGCGGGACGACGTACGCATGGAGCTGCTAACTCCGAACGGGCGCACCCAGCGCTTTCCGAGCCGAGGCGACGCCCAGAACTTCACCGTCAAGGTTGGCGACCGAGAGGTCGAGGATGCCGCCTGGCACTATCCGGGGTCGCCGGTCGAGGAGCTGCGCGACCTGATCCGCTTCGATTGGAACGCCATGGATGGATGGTTCGAGGAGGACGAGGAGGTCTTCGTCCACCCACACGACCCGTATACACGCATCGACATCTTGCACAGCTCCCGGCACGTCGAGGTCGAGGTGAATGGAGTGAAGATTGCCGACACGCGCCGGCCGACACTGCTGTTCGAGACAAGGTTGCCGACTCGCTACTACATCCCGAAGCTCGACGTGCGTATGGACCTGCTCAGTCCGACGGACACTGTTACCGGCTGCGCGTACAAGGGCTTCGCCCAATACTGGTCCGTCGACGCCGGTGGCACGACGATCAAGGACCTGGCGTGGTCGTACAAGACACCGCTTCCCGAGAACGTCAAGATCGCTGGGCTGGTCGCGTTCTACAACGAGCGCGCCGACTTCATCGTTGACGGCGAACGCCAGACGCGACCAAAGACCAAGTTCTCGTGAGCCTGCTGTTCAAGACGTTGAGGTTCGCCTCCAGCAAAGTCGAGTGAGTCAACGGCGTCGCGCAGAGCGTGTACGCCAGCCCGAAGGTTCCGCATCAACGTCATTGTTTCCGCGCGAGAACGGCGTACTCCATCCACAGAGCAAAGTTAGCAGCCTTTCGAACGCAAGTGCATCGTTCGCTTCAGTGTTTGTCAAAAGTGAAAGATGCATTTTCGACGTTCCTTGCGACGCAAACCCGCCACTGGCGGAAATCCATCACAATTCTGTCAGTAACGACGGAATCTCCCCGCGACGTTACCTGGCCATCTCCAATTACCAGAATGGTTTGGAACTAAGAGCAACCCTTCGACGGGCATGTCCTCGTTGGTTTATGGCTTGCTTCAGGGTTGCTGGCTGAACATCGCGCGACGAAGCGACTCGACGGATCGACTCTATCGCGATTTAGCCAAGCAAAGTAGAAAACTACCGCGAAGGTTGCTGCGTCACAGCACCTTCGCTGTCAATAAGGGGGAGCGTTGAAGCACGAGGGATCAGGCATTTCTGCCAGAGAAAGAGAACTTTTGTTAGTCCGGGCACAGACAGGGGACCCGGAATCTCTCAACCTTTTGTTTGAGTCTTGCCGCGGCCGCCTCTATTACCAGGCATTACGTATTCTTGCCAGACCCCAGGACGCTGAAGACGCGGTACAGGAAGCAATGCTTGCGGCGTTTAAACACTTAAATCGATTTCAGCGACGGGCCGATTTCCTGACCTGGGCGACCCGCATCGTCACTAATGCCGCGCTGCAGCATATCCGCAGGG